>WRCY01000022.1 GCA_009783695.1 Oscillospiraceae bacterium
CCGAGTAAAAAGATTTTACGTGAAAAAGAGCAGTTCGTGGACGAACTCGCAGCAAAGCTAAAAAACTCCGCCTGCGGCGTCATCGTTGACTACATGGGAATTGACGTCGCCGCCGACACAAAGCTGCGCAAATCCCTGCGCGAAGCGAATGTCGAGTACTTTGTAGTGAAAAACACGCTCTTAGTGCGCGCGCTCGAAAAAGCGGGAATAAGCGGTCTGGACGAACACCTCGCCGGCCCTACGGCAATCGGGCTCTGCGCAGACGACCTTATTACCGCGCCGAAGCTGCTGTACAAGCAGGTTGAGGCTTCAAAAGGCGAGTTTAAAATCAAAGCAGGCTTCATGGACGGCGCGGCGGTTGACGTCGGCGTGATTGAAGAATACGCGAAGCTCCCGAGCAAGGAAGAGCTCGTGGCGAAGCTTCTGTTCATGCTGCAGTCGCCAATGCAGAGAATGGCTATTGCCATCAGCGAAATCGCAAAGAAAAACGAAGAAGGCGCGGCGTAACGAACAATTGACAATTAACAATGTACAATTGACAATTACGTTTAAACTTAACACATTTACACAATTATTAACAGGAGGAAAATAAAATGGCATCAGAAAAAGTAACCAACATGGTTGAAGAGGTAAAAACCCTGACGGTTTTAGAGCTTAACGAGCTCGTAAAGGCACTTGAGGAAGAATTCGGCGTATCTGCGGCAGCAATGGTGGCAAGCGGCCCTGCAGCGGGCGGCGCGGCTGCGGCTGAGGAAAAGACAGAGTTCGACGTAATGCTCATGGGCTTCGGCGACGCAAAGATGAACGTGATTAAGGCTGTCAAAGACCTCTGCGGTCTTGGACTCAAGGAAGCAAAAGACTTCGTTGAAGCAGCTCCGAAAGCAGTTAAGGAAGGCGTTTCCAAGGCTGAAGCTGAAGAGCTTCAGAAAAAGCTTCAGGAAGCCGGCGCGACGGTTGAGCTTAAATAAGAAATTCATAACACTAAAATCCCGCCTGACGGCGGGATTTTTCTATGTATCATAAATTTTCGCAAGTTGTTCAAACACACGCGCGAGCTTCATTCTGTTTTTACCGGGAACATCGTTTAAGGCGCGCTTTACAATCATGTAAGATTCGGAATCGTCAAGCTCGTCTGCGCCGAGTTCCATAAGCTGTGACGGCGAAATATTAAGAGCCGCGCTGATTTTATAAACCGTAAAAATTGTCGGGCATTTCTCGCCCCGCTCCAGCTCACTCAGATAAGCTGTGCTTACATTTGAATAAAAAGCTAAGTCCTCTTGGCTTCTTCTGCTCAGAGTACGGTATTTAAGTAGGTTATTACTAAATATTTCTTGTATTTTCTGCTTATCCATATTACGGTCTCCTTTTATGCTTTAATATAAGTTTAACTGCACTATAGCATAAAAACAAAATGCTATGGCGAATATTTTTATACTATAGGCTTGACAAAAAAGATGTTTTCTGCTACAATAGTATAAAATAACACAAAAAAGGAGACATTATATGAAAAACGCAAAACTTATAATCGGCATAATAAGCATGGTACTCTTTTCTGTTATCATGTTTCAATCGTGCGCTGTGGGAGTCGTAAACGCACTGGAGGATAATGCTGAGGACACCAGCGGCGGAGCCGGTTCTATTCTTGCCATTCTTATTTTGATTGCAGGAATTGTAGGTGTTGTTACAAGGAAAAGTAAAGGTGGCGGAATCACAGCGGGAGTGTTTTATATATTAGCGGCTGTTCTTGGTTTCGCAAATTTAGGAACATTCAGCGATTTAGTCGTTTGGTCGGTAATAGCATTGATTTTCGGTATAGTTTTCATTGCAGGCAGTATAAAAATGTAGGTATATCAATATTAAATAAACCCCGCTCTTGACAAGGAGCGGGGTTTTTGTTATAATTATGTGTAACAAAAATAAGGAGCTTTAAAATGACCCCCAACGAAAACTTCATTCACGATATAATCGACGCTGACCTCGCCTCCGGTAAATGCAAAAGCGTGCATACCCGCTTCCCGCCCGAGCCCAACGGCTGTATTCACATCGGAAGCGCAAAAGCAATTTATATAAACTTTGAAACCGCGAAGAAATACGGCGGCTTGTTCAACCTCCGCTTCGACGACACAAACCCCGTAAAAGAAGACGAGAGCTACGTTCTCTCCATTATCGAGGATATAAAATGGCTAATAGGCGGCGAGCCCTCCGGCGGTATTTTTTACGGCTCGGATTATTTCGATAAAACCTACGAATACGCACTGAAACTCATAAGAGACGGCAAGGCGTATGTCTGCGATTTGACTAACGAGCAGGTCGCCGAGTACCGCGGCTCGTATAATCTTCCCGGGCAGAACAGCCCGTACCGTAACCGCAGCGTTGAGGAAAACATGGAGCTGTTCGAGCGCATGAAAAACGACGAATTCGGGAACGGCGCGTGTACGCTCCGTGCTAAAATCGACATGGCATCGCCCAACATGAACCTGCGTGACCCCGTGATTTACCGGATTCTTCACGCTCATCACCATCGCCAGGGCGGCAAATGGAAGATTTATCCCATGTACGACTTCGCGCATACGATTCAGGATGCAATCGAGGGAATAACGCACTCCTGCTGTTCGCTCGAATTCGAGAATCACCGCCCGCTCTACGACTGGGTCGCGGACAACATCGGGCTTGAAGAGCACGAAAAGCCGCACCAGTACGAGTTCGCCCGCCTCAACATGACCTACACAACCATGAGCAAGCGTTATCTCAGACAGCTCGTGGAAAAAGGCTTGGTTGAGGGCTGGGACGACCCGCGTATGCCGACTCTGAGCGGACTTCGCCGCCGCGGTTATACGCCGTCTTCTATTTTAGAATTCTTGAAACGAGCCGGCGTGGCGAAAGTTTACAGCGTGGTTGACAGTGCACTTTTGGAGTTCTGCCTGCGCGAGGAATTAGACAAAACCGCTCCCCGCAGAATCGCCGTAACCAAGCCTTTATTAGTTACTATAACGAACTTTCCCGAAACTCATACCGAGTATTTCCCGCTCCCGAATAACCCGAACAATCCCGATATGGGCATGCGCGAACTGCCGTTTACACGGCAGCTATATGTAGAGCAGGACGACTTCGCCGAAGTTCCGCCGCCGAAGTTTCACCGCTTGAAACCCGGCGCGGAAGTCAGGCTCATGGGCGCATATATCATAAAGTGCAATGAAATTATCAAAAACGAAAAAGGCGATGTAACCGAGCTTCTCTGTACCGCCGACCTTGAAACAAAGAATAACATGCCGTCCGACGGGCGTAAAATTAAGGGTACCATTCACTGGCTGTCGTCTTCGCACTCGGAAGACGCAGAGCTTGCGCTCTACGACAAGCTTTTCACGACCCCGAACGTCTTCGATATTCCCGATGACGGCGACTACGCCGACTATATAAATCCGGATTCACTCATACTCGTGAAAAACGCGAAAATAGAGCCGTCGCTGAAAGACGCGCAGGCGGGCGAGAAATTCCAGTTCGTGCGCACCGGATACTTCTGCAAAGATAATAAGAACGATGATACTTTTAATAAAACAGTGCCGCTTAAAAGTTCATACAAACCTTGACCGCCCCGCCCCTCTGCACCCTTCCTTATGCAGAGGGGAATGAAAGGAGAAGTTATATGAAAAGATTGCTCATTGTTTTGCTAATGATGACGCTTATGCTCGGTCTTGCCGCATGCGGCGGCGAAAGCACCACACCCGCTTCCGAAACTCCGCAGGAACAAGTTCCTGCCGCTGAAACTTCCGAATCTCCCGGTAATGAACCCGCCGACTACGTTCCCGCAGAAGAACCCCCGCAGGAACAAGCCGCTCCCCCTTCCGGTCCCATGCACGACCCGAATAAAGTCTACTTCCACGACACTTACAGCCAGCTCGCCGGCAATCCGTCAATCATGTGGGGCGATTTCTTCTGGGACGGCTGGTTTGACGTTATGTCGCCTCTCACGCATGAGGAGGGCAAATGGTACTCGTTTGAAATCATGAACGGCGCACTTGAAGACAACTATAAAATGCTTATTTTCTTCAACGGCCTGCAGGATGACGACCCGGATTCTATTCAATGGGTGTGGAACTATAACGACGGCTACCCCAAAGGAAATTATTTTATCGCTGATTTTGTGAACTCCGTGAACCCGCCGTCCCCGCATTTCAAGGGGGAACAGCGCGACGCTTCCTCATTTGCGACCCTTGAGCAGGCTGAAGCTGCAATCGGAAATGTTATTCATTAAAATTTGGAAAGGGGTTGACAAATCAATCCCTTTTTGTTATGATAAATGTGGACTAAATTAGTATACAAAGGATATAATAAATTTGAACAACATCATTTATTTAGACAACGCCGCAACCACCCGCATAAGCCCTACCGTCCGCGATGCGATGGAGCCGTATCTCGATAACCTTTACGGCAACGCCTCGTCGCTGTACAGCCTCGGGCGTGAAAGCGCGAAAGCCATTCATAAAGCCCGCGCCGATATCGCCGAAGCGCTTCACTGTGACCTGCGCGAGATTTACTTCACGAGCGGCGGCAGCGAAAGCAGCAACTGGGCTGTCAAAGGCGCAGCGGCGCTTGCCGCAAAGCAGGGCAAGAGGCATATTATCAGCTCTCAGTTCGAGCATCATGCAGTTCTGCACGTTCTGCAGGGATTGGAAAGCTTCGGCTTTGAAGTAACTTTCCTGCCTGTATACGAGAACGGCGTTGTTCGTGTTTCAGACCTTGAAGCGGCTATCCGCCCCGACACGGGACTTGTCACAATCATGCAGGTCAACAACGAAACAGGTACAATCCAGCCCGTTTCCGACATCGGCGCGGTTTGCAAAGAACGCGGGATTATTTTCCACACCGACGCCGTTCAGGCGCTCGGAAATATACCGCTCGATTTATCGGAACAAAGCGCGGACCTCCTCTCGCTCTCCGGGCATAAAATCCACGCCCCGAAAGGCGTCGGTTTGCTTTACGTGAATAAGAAAATCCGTCTCGCGCCTTTTATCGAGGGCGGCGCACAGGAAAGCGGGCGGCGCGCCGGCACCGAAAACGTCGCGGGAATCGTCGGTTTTGCCAAAGCCGTTCAGGAAGCGGTAAGCGGCGTGGAATCAAAGCGCAGAAAACTCCTGCCGCTGCATGAAAAGCTGTACCGCGAAATCACAAAGCTCGAAAAGGTTCACTTCAACGGCAGCCCGGAACAGCGCGTCATAAACAACCTTAATTTCTCGTTCGAGGGCGTTGAGGGCGAATCGCTGCTGCTCATGCTCGACATGGAGGGAATCTGCTGCTCAAGCGGCTCTGCCTGCACCTCCGGCTCGCTCGACCCGTCGCACGTGCTGCTCGCGCTGGGTTTACCGCATGAAGTTGCGCACGGCTCACTCAGAATCTCCATGTCCGGGTATACAACGGAAGCCGAGATTGACAGGCTTCTTGAGGTATTACCGGGCATAATAGAAAAATTACGGGCAATGTCGCCCTTATGGGAAAGGATTAAAAACAGGTCATGATTTACTCCGAAAAAGTAATGGAGCACTTCGCCGCTCCGCACAACGTCGGCGAAATAGAAAACGCCGACGGCATCGGCGAAGTCGGCAACGAAAAGTGCGGCGATATAATGAAGATGTACCTTAAAATAAACGCCGGGATTATAGAAGACGTGAAGTTTAAAACTTTCGGCTGCGGCGCGGCAATCGCAACATCGTCAATAGCCACCGACATGATTAAAGGCAAATCTATAGAAGAAGCGCTGAAGCTGTCGAACAAGGCGGTCGTCGAAGCGCTCGAGGGGCTTCCGCCTGCGAAGATTCACTGCTCGGTACTCGCTGAGGAAGCCGTGAAAACCGCCATCGCAGACTACTACAGACGTCAGGGTATAGACCCCGAGCCGATTGTCGGTAAAATAGAAAGCCACTGCCACGGTGATTGCCACCCGTAATTTCTGCCAATACTCCCGGTATGGCTGCTTTAATTATTAACGAAAAAAACCACAAAAAAGAAATCGAAAATCATAAAAACCCCGTGCTGCTGAGCTTTGGCGGCGACGGGCTTGCAACGTTTCTGCTGCGGCAGACAGCTGATGTGTTAAGCGAGGAATTACGGGATGAAATCAAAGTCGGCATCTCCTCGTCAAGTAAACTCGCGCGGAAATATAGCGTCCGCTTCCTGCCTACAACCGTGCTTATACAGCACGGCAAAGTCACCGACAGAATCGTCGGAAACATGAGCAGAGAAGATTTAATCAAAGTTCTTGAGTCATCGCAATCCCGAATTTCATGAGTAATATAAATCCAATCGTTATCTATGCTTGTTACTCCTTGAATTATCAATCTTATTTGCATTTTGTATGATTTTACGTATTTTGTCAAGTTATTCATATAAATCTTTCGTTTCGCTCTTCGGCATTTTTACATAAACGCTGACGTCTCCGCTGCTGTCGCAGGTAGCGAGCGAAACGTTTTTCTCGTCGGTGAAGCCCTGCGAATTAAGTTGCTCCTGAAGCCAAATCTTATTCTTGCTGAGATATTTCAGGTTGGTTTCAAGAATTTTTCCGTCAAGAATTATATTCACGACTATCCCCTCCTGCTTCGGGAAAAGGTTCAGGTCCTCCGGCGTCACGGGTCTTCTCGCCGCCACGGGTATGAATGAAAGCTGCCCGTTAGGTTCAAGCGTGGCTGTTCCTATGTCGGCTAAATTATGGTAGCCGTTATTGCGGCACATCATCTGAAACTCGGTAATATCAAGCTTTGCCTTAAACAAGTTTTTTTCGTATAATTTTCCGCTCTGATATATAATCAGCGGCCGCCCCCATAAAAGCTTCCTCGCTTTCAGGGATTTTATGGAGATAATCGAAATGATAAACGCCGCAAAGCCGTACACCATCATAGCCACAAGCGGCTCAACCCAGCTGTCGGTAATGCTTGTTGCCATCTCTGCAGCGATATTGCCCATAGTTATGCCGATGATATAATCAAAGACGCTGAGCTGCGAAATCTGCTTGTTGCCTATGAGCTTTGTTATAATAAAGAGGGCTGTAAGCGAAAACACAGACAGCCATATAATTTTTAACACTATCATAATACTTATTATACCGTTTGACAAATCATAAAATAGCTGGTAAAATATACAATGGTAATAAGTTTGAAAATAAATGATACCGAGCCGGGGAAAGCATTATTTTCACTGCATTTTTATGAAGAAAGGGCTTAGAGCCTATCCGACAATAAGACGTGTACAGATTGGCGAGTGGATTTTTCGTCAGACAAGGCAATTTTTTGGCGAATATCCGTTGATATTTAAGAAAAAATTAACGCAGTATGACGGAAAATATGCCGTCAAGATGTACGTGGACTATTGTTGGATAGGCTCTTAACAAGAATTAAATGGAAAAGCATCGCAAAAAATTCTTTTTCGTAAAGAATTTTGTTGTTATGACTAAAAACAGCATGAAAAAAAACAACGTCACGGTTCATTCAGCCGAGGCGGCGTTTTTCATCATTATCGCGTCTTTGCCGATGGCGATGCTGTTCCTTACATTTTTGAATTACCTGCCCTTTTCCGAGGAGCAGATACAGGGCTTTTCTGTGGACTTCCTGTCGCCGCAGGTGTCGAGCTTTGTGGAAACTATGCTTGAGGAGGTTTATCTTAAAACCTCGGGTGCCGTCATATCCGTGGCTACAATAACAGCGCTTTGGGCGGCTTCGCGCGGACTGCTTTCTATGATACGCGGGCTCAACTCCATCTACGGCATTGACGAAAAGCGCGGATTCATCAAGATGCGTCTGATTACCATGCTTTATATGCTTGCATTTATGATTACGCTGATTATTACGCTCGTGGTGCTGGTTTTCGGCAGAGTCATCGCTGACTGGCTTATCGGCGTCTTCCCCTTTCTCGAGGCTCACAGTACGTTTTTTGTCTGGACGCGCTGGCTGCTGGGCTTCTGTCTTTTGGTCTTATTCTTCTGGGTGCTTTATTCATTCGCGCCCGGACGAAAAACCCGCTCGGTTAAAGAATTCCCCGGCGCTTTTCTAAGCGCGGCGGGCTGGGTCGGCTTCTCGGCGCTGTACTCGTTTTACATCAATAACTTCGCGAACTATTCGTACCTTTACGGCAGCCTGACAGCCATCGTGCTCCTTATGCTCTGGCTTTATTTCTGCATGAATATTATGTTTTTCGGTGCACAGTTCAACGTCATGATGCGCGGCGTAGTTTTCCGCCCGAGTATAAAAGGTAAAATCAGACGAAACGTATCGTAAAATTAATTACAGCAAATATATAATTACCTTGTATACCCTCTTCCGTCAAAGGTTTACAAGATTTGAAAATAAAAAATATAAAAGGAATACTAAAGATATGAAACTTGGTATGGTAGGTCTGCCCAACACGGGCAAAAGCACGTTGTTCAACGCGCTCACAGGTGCCGGTGCAGTGTCGGAAAGCTACGCTTTCAGCACAATCGAATCCAGCATCGGCGCGGTCAGCGTTCCCGACGCTCGGCTCCTCCGCCTCGCCGAGCTTTACAACCCCGCTAAAATCACCCCCGCCTCGCTTGAAGTCGTGGACATCGCGGGCCTCGTCAAAGGCGCATCAAAAGGCGAAGGGCTCGGCAATAAGTTTTTAGCTTCCATCCGCGAGGTTGATGCGATTATTCACGTTGTGCGCTGCTTTGAGGATGAACTCGTCATGCACCCCGACGGCGACATAAACGCAAAGCGCGACATCGAAACCATAAACCTGGAGCTCATCTTCTCCGACCTTGAAATTTTAGAGCGCAAGCTCGAACGCACCCGCAAAAACCTTAAAGCAAGCAAGGAATTTCAAAAGGAAGCCGACTTCATAGAAAAGTTGATTACATACATGAGTGAGGGTAATACCGCCCGCAGCTACGACTTCGATGAGTACGGGCTCGGTATAATCAAGGATGTGCCGCTGCTCTCCGCGAAGCCGGTCATATACGCGGCGAATCTGAACGAAAGCGACTTCCCCGCTGTTTTTGATACCCCCGGAAAAAACCCGCACTACGCCTATACAATAGAAGCCGCAAAGAGCGAAAACTGCGCGGTATTGCCCGTCTGCGCCAAGGTCGAAGCCGAAATCTCGGAACTTGACGAAGAGGACAAGAAGCTTTTCCTCGGGGAGCTCGGCATGTCCGAGCCGGGGCTCAACCGCGTAATTCAACAAGGCTATGCGCTGCTCGGCTTGATTTCATTCCTCACGGCGGGCCCGCAGGAAGTGCGCGCGTGGACGATACGCAGCGGCACGAAAGCCCGCGCGGCAGCAGGAAAAATCCACACCGATATAGAAAAAGGCTTCATTAAAGCGGAAGTCACTGCATTTAGCGATGTTGACGCGCTCGGCAGCACCAACGCCGTAAAGGAAAAAGGTCTGCTCCGCCTTGAGGGCAGGGATTATATAATTAAAGACGGCGATGTGGTTTTATTTAGATTTAACAAGACGTAAGGGCGATTAAAAACTATATAATTTTAATATACAAAAACATGAAAAGTTTGAAAATAAACACAACTGAATCGGGGAAAACGTTGTTTTCATTATTCGTTTGTGAAGAAAGGACTTAATGGAAATAACAATGTTTTTATGTCCGGTTTATGAAGAAAGGACCTAATCAATAAATGCAGATTTACCGCAACAAAAACCCGTATTACCGCACGCTCATAGTCCTCTCAGCGGCACGGATTACGCTCGTTGTGCTGCCTGTTTTCGTACTGGCTTTCCTGCTGTGGCGTATCGGCTCGGAAAACTACCTCGAAACCGCGGGCTTTGCCGTAATGATAGCGGGCATGCTGATTACATATGCGGCGCTGTCGCGGCGGTACAGGATTCTGCTCTCCGGCCATAACGGCGAACGCGCTCTTTTCAAAATCATAAAACACATACGCTGGAGCGGAGATTGTGCCATATTTACAAACCTGCCCGTTGCATACAAAAAAAACCGCTCCGAAATCGATATGCTTCTTGTCGGCGAGCGCGGGATTCTCATTATCGAGGTCAAAAACCACTCGGGTATAATAACGGGCGACGCCGGCGACGACTTCTGGATTCAGCGCAAGAAGCACCGCGAGGGCAAGGGCGCACGGAAGAAAATGCTCAACCCGCTCATTCAGCTGCGCAGGCAGCGCGGGATTATAAAATCCCTGCTCGCCGAGAACGGCTTTGACGTGTGGGTGGAAAACGCGCTGTTCTTCTCGAACCCGAACGTGAAGCTGCAGCTCAACGCAGGAAAAAGCAGCAGCACGTTCTGCAGCCGGCACAAGCTTATCGAGTTTATCAACAGCATGACGCCGAAGAAGCCGCTGACGAAGCGGCAATGTAAGAGTGTTATAGAAATAATTCAAAATATGAGTGAGCAATAAAAAGGCGGCTGTGCCGCTTTTTTATGTATATTTTAATAAATAATGAAATATATTACCCTTATAAATATTACGTTTAATGAGTTATTAGGCACAGACTCTTAACCTTTCCCCCAAAAACGCCCTCCGTCTTTTGTGTACATCTTACAAATATTTTTAATTTTTCAAACAACTATTGACAAATCAGTAAAATAGTGTTACACTGGAATTGACAAAATGACCTCCATATTAGTTGTTTTTGTTTTAGTTGTCTCCTTTCTTTTGTTCTACACATTATGCATTATCTTACTTTCCGCCCCTTTTTTTAAAAGGGGTTATTTTTTTATTTGTTTTTTTTACCAATATGTGCTATACTAATAAAGTATGAAATAAAGAAAGGCAAGACATAAAAAATGGACAACTCCTTAAAACGAGAAAAAATAGCTGACGGCGCACATTTCAACGCTGTCTGTGACCCGCGGTTCAAGTTCAACCGCATTACTTTCGGCTTCCAAGTGCCACTCTGCAGGGAGAAAGCCTCGCTTTTCGCGTTGCTTCCGCGCTATCTGTACAGAGCCAGCTCCGAATTCCCGGGGAGCAGGGACTTCAACAACTACCTCGCCTCGCTTTATAACGCGCGTAACGAGTTCGAGGTCGCGGGCATAGGCGACACGCAGTTCCTGGGCATTTCCATGAACTTTATGGACGACAGCTACGCGCTTGCGCGGGAAAAAATCACAGAGGCGGCGGCAAGCGCTCTGTTTAACTGCGTGTTTAATCCCGTGCTTGAAAACGGCGTGTTCGATGCAAACTACGTTGAAATCTGCAAACGCGAGCAAATCGAAGCAATCGAATCCGAGCTCAACGACAAGCGCACCTACGCCGCAAACCAAGCCAAGCGTATAATCTGTGAGGGTGAGCCCGCCGCGGTAAACCCGCTCGGCGACGCCGAAAGCACCCGCGCTGTTACGCCGGAAGCGCTTCTCGGCGCGTACCGCGAGCTTCTTGAAAGCGCTGTTATTGAAATAATCTGCGTAGGCTGTAACAGCTTCACCGACGCCCTCGCGCTCAGCAAGAAAGCGTTCACACCACTTAAAAGAATGAACACCGCCTTATCAAAATCAGCGTACAGCCCGCTTAAACCCGTTGTCACCGAAAAGACTGAACTGCTCCCGCTGCTTAATCAAAGCAAGATGGTGCTCGGCTTCAAGACCGGCGGTTATAATAACCGCGCAGCTTTATCGCTGATGAGCAACCTCTACGGCGGCACAATCTCATCAAAGCTGTTCCTGAACGTCCGCGAGCGGCTCTCGCTCTGCTACTACTGCTGGTCGCGTGTTTATAAGGAAAAAGGTATAATGACAGTCAGCTGCGGCGTTGAGGAATCGAATATTGAAAAAGCAAAAGCCGAAATCCTCGCACAGCTTGACGCTGTTAAGCGCGGCGATTTCACTGACGGCGACTTCACCTCCGCCTTGCTTTATGAGCAGAATAATATAAAAACCGTAAACGACAGCTTAGGCTCGCTGACATGGTGGTATTTGACGCGAATTTATATCAAATCAATCAAGTCGCCGGAGGAATCGCTCGCTGATTATAATTTAATAACCCGCGAGAACCTCACGGAAGCCGCGAACAGCATGACGCTTGATACCGTATATGTGCTGTCCGGCGACGGACGGGAGGACTAAGGTTGAAAATAACTGATACAAAATCGGGGAAAATGATGTTTCCATGCCGTATTGGTGAAGAAAGGACTTAATGGAACTAAGCTTTAAATTAAAGAATACCGAATCGGGGAAAATGATGTTTCCATGCCGTATTGGTGACGAAAGGACTTAATAGAACTAAGCTTTAAATTAAAGAATACCGAATCGGGGAAAATGATGTTTCCATGCCGTATTGGTGAAGAAAGGACTTAATAAAAATATGCAAAGAACTACAATAAGGAGCGAACGCGTCCGCGAGGAATACCAGGTAATCAAGCACCCGAGCGGACTCACCATCTGCCTGTATCCGATGAAAGGCTACTCAAGCACTTACGCGCTTTTCGCAACCAAATACGGCTCGGTGGACGTCACATTTAAAACCGATGACGATGACGATTATGTGACCGTTCCCGAGGGTATTGCGCATTATCTTGAGCACAAGCTTTTCGAGAACGACGACTGCGACGCCTTCCAGCTTTTCGCGAAGACCGGCGCAAACGCCAATGCTTTCACGAGCTTCGACAAAACCGCATATTTGTTCTCTTGCTCGCAAAAGTTCGAGGAGAACCTGGAAATACTGCTCAGCTTCGTGCAGGAGCCGTATTTCACTGACGACAGCGTCGAAAAGGAGCGCGGAATAATCGCCCAGGAAATAAAGATGTACGAGGACGACCCGGGATACCGCGTATTTTTCAACGGTCTGCAGGCGCTCTATCATAAAAACCCCGTCAGAATCGACATCGGCGGCACCGTCGAGAGCATCGCCAAAATCGACAAGGACCTGCTTTACCGCTGTTATAAAACATTTTATAACCTTAATAACATGATGCTGTCAATCGCGGGCAACTTTGATATTGACAAAACTCTCGAAATCTGCGACCGGCTCTTAAAGCCCACGCCCGACCTCGGACTTAAAGCTGTATTTCCCGACGAGCCCGAGCAGATTAAAACGTGCGAAACCGTGCAAAAGCTCACCTGCTCCATGCCGCTGTTCAACGTATTCTTCAAGCTTCCCGCTTATGAGAGCTCCAAGGGCGCAAAAAAATATGTTCTCTACAATATTATTTTAGAAACTGTTCTCGGAAAAACCTCGGCTTTCTATGACAGGCTCCTGAATGAGGGCTTGATTAACAACAACTTTATGGTCGGTGTGCTGAGTGGACGCGGATTCTTCACGCCCTCCGCCGACGGAGAGTCCTGCGACCCGCGCAAGGTTTTCACAGAAATAAAGACGGCGCTCAAATCCGCAAAGAGCGCAGGATTATCGGAAAAAGAATTCGAGAACGTCCGCAAGAAAACCTACGGCGAGCTCATGGGGGTTCACGGCTCGGTGAGCTCCACCGCGACAAATATGGTCGAAGCGCATTTCCAAGGCAATAGCCTTTTTGATTTAATTGAGATTACGGCGGATTTAACTTACAGCGACGCTGTAAACGCTCTCGCAGAGCTCGACGAGGAAAACTCGTGCATATCAGTAATTGAACCGGTGACGGACAATTAACAATTGACAATGAACAATGAACAATTAAGGAAAGGATTTTTATGACATGATTGCATTTCCAAACCTGGGACTTGAATTCGAGGTCGGCAGAACGGCGTTCCGTTTTTTCGGGCTCGACATTTACTGGTACGGCGTGATTATTTCCGCCGCAATAGTGCTCGGCTTCCTGTACGCCATGAAGCGTTCCCGGCAGTTCGGTATGATAGCCGACAAGGTCTTTGACTGCGCGGCTGTAGGGCTGCTCGGCGGATTTTTGGGTGCGCGGCTCTATTACGTAATTTTCAGTGAAACTAAATATACCATTGTCACCTTTTTTTCCAACATACGTGACGGTGGGCTTGCGATTTACGGCGGCATAATCGGCGCTGTTATATTCGGACTCATCGCTATGAAATTCAAGAAGATGAAAATGCTGCCCATTCTCGACCTTGCGGGCATGAGCTTTCTGCTCGGCATCGGGCTCGGCAGATGGGGCAATTTCTTCAATCAGGAGGCCTACGGCGGGCTCACCACGCTCCCGTGGGGCATGACGGGCAGCAGAATCTCCCAGGATCCCGCAGTGCTGGAAGCAAGCATAAACGCGTTCCTGAGCGGCGCAGAAAACCCCGACGCGCTCGTCCACCCCTGCTTCCTTTACGAGAGCCTTTGGTGCTTGCTCGGGTTTGCACTTCTGCACTTCTATTCAAAGAAACTGCGTACATTCGACGGTGAGATTTTCCTGCTTTTTGCGGCGTGGTACGGCTTTGGGCGGGTATTCATTGAGCAGCTGCGCTCCGACAGCCTTATGCTCGGCGGCTTTAAAATCTCGCAGCTGTTGGCTGCGGCTTCTTTCGGCGCGGCAATCGGCTCATTTATCTACTTCAAGCAGAAAACCCGCAAGGAACCAAAGCTTTACAGCAGCAGCGACGAAAGCGCAGCGGAAATTTCCGCCTATGAATTGAAGCTCAAGCTCGGTAAAGAAAAAACAGAAGCGAAAAAAGCACTCAATAAAGCAGAAGAAATCGCACCAAGCATATTAGGCGGCAACCACTCCTCCACAGAGGAGAATGAACAAAAGGAAGGCAAAGTTTGAAAATAAATAATACCGAATCGGGGAAAACGACGTTTTCATTTCCCGTTGGTGAAGAAAGGACTTAATGAAAATATGAAGATGGCACAAATTCTTGACGGAAAAGCAATGAGCGCGGACATCAAGGCAGAAATCAAAGCGGAAATAGAACGCGGCAACCTGCAGGTCGGGCTGGCTGTGGTTTTGGTCGGGGACGACCCCGCGAGCCGCATTTACGTCGACTGGAAGAAGAAAGACTGCGCCGAGTGCGGAATTAAATCCTTCGAGCATATTCTGCCCGCCGACGTGGAGCAAAGCGAGCTTTTCGCGCTCATCAACAGGCTCAACGCCGACACCGCTGTAAACGGCATACTTATTCAACAGCCGCTCCCAAGACAAATTGATGTCACAGCAGCAAATGAGCGGATTAACCCGCTCAAGGACGTCGACGCGTTCCACGCCGAAAATACCGGCAGAATCATGACGGGCGATTACCGCCTGACCGCCTGCACGCCCGCCGGCGTCATGGAAATGCTGAAGCGCGCGGGAATTGAAGTCGCAGGCAAGGACTGCGTGGTGGTCGGGCGCAGCAACATCGTCGGCAAGCCGATGGCGATGATGCTCCTGCACGAGCACGGCACGGTTACAATTTGCCACAGCAGAACCCAAAACCTCGCCGAAATTTGCCGCCGAGCTGATATACTTGTCGCGGCAATCGGCAAAAAAGATTTCATAACAGCGGATTTTGTGAAAAAGGGCGCAGTCGTCATTGACGTCGGCATGAACCGCGGCGAGGGCAAAAAGGTCTACGGCGATGTTGATTATGATAATGTCGAGCCGCTCGCAGGTTGGATTACGCCCGTTCCGGGCGGTGTCGGCCCCATGACCCGCGCGATGCTCATGAAAAACACGCTGACCGCGAAAAAATTGCAATTGTCATGAACGGGAATCGTAAAGGGCGCAGCTTTTTAACAAACGGATTCCTTTTATCGGGCGTTTTAGTTTTACTCATAGTATATATTTCGTCGAATTCTCTTTGGAGTATAGGGACAATTGTCGCAGCTGTTCTTATTGCGGCGATGAGCGCGTTTCAGTTTTGGCTTTATTTTCACTTTTTTCGGAAGCATTGAAAATGCTTCTGCCGCGGTAAAACCCCGGTGCGTCACCGATAACGGCAAGTGAAAACAAAGAATTTATTTCTTTGTTTTGATAATTTTAAATTAAAGCCTTGACAAGTGTAAAAATATATGGTAAAATATTTAAGCCGCGTGTTAAAGGCTTTTCAAGTGCTGCGGGAACTTTGTTCGCGCGATGCCGCCTCATGACAGCGAGTCTTGCGCCAATCCGGGATTGGCGGGAATTAGAGGTTTAAAATGTACGCAATTATCGAAACCGGCGGTAAACAGTACCGCGTGAAAGAAAACGATGAGCTTTACATCGAAAAGCTCGGCACCGAGGGTGAGATTGTATTTGAAAACGTTATACTCGTCGGGAAAGAAGACGAAATCGTAGTCGGTACACCTTACGTAAAGGGCGCGAGCGTAAAGGCCGCAATAATCAAAAACGGCAGAGCGAAAAAAATAACTGTTTTTACGTACAAACCGCAAAAAGGGCAGAAACGTAAACTCGGTCACAGACAACCGTACACAAAAGTTAAAATTGAGCAGATTATTGCTTAATAAAAGGTAGCTTTTTAAGAATGTTTCATCAAACAAAAAAAGCGTAAACGCCTTAAAAATGCACTGTACCGTTAGGGGAAGGAATAGTTTTTAAGGTTCATTAAGAATGTTTCATCAACAAAAAAAGCGTAAACGCCTTGAAAATGCACCGTACCGTTAGGGGAAGGAATAGTTTTTAAGGTTCATTAAGAATGTTTCATCAAACAAAAAAGCGTAAGCGCCTTGAAAATGCACTGTACCGTTAGGGGAAGGAATAGTTTTTAAGGTTCATCAAGTATGAAAGGATGATTGAAAAAATGGCACATAAGAAAGGCGTAGGTTCAACCAAGAACGGCCGCGACAGCGAGTCCAAGCGGCTCGGCACTAAGCGTGCAGACGGGCAGTTTGTGCTCGCGGGCAATATCTTAGTGCGTCAGCGCGGGACAAAAATCCATCCCGGCAATAATGTCGGCCGCGGAAAAGACGACACTTTATTTGCAACTGTCGACGGCAACGTTAAGTTTGAACGCCAGGGCAAAGACCGTAAGCGCGTCAGCGTTTACGCGGCGGAGTAATTATGATACACGGGCGGCAGTTTGCCGCCCCTACGTTTAATTTATTACCGAGGTTAAACAGTTTTAATAAAACAAAATCGGGAGATGTTGTTTTCATACCGTTTTTGTTAAGAAAGGACTAATTGAAAATAAAATGACACTTAAATCAAAATCAATTCTGTGGCTTGTGATTTCATTCGTGCTGACGGCGGGCTTTTTCGTATTGCTTTTTATCTCGTTTAATAATAATTTTACAATCTGGTACTCGCTTTCTCTGCTTGCGGGCGCAATCTGCATGATGATTTGCTGGATTTGCTACTATCTTGCTTCAACTAAGCTTAAAGAATCCCTCGACCCCAAGGGCAGGCAGAAATATATAAAAAAAGGCAACCGCAAGGAAAGCAGAAAGAAAGTAAACAGAATCAAATAATTTTGCATTACTTTGGTGTGCTTTGAAAATACCGCAGACAAAAAGAGGATTGCAGAAGCATTATTTGAACTCGGGAACTTAAAAAGGTTGTATTAAAAATGTTTGCAGATATTGTAAAAATCTCGGTTAGGGCAGGCAGCGGCGGCAACGGCGCGGTTTCCTTTCACCGCGAGAAATACGTGGCGTCCGGGGGGCCGGACGGCGGCGATGGCGGCAAGGGCGGCGATATTATCTTCAAAGCAGACGATAATTTATCCACGCTTATCGATTTTCGCTACAAGCGTAAATACATCGCCGAGGACGGCAAAAAGGGCGACCAGAAAAAAAGCACCGGCAAATCCGCGCCCGACACCGTCATAAAAGTCCCTCGCGGAACTCTCATAAAAGATAGCGAAACAGGCAGGCTCATCGCCGATATTTCGGGCAGTGAGCCTGTTATAGTCGCGCGCGGCGGCAAGGGCGGCAAGGGTAACATGAACTTCGCGACGCCCCGGCGGCAGGCTCCGCGCTTCGCGAAACCCGGCTTCCCGGGGGTGAAGTTCGGGCTCACGCTCGAGTTGAAGCTGCTCGCGGACGTAGGGCTTGTCGGATTCCCGAACGTGGGCAAGTCAAGCCTCATCAGCGCGGTGTCAGCAGCAAAGCCCGAAATCGCGAATTACCATTTCACTACGCTCACGCCCGTGCTCGGCGTGATTAAGGTCGATGAGAAAAGCTTTGTCATGGCGGACATTCCCGGGCTTATTGAGGGCGCGAGCGGCGGCGCGGGACTTGGACATAATTTCCTTAGGCACGTTGAGCGCTGTCGGCTTATTATCCACGTCGTTGATGTTTCGGGCATTGAGGGACGCTGTCCGAAAGAAGATTTTGAAAAAATCAATTATGAATTATCACAATTTTCGCAGGAGCTCGCCGCCCTCCCGCAAATCGTCGCGGCAAACAAGTCCGACATCGCAACCGATGAACAAATTGAGGACTTTAAAAATTATATTAATAATTGTCAATTGTCAAATGTCAATTGTCAATTGTTCGTCATTTCTGCTGCTACGAAAAAAGGCACGGCAGACTTAGTGAATCACGCCGCAGCGCAGCTCGACGACCTGCCGCCCGTGAAGCTGTACGAAGCCGAGCCGGTATCGCTTGAGGAGCTTGAACGCAGGAGCTCCGGAAAACGCGTCTTCGCCGTAAACAAGCTTGAGGACGACCTTTATGAGGTCAAGGCCGAATGGCTGGCGCCGATACTCGCGATGGTGAACATGGACGACTACGAGAGCCTGCAGTATTTCCAGCGGGTTCTGCGGTCGTCTGGGATTATCGACGCGCTGGAAGCGGCGGGGATTCAAGAGGGCGACACGGTGAGCGTGTTTGATTTTGAGTTTGAGTTTATAAATTAGTTTTATGAACCTCTATCATTAATCTACACCCCGCGCAAAACCCCTGCCAAAAATCTTTTTCCGCGCATTGGTCTTCCACAACAACGCGCATTTCCTGATAATCTGAAAAAAACCGCTTTTCTTTCTTGTCAAGTATATTCCAAAACCTTTCCTCGGCTTTGTTCGCTTTTTTCTGCTCAAGAGATTCCAACGGCGACGTATCCTCGTAAGCGTGAAATAGTTTTGTAATCATATCATCCATTATTATTTTCCTTTCTAATATACGAAGTATTTCTTCTTGTTTTCATTATACCAGAAGTTTTTCTTCTTGTCAATAGTTTAGAGGTAAACTTTATGAATAAAATTTCAGAACGATTAAAACTATTAAGAAAAGAAAAAAAGCTGTATCAAAAAGACATGGCTGCTTTATTAAATATTACTGAACGTCAGTATAACAGCTATGAAGCGGGAAAAGTTGATTTAAACGCGTCAAAACTCATTTTCCTCGCCGATTATTTCGACGTTTCGCTTGATTATTTAGTGGGGCGGTCGGATAGCAGAAAAAGAATCTAATGCAACTAAAAAACAGTTGCATTTTTCTTTGGTACGTGGTATACTATAAGCAGGACGGTGCAAAATGAGCAAAAAAGATAAATTAATTGCAAAATTAAAAAGTAATCCGAAAGATTTTACTTTTGATGAAGCTAAAACCTTAATGGGTTTATGCGAGTATGTTATGTCTAACTCGGGTAAAACGAGCGGTTCACGTGTTAGATTTGAAAAGGGACAGAAAGTTTTCCATTTACACAAACCTCACCCGCAAAAAGAATTATTAAGGTATCAAATAAAAGCAATTCTTAAAGAATTAAAGGAGGAATGAAGGTTGAAACAAGCGGCAATAAACCGGGGAAAACGAAACTTTTTTATTCCTCGTTGGTGCAGAAAGGGCATGGTGAAAATATTATGAATAACGTTTTAGTTTATAAGGATTATTACGGTACTGTTGAATTTTGCCTTGAGGATAAAATTTTGTTTGGTAAAGTTATCGGTATTAACGACCATATAACTTATCATGGTTCTGATGTAAAAGCTATACAAGAAGATTTTCAAAACGCTGTCGAGGCTTATGTTGAACACTGCATTGAAATCGGAAAAGAACCTGAAAAAATGTATAAGGGCAGTTTTAATATCCGCATTAAACCCGAATTGCACAAAGACCTTGCCGTTTACTCAGCCATACACGGCATGTCGCTTAATTCCGCCGTCGAGAAAGCAATAAGAGAATATATAAATTAAATGGATATACTAACAACACTGTCACCACTGAAAAAAGCACAAGCCCGCGCCTACAGCCCGCTCACCCTCGCCTTCCTCGGCGACAGCTACTACGAGCTGATGGTGAGGCAAAGAATAACCCTTGAACATAACATGAGCGCAAACAAGCTCCACCTCGCCGCTGTTAAAAAAGTCCGCGCCTCCTTTCAGGCCGCCGCCTGCGAAAAAATCGCTGAGCTGCTCACCGAGGAGGAAACGGAGATTTTAAAAAGAGGCAGAAACGCAGGAGGTGCGGTTCCGCGCTCGTCGAACCCCGCCGAGTACCGCAAAGCCACCGGGCTCGAGGCTCTGCTGGGCTGGCTTCTACTTATCGGCGAAACAAAACGCGCCGAAGAATTGTTCGAGGTGATTTATAATTCCTAAGAAAAAAAAACCTAAGGTAAAAGGCAGAAAAAGAGCGGCGTTCAAACTCTGGGCGCTGGATTTTTTAATCATAATCTTCGCGTCGGCGGTTTTCTCGCTCGGTCTGCACTGCTTCATCGCGCCCGCGAGCATCGCGCCCGGCGGCGTAACCGGCATCGCAACGATTATAAACCATCTCGCCGGCTGGCCCGTCGGTTTATTATACGGATTGTTTAATCTACCGCTTATTATACTCGGCTTCATCTTCCTCGGCAGGCACATGATGGTAAAAACCATCGTCGCGGTCGCGGTCATAACCGTCGCGACCGATTACGTTTTCGCCGCCGTTCCCGTATATGATGGCGAGAAGATTCTTGCCGCGCTTTTCGGCGGCGTAATCCTCGGCACGGGTCAGGGGCTCATTTATCTGCGCGAGGGCACGTCCGGCGGTATAGACATAACCAATCGTTTGATTTATAAAAAAGTCCCGCACATGAGCCTCGGGAAAATCACGCTCGCTGTCGATGCGGTCATCATCTCGGCTTCAATGGTTGCGTTTAAAAGCGTGGAGGCAGGGCTGTTCGCAATCGTCGCGATTTTCGTAAGCGGGCGTGTGCTCGACACGCTCATCTACGGCGGTCTGCAGGGAAAAATATTATTTATCTTCTCTGACGAGTACGAGGAAATCTCGCGTAAAATCTTAGACGAGCATCACCGCGGCGTGACGCTGCTGAGCGGTACGGGCGCATATTCGGGGCAGGAGCGCAAGGTAATCTGCTGCGCCGTGCAGAAGAACCAGTATGTTAAAATCAAGCGCATCGCCGCCGAAACCGACCCCGGCGCGTTCATCATCATCGCAAATGCGGGCGAGGTGCTCGGCGAGGGATTTAGTCAAAACAGGATTTCGTAGATTTTATAGGGGAAGTTTTTCATATCAATGCGCCTTTATGTTCGTTATATATTTATTATACACGCCTTTAAGTTCATTGTCAATAGTTTTTGGAGAAAATTTATGGAAAAATTTCATGAACGCTTAAAACAATGCAGAAAATCAATGAACAAAACCCAAAAACAAATGGCGGAGTTTTTGGGTGTATCGATTCGTGCTTATCAACATTATGAATTAAATGACAGAGAGCCGCCTTTAAGCAAGGCTGTTGCACTTGCTGATTTTTTCGGCGTATCATTGGATTATCTTACGGGACGGTTTGATAAGCTCAAGTAATTACATAAGATTTTCAAGGAGAAAGTTCATGGCAGGACATTCAAAATGGAGTACAATCAAACGCAAGAAAGGCGAAAAGGACGGCGCGCGCGCCAAAGTATTCACTAAAATCTCGCGCGAAATCCTCGTCTGCATAAAAGAAACCGGCAGCGCCGACCCCGCTAACAACGGGCGGCTCCGCGACCTGATTGCAAAAGCAAAATCAAACAACATCCCGAGCGACAACATCGAACGTCTGCTCAAGAAAGCGGCGGGCGGGACCGAGAAAAACGATTACGAGGACTGCGTTTACGAGGGTTACGGACCAAACGGCGTTGCGGTCATGGTAGAGTGCCTCACCGACAACCGCAACCGCACAGCCGGCGAAATCCGTTGTTATTTCGACAAGTACGGCGGCAACATGGGTATGGCGGGCTGCGTAGCTTATATGTTTGAGCGGCAGGGCGTTGTGGCGCTTGACAACGAAGACGAAAAAATTAATTCCGATGTACTTATGGAGCACGTGCTTGAGGCGGGCGGCGATGATTTTTCTATGGAGGACGGTACTGCTGTAGTTTATTGCACTCCCGACACTGCCGCGGCTGTCGGCGCAGAGCTCGAAAAACAAGGCTACACCGTGCTGAGTGCAGAGGCGGAGCAGATTCCGTCAACTTATGTAAAGCTTACCGAAGACGAGCATATCAAAAAGATGACGACCCTGCTTGATGTGCTTGAGGATAACGACGATGTGCAGCGGGTATCGCATAACTGGCATAACCCGGAGGAATAAGTTTGAAAATAAATATAACTGCATCGGGGAAAACGAAACCTTTCATTCCCCGCTTATGAAGAAAGGACTTAATGAAAATAAGAACATTTGAAAATAAATATAATTGAATCGGGGAAAACGAAACTTTTCATTCCCCGCTTATGAAGAGAGGACTTAATGAAAATAAGAACATTTGCTGAAATGTGGGGTTTACAAGCCCCACATTTTGTGGTATACTGAAAGATGTATTAAATTGAAGATGTAAAAAGTTTGAAATAAAATCCCCATGAATCGGGGAACACGCTGTTTTAATTCTTCTTTGGTGAAGAAAGGACTTAATAAAAATTATGAGCAAAGCAAGCAGGAACAACTACGGCGACCACAGCCTCAAGTCGCTTAAAGGTCCGGACCAGGTGCGCAAACGCCCTGCCGTCATATTCGGCTCGGACGGAATCGAGGGCTGCCAGCACTCGGTCTTCGAGATTCTCTCGAACTCGATTGACGAGGCGCGTGAGGGCTTCGGCAAGGAAATTGTCATCACCCGCTACAATGACGGCTCGATTGAAATTATCGACCGCGGACGCGGCGTGCCGATTGATTATAATAAAAACGAGGAAAAATACAACTGGGAGCTTGCTTTCATCACACTCTACGCGGGCGGCAAATACGACAACAACACCGGCGAGAGTTATACTTACGCCCTCGGACTCAACGGGCTCGGGCTCTGCGCAACGCAGTTCTCGTCCGAATACATGGAAGTCGAGAGCGACAACGGTACCTGGCTGCATAAACTCAGCTTCGAGAAAGGCTTTAACGTCACGCTCCTTAAGGACGAACGCGGCTTCACCAAGACGAAGTCTGCCGGGAAAAGCGGCACACGTATAAAATGGAAGCCTGACCTCGATGTCTTCACGGAAATAGACATTCCCGACAGCTACTTCGATGAAATTCTGAAAAAGCAGGCAGTAGTCAACGACGGGCTCCTTTTCAAGTTCCGCCGCGAGAACATGGACAATAGCTTCACCGAGAAAGAATACAGCTATGCGAACGGCATTGACGATTATATCCGCGAAACCGCGGGTACGGAAACAATTTCTGCGTTCCAGAGCTGGAGCTCGGCACGCTCCGGCAAAGACCGCGACGACAAGGAGGAATACAAGCTAAGGCTGCGCTGCGCCCTTGTTTTCTCGAATAAGACAAGGCTCGTTCAGCACTTTCACAACTCCTCCTGGCTTGAGCACGGAGGAAGCCCCGACAAGGCGCTCCGCCAGGCGTTTGTTTCGCAGGTTGACGCATACTTAAAAAATAACAATAAATATAACAAAGGCGAAAGTAAAATCAACTTTACCGACGTTGAGGACTGCCTTGTTTTTGTGTCTAACAACTTCTCGTCGCAGGTCAGCTTCGAGAATCAGACCAAGAAAGCAATTAACAACAAGTTCGTTTATGAAGCTATGACCGAATGGCTTAAAAGCCAGCTTGAAATTTATTTCCTCGAAAACAAAGACGAAGCAGCGCGCATTTGCGAGCAGATTTTAGTCAACAAGCGCTCGCGTGAAAACGCGGAAAAAACCCGCCTTAACCTCAAGAAAAAACTTGCGGGCAACATTGATATTTCAAACCGCGTGCAAAAATTCGTGGACTGCCGCAGCAAAGACTTGGCGCGGCGCGAGCTCTATATAGTCGAGGGCGATTCGGCGCTTGGCGCGGTAAAACTGGCGCGTGACGCGGAGTTCCAGGCAGTAATTCCCGTACGCGGAAAGATTCTCAACTGCCTTAAATCTTCCTATGACAAAATCTTCAAGAACGAGATTATCACCGATATAATCAAGATTTTAGGCTGCGGTGTTGAAGTCACCGCAAAGGGTGCGAGCCCAAGCAAAGACCTTTCGCATTTCAACTTCGACAACCTGCGCTGGAGCAAGGTCGTAATCTGTACCGACGCCGACGTGGACGGCTTTCAAATCCGGACACTGATTCTGACAATGCTGTACCGCCTTGTGCCGACGCTGATTCAAGAAGGCTTCGTCTATATCGCTGAGTCCCCGCTTTATGAAATTAATTGCAGGGACGAAACGTTTTTCGCTTACACCGAGGTTGAGAAGAACCGCATTATCAAGGATTTAAATAGCAAAAAGTTCACGATTCAGCGCTCGAAAGGTCTCGGCGAAAATGAGCCGGACATGATGAGCCTTACGACCATGAACCCTGATACAAGGCGGCTGATTAAGGTTATGCCGGCTGATTCCGATGCGACCCGCGATATGTTCGACCTCATGCTCGGCGATAATTTGCAAGGACGTAAGGACTTTATAAACGAGTACGGCAGCAATTATATGGAAAGCGTAGATGTGAGCTGATGAAAAAAGCAGTTATATTTACTGTGCTGTTTGCGATTTTTTATACGGTGATTAATTTTAGCGGCATAGGTGTTACGGGATTGTTAAAAATAACCGATGGCGCAAATATCCTTGACTTTGAGTTCGGTTACTCCGAGGAAGAAGCATACGATATGCTGACGGCTTTGGGTGAGGAGGGCAGAGAGTTTTACCTGACTAAAATAATTCCGCTCGACTTCCCTTTTCCCGTGACTTATATGCTTTTTTATGCCGGCTGGATTGCTTTGCTGTTAAAGCATATCACCCAAAGCAAACGCTTTAAGTATCTGCTTTTAATCCCTGTTTTAGCTGCGTTGTCCGACTGGATTGAAAACATCGGGATTATCGCCATGCTTCGCAGTTATCCGGATTTGCCGCCATGGGCAGCCGCGACGGCGAGCTTTGCCGGAATGATTAAATTTTCTTTAACTGCTTTAAGTATTGCAGTTATCATAGTTCTGCTTTTCGTCTTTATTTATAAAAAATCAAAGCAAAGGAGCAAACAAAATGGAGCATAATAAAATCCCCGAAATAATCGCCATGACCATCAAAACCATCATCTTCGTCAAGGACCCCATGGAGCTCGCAGACACGATAAAACTTCTCGGCGACAACTATGAAGTATTGTATGAGAAAAGCAACGAAGCGATTGAAGAAGCCGTAAAGCGGTTTGTCACCGGCTCCGGGCTGCCTGAGTGCCATCTGCACCGGTTTGAAACCACGGACTGGATTGGCTATCATATCTTTATTTCCGGCATAAAAGAATGTTGAAAGCAACTGATACAAAATCGGGGAAAATGGAGCATTTCATTTCCCGTTAGGGAAGAAAGGGCTTAATGGAAATAAGTTTAAGGAGCTCAGATTTTGAAAAAGCAAAAGTCAAAAACCAAAAATTCTCCTCTCGCCTACATTGAGGGCGCGGGAATTGTCGTTGAAAAGCCCGTTACAGACACAATTGAAGAAAATTACATGCCTTACGCCATGAGCGTTATTATCTCGCGCGCCTTGCCCGAAATCGACGGCTTTAAGCCGTCGCACCGTAAACTTTTATACACTATGTATAAAATGGGACTGCTGTCGGGCAGCCGCACAAAATCTGCGAATATCGTCGGGCAGACAATGTGGCTAAACCCGCACGGCGACGGGCCTATTTACGAAACTATGGTGAGGCTTGCACGCGGGAACGAAGCCCTGCTGCACCCCTATGTCGACAGCAAGGGCAACTTTGGGAAAGCCTACTCCCGCGACATGGCTTACGCCGCCTCGCGGTACACTGAAGCAAAGCTCGAGCCGCTCTGCAAGGAACTTTTTGACGAGGTTGACCGTGACACGGTGGACTTCGTCCCAAACTACGACAACAGCACAACCGAGCCGGTATTACTCCCTGTAAAATTTCCGTCGGTTTTGGTGAACAGCAACATCGGAATCGCCGTTTCTATGGCGAGCAATATCTGCTCGTTTAACCTCGCCGAAGTCTGTGAAACCGCAATTTCTCTGCTCAAAGACCCCGCGCATGACATCATCAGTACTCTTAAAGCCCCCGACTTTTCGGGCGGCGGCTTCATCGTCTATGACGAAGCCGCGCTCCGCGAGATTTACGAAACCGGGCGCGGCTCGTTTAAAGTCCGCGCAAAGTACAATTACGACAGCTCAAATAATGTAATCGAAGTTACCGAAATCCCGCCAACAACCACGATTGAAGCTATTATCGACAGAATTGTCGAGCACGTTAAGGCGGGTAAAATCAAGGAAATTAATGACGTCCGCGACGAAACGGATTTATCGGGGCTCAAAATCGCAATCGACCTGAAGCGCGGCACAGACTACGACGCACTGATGAAAAAACTGTTCCGCTTAACCCCATTACAGGATACTTTTTCCTGCAATTTCAACGTGCTTATTGCCGGAACGCCGCAGGTTCTCGGTGTGGGCGAGATTCTGCGCGAATGGACGGCGTTCCGTACGGAGTGCGTAAAAAGACGGATTTTCTTTGAGCTTAACAGGAAAAAGGAACGCCTGCATCTGCTGCGCGGGTTGCAAAAAATTCTGCTCGATATTGACAAGGCGATTAAGCTTATCCGCGAAACCCGCGAGGAAACCGAGGTCGTCCCGAACCTTATGATTGGCTTCGGAATCGACGAGCTGCAAGCCGAGTACGTCGCGGAAATCAAGCTTCGCCACATTAACAGAGAGTATATTTTAAAACGCACCGAGGAAATCGAGAGCCTTGAGCGCGACATCGCGGACTTGCAGGAAACGCTCGACAGTAAAAGCAAAATCAAGTCCATCATCATCGCCGAGCTCAAGGAAGCAGTAAAAAAATACGGTCAGCCGCGCAAAACTCTGCTCATTTTTGCAGCCCCCGAGGAAGCCGCCGAGGAGCTTGAAATTATCCCCGATTATCCCGTGAATATCTTCTTCACAAAAGAGGGTTACTTCAAGAAAATCACGCCGCTGTCGCTCCGTATGAGTTGCGCGTCCTCCGGAAGTGCGACCTCCTCCGGAGCCGCGGAGCAGAAGCTCAAAGAACAGGATATAATCACGCTTCACGAGGAGCTCACCAACCGCGCCGAACTCATTTTCTTCACCGACCGGGGTCAGGCGTACAAGAGCCGTGCGTCCGACTTCGAGGATACGAAAGCCAGCGTCATGGGCGACTTTATCCCGTCGAAGCTTGATTTTGAGGACGGCGAAAAACCACTCGCATTGATTACCACTCTCGATTATACCGAGAGTATAATACTGTTCTTTGAAAACGGCAAGTGCGCGAAAGTACCGCTTTCCTCCTTTGAAACCAAGACGAAACGCAGAAAGCTGCAAAACGCCTTCAACACAGGCTCGCCACTTGTCGCGATTTTCAAAATCGCCCGGGACGCCGATTTTATTCTGAACTCGTCTGCGGGCAAATCGCTCATATTCAATACGGCTCTGATTCTGCCGAAAACCACCCGCGACACGCAGGGTGTGCAGGTTATGCGGCTGACTAAGGCGTACCTCAAAAGCGCGGAATTGTACCGCGACGGCATGGTGAAAAAGGCGGCAGAAGCCGCGGAAATCGTCGCGAAGACGTTGCCCGCCGCAGGAAAAGCTGTGAAAATAGTTGACAGTGTGCAGTTGACAATAGACAGTTAAATATTGTATAATAACCTCACCCGTTACCGAAAATAAATTTTCGAACGGGTACCCGAGAACATTGAAACATATCTGCGGATATGTTATAATAAAATCACACCCAAACGTAAAACGTTTGGCACCCGCTTTGCGGGTGGTTTCGGCAAAGCCGAAACGGTGATTTTATTTCAACAATAATTCGGCGCGTTCGCGCCGTCGGCGGTTTTACCGCCGCAATCGCCTGTGGCGATTGAAATTATGTTATAATTAAAATCTATCCTCGGTCCTGTTAAACAAATAATCCAAACTCGTGTTGTAATAATCGGCAATCCGCCATAATACATCTAAAGTGAAGCTCCGCGCCCCCCTTTCATAGTTCCCGTAAGCGCTTCTGCTGATATTTAGTGCTTTTGCTATTTCGTTCTGGCTTAAATTGCTTTCGTTGCGTAATGCCTTAATTCTTTCAAACATATTTCCATTAAGTCCTTTCTTCACTAACGGGAAATGAAATATTTCGTTTTCCCCGATTTTGTATCAGTTATTTTCAACCTTATTGACCTCCATCGGATTTTTAAGACTATCTTTATTATAATCTACATTACGGAAATTGTCAATGTTAAAATATAATAAATATTTACATATTGGCAATCATAAACTTGTGCATATTGAGGTATTTATGTTAAGATTAAAAGAAATAAGAGAAAAAAGAAAAATCATGCAAAAGGATTTAGCAAAATCCTTAGGCATACCCGCAACCACTTTTAATCATTATGAAAATAACAAAAGAGAGCCTGATTATCAAACGCTTTGTAAGATTGCCGATTATCTTGGAGTTTCAACAGACTACTTATTAGGTAGAACAGATAATCCAAAAGAAATAGCTGAATCAACTACAAATTTACAAAAAGGAAATCCTATGCTCACAGACATCGAAATCGCCCGCAGTGCCGAAATGAAAAGAATAAACGTAATCGCGCACTCGCTCGGCATAACCGTTGATGAGCTTGAGCCGCACGGGCACTACAAGGCAAAACTCACCGACGCGCTGTTCACGCGGGTTTCCGGCAACAGGGACGGCAAGCTAATCCTTGTCACCGCCATCAATCCCACTCCCGCCGGCGAGGGCAAAACAACAACATCCGTCGGGCTGGCTCAGGGTATGGCGAAAATCGGCAAAAACGCAGTGCTCGCGCTGCGCGAGCCGTCATTGGGGCCTGTCTTCGGCGTTAAGGGCGGAGCGGCGGGCGGAGGCTATGCGCAGGTGATTCCGATGGAGGACATAAACCTGCATTTCACCGGCGATTTGCACGCGATAACCAGTGCTAACAATCTTTTGTGCGCGCTGCTCGACAACCACATACAGCAAGGCAATGCGCTCGGCATAGACCCGCGCCGCGTGCAGCTTAAGCGCTGCCTCGACATGAACGACCGCGCGCTGCGCAACGTCGTCGTCGGGCTCGGCGGTAAAATCGACGGCACGCCGCGGCAGGACAATTTCATAATCACCGTTGCGAGCGAGGTTATGGCGATTCTGTGCTTGGCTGATGATTTAACAGACCTAAAGAAGCGGCTCGGAGATATTCTCGTCGCGTATAATTACAGGAACGAGCCTGTGTTTGCACGAGATTTAAAAGCTGTCGGCGCGATGGCGTCGCTGCTTAAAGACGCAATCAAACCTAATTTAGTGCAGACTCTCGAGGGAACGCCCGCAATCATTCACGGCGGGCCGTTCGCGAATATCGCGCACGGGTGCAATTCCGTGCGGGCGACGAAGCTCGCACTGAAGCTCGGCGGCTATGCGATTACGGAAGCAGGCTTCGGCTCGGACTTAGGCGCAGAAAAATTCTTCGACATCAAGTGCCGCGCCGCAGGACTGACGCCCGATTGCGCCGTCCTGGTCGCAACAGTCCGCGCCTTGAAATACAACGGGCAGGGAGCCCCTGCCGGCAGTATTAGCGGTATAAAAAAAGACTTGACTATACCTGACCTCGATGCGCTCCAAAAGGGAATAATAAACCTCAAAACACACATCGAAAATATAAGAAAGTTCGGCGTGCCTGTCGTGGTCGCAATCAACCGCTTCCACACCGACACATACGCAGAGCTTGATTTTCTTAAAACATTCTGTGCAAAGCTCGGCGTAAAATGTGCGCTTTCCGATGTTTTTACGAAAGGCGGCGAGGGCGGTGCAGAACTCGCCCGGGCGGTTTGCGATGTAATTGAAAACGAGAAAACGGAATTCAAGCCGCTTTATGATTTAAAGCTGCCGATTGAGGAAAAGCTTAACATCATCGCCCGTGAAATCTACCGCGCCGACGGCGTTATTATTACTGCCGGGGCGCAGAAAGCGATTGCCGAGATTGAAGCGCTCGGCTTCGGAAACCTGCCTGTGTGCGTCGCGAAAACACAGTACTCGCTTTCGGACGACCCTGCAAAATTGGGCAAGCCCGAGGGTTTTGAAATCACCGTGCGCGACGTAAAGCTATCGGCGGGCGCAGGGTTCGCAGTGGCGCTCACGGGCGACATCATGACCATGCCGGGTCTTCCGAAAGCGCCGTCCTCCGAAAACATTGATATTGACGGCAACGGCGAAATTACAGGGCTTTTCTGATGATTTATAAATCAAATTCAAGCGATGAAACTATAAAAACAGGTGAAGAGCTGGGACGTGAAATGGGTGCAGCGATTCTGCCGCCGGCGGCTCGCCGGGCTGTTTTGCTTTACGGCGGCATGGGAGCGGGCAAGACGCACTTCGTCAAGGGCATAGCGCAGGGACTCGGCATTAGCGCAAACGTTACAAGCCCTACTTTCGCTATTGTAAACGAGTATGAAGACCGGCTTTTCCACTTCGACCTGTTCAGAATCACGAGCTTTGACGACCTGTATGCAATCGGCTTTTTCGATTATCTTGACCGCGGCATAATCGTATGTGAGTGGAGCGAAAATATCCCCGAACTTGAGCGCGAATTCGAGAAGTTTTATAAAATCACAATCACTAAGACCGGTGAAAATGAAAGAGAAATCAATGTTAATTCTGGGACTTGACAGCAGCGCAAAAGCCGCTTCCTGCGCGGTTTATGACTCGCAGGCGCAAAGCGTTATAAGCTATGGCGGCGTAAACGCCGAAATCACACATTCCGAAACCTTGCTTCCGCTTGCCGAAAACATTTTAAAAGCGGCGAAGCTGACGCTCGGCGACATCGGTGCTTTCGCTGTCACCGCGGGTCCCGGCTCGTTCACGGGTGTGCGGATTGCCGTGAGTGCAGTCAAGGGAATGGCTTTTGCTGCCGAAAACCTCGGCTCCCGAAATCGCCGTTTTGCGGCGGACTGCTCTGTTTTCCCCGTTTCATCACTGCACAGCCTTGCATATAATCTGCTCGGTCGGGAGTGCGTTGCCTGCTGCGTCATGGATGCGCGCAGAGAGCAGTTTTACAATGCGATGTTCAGAATCAGCGGTGATAAAATCACGCGCCTTACCGAAAACCGCGCAATCGGGAAAGCCGAGCTTGAAGCCGAGCTTTTAAATTACGAAGACGATATAATTGTAACCGTCGGCGACGGCGCGGACTTATTTATTCCCGAGCTGTGCGCGCCGATTGCACAAAGGCAGCAAAGTGCAGTCAGCGTCTGCCTTGCCGCCTTAGAATATGAACCGGTAGCGGCGAAAGAATTAATGCCCCTGTACCTGCGTTTACCGCAGGCAGAAAGAGAACGCCGGGCGGGTGCAGGCAGTGCTCCGCTCAGCAGCAACTGACAAATATTTTAAGGAAGTGTCAAAGCTTAAAATTAAAATTTGTTTAATCGGGGAAACGTTGTTTTCATGCCCGTTTGTTGAAGAAAGGACTTGAAATGTCGAAGCTCGTAAATAAAGTTGCTTAATCGGGGAAAACGTTGTTTTCATGCCCGTTTATTGAAGAAAGGACTTGAAATATCAAAGCTTGAAAATAAAAACTGCTTAATCGGGGAAAACGTTGTTTTCATGCCCGTTTATTGAAGAAAGGACTTATTTAAAATATGATTTATGTTGGAAGCGACCATGCGGGCTACCCGCTCAAAACCGCGCTGGTTGAATATTTAAAGGAAAACGAAATAGAATTCACCGACCTCGGCTGCAACGGTGAAACCGTGGATTATCCCGATATAGCTCGCCTTGTCTGCGGGAAAGTACTTGAAAGCGCGGATAACCGCGGCGTGCTTGTCTGCGGCACAGGCATCGGGATTTCTATGGCGGCCAACCGCATAAAAGGCATAAGAGCGGCACTTTGCGGCGATTATTACTCGGCGAAATTCACCCGCAGGCACAATGACGCAAACGTCATCTGCTTCGGCAGGCACGTTATTGGCGCGGGGCTCGCCGCCGAGCTTTTGGACGTGTTCCTTAACACCGATTTTGACGGGGGCAAGCATACTCCCCGCATTAATAAAATAGAAGGAGAAATATAATGGACAACCTTAAAATTTTAGACCATCCTTTGTTACAGCACAAAATCTCCCTGCTCCGCGATAAAAACACGATTATGAAAGAATTCCGCGAGCTTGTGAGCGAGATTTCCATGCTTATGACCTACGAGGCGACCCGAAGCCTACCGCTCAAGGAAGTGCAGGTTCAAACGCCTGTCGCTATTGCAACCACTAAAATTATATCCGGCAGAAAAGTCGCGCTGGTACCTATTCTGCGTGCAGGGCTCGGCATGGTGGACGGCGCGTCCGCGCTTATCCCTGCGGCTCCCGTCGGGCATATCGGCGTCTGCCGCGACGGTAAGACAGGCGGCGTTTCAGAGTACTACTGCAAACTTCCCGTTGACATAGCCGACCGTGAGGTTATTGTGATGGACTTGCTGCTCGCAACAGGCAACTGCGCCGCGCACGCAGTGCAGAAGCTCAAGGACGCGGGCTGTAGGTCGCTTAAATATATCTGCGTCATCGCCTGCCCCGAGGGCGTGAAAACGCTCAGCGCGGCACACCCTGACGTTGATATTTACTGCGGCGCGCTTGACGAGGGGTTAACCGACGACCTGTACATCACGCCGGGAGTCGGCGACGGCGGGGACAGGATTTTCGGGACAAAGTGATTCTTTGGACAGGCTTTCGACAAATCCGTATATAATACTGCATTTTTTTACCTCCGGACTAATATAATTAAGAAATTAATTATATAAACCGGAGGTTATTTTATGGACAATATAACAAAGCAGGTGAATGATTATAAATCGCTTAAAACCACAATCAAAGACCTTGAGCAAAGATTAAAAGCAATTGAGGGAGAAATTAAAAATTATATGGGCGATGAGGAGGAGCTCATTGTCGGCGGGAACACCGTTCGCTGGAAAAGAATAGTTTTAAATAAATTTGACGTAACAGAATTTAACGCCCAGCATCCTGTTTTATATGAGCAGTTCTTAAAGCAAAGCGAGTCAAGAAGATTTACGGTTACATAATTATTTCCATTAAGTCCTTTCTCCACAAACGAACAATGAAAACAACGTTTTCCCCGGCTCGGTATCATTTATTTTCAACCTTCACTCTTCCTCATTATTAAGCGGGTCAAAAACCTCTTTGATGCTCTGCACAAAAAAGCATCCGCCCTCCTCAAAAAGTATAATAACCTTTTCAAACTCGGGAATCATTGTGCTGTTTGCCGATACCGCCGGCGCGCGGAAAACTATATCGTTAAATTCAAACTCAATCAAGCCGTAATCATCGCCGTAAATATACTCATATGCAAAACCCTGCACGCCCGCCGCCTCATCTCCTTTAGGGAGGGTTCTGCTCTTGAATTCATCAACCGCAGAATTTAAAAAATACTGCAAAGCAAAACATATAAGCATCGACGTCATAACCGAAAACGGCAGCGAGAAATACCATCTGAAGCCGATATACTCAAAAATCATCCCCGCCGTTCCAAGGCTCAGAAAGCCGCCGAGCGCCATCGCCGGGGTCTGCGGTAAAAACTTCTCTGCAGGAATCGTGCCGCCTTTAAGCTTGAATAAACTTCGTTCTACACCGAAATATTTAATTCGCTCCATATACCGCAGAACCACATCCGTGATTAAAAGCGCGGCAGATATTATCGTCACAGCCAAATAAATGTAAATCATAATTCTCCGATATAGTCGTTTGATTTGAAACGAATCACATTTTAATTAATCGGTTATGCAATCAAGTCAAGTCGCACAGCGGCTATGAGGCAAATACCGCATTTTTCAAGTTAACTGATTATAATTTCAAATCGCAGTTTTTTTATGCGCCGCTCGCCAAGTGAAAGCACGGTGATTTTAAACACTTCCGTGTCGAGCGCGTCGTTTTCTTCCGGAATCCTCCCGAAAAGCTCAAAAACCCAGCCCCCGACAGTATTGCTCTCGGAAATAATCTCGAAGCTCATCTCCCGCTTCTTGAAGTAGCGATTAAAATCATTAACGGACAGCTCCCCCGAAACCTCAAAAACATTATCAGCCGTGAACGTTATAGGCGAGCAGACCTCGTCGCCCTCGTCCCAAATCTCGCCGACAAGCTCTTCGATTATATCCTCAAGCGTAACAAGCCCCTCCGTCCCGCCATACTGGTCAACCACGATAGCGAGATGGAGCTTTTCCTTTTGCATCATTTTGAGCACTTCGGAAATTTTCATCAGCGACGGCACAAACAGCGACTCCCGCATTATATCGCGGATATTAAAGCTGTCGC
>WRCY01000023.1 GCA_009783695.1 Oscillospiraceae bacterium
AGGCTGAAAATATCAAAATCATAATACCCCCGATAAAGCCTTTTATAGTGCTTGTTCGAGGGTATTCGATTTTTAGTCGTAAGACCTTTTGTCAAATGGGTATTTCCTTAACAGGGAATTGTAAAAGAATTTCTGCGAGCACGCTTGTTATTTTCGTTTCGTCTATTTCAAGGCAGTTGAGCGGAATAACAGGCTTCTTGTATTTTTCTGAGAGCTCCTCAGCCATCGCGATTGAGTGCTCGCTCTTCGGATTCTGACAGTTGAGAATAATTACGAAAGGTTTACGGATTAACTCAAGTTCGCTTATTACACGCTCCTCGGCTTCTTCGTATTCGGCGCGGGGAATGTCGGTAATGCTGCCGTCTGTGGTGATTACGAGCCCGATTGTCGAATGCTCGTTAATGACTTTCTGCGTACCGACTTCCGCCGCCATATTGAAAGGGACTTCCCCCTCAAACCAAGGTGTAACGACCATACGCGGAACTTCGTTCTCGATGTACCCTATTGAGCTCGGGACTATGTAACCCACGCAGTCGATGAGTCTGACGTTCATGACCGCGTTGCCCTCAAGCTCAACGGATATAGCTTCTTCCGGCACAAACTTCGGCTCGGTCGTCATTATGGTTTTTCCCGCCGCCGCCTGCGGCAGTTCATCGATTGCGCGCTCACGGCGGTACTCGCTCTCGATATTCGGGATTACGAGCGTCTGCATGAACTTTGCGATGAAGGTGGACTTACCCGAACGCACGGGCCCCACGACGCCGATATAAATATTACCGTCCGTCCTTTGCGCTATATCCTGATAAATACTTGTTGTCATTTTCATCTCCCCCTTAAACTATCGGAATCAGCAACATACTGGGAACATCCACTCTGTCGCCCTCAAGGTCGTTTTCGGTAATTATAGCCTCCGCGCTGGTGTTGTACCGCTTGGCGATTCCCCAAATATCCTCGCCGTCCTCCGCGTAATAAAGCTTTAATGCGTAGTCGGTGTTTTTGTCCTTGGGCTTTTCCTGATTCACCGTTATATCGCGGATTACATTGATTGAATTAATCAGGTAAAGGCAGGCGTTGAATGAAAGATTTACTTTTATATCGACTCTGTTTTCGCCGCCGAGGCTGAATCCTACCTGAGTTACCTGCAGATTAGGCTCGACTGAATACTCGGAAGAAATCATCGGCACCTCGGTCACAAGCTCGAACGGCTCGCTTTTCTCGATGAATGCCGGCATACCTCCGTCAAGCGCGCCAATCGCCTGCATGGTAATCTGCCCGGTAATTGTAAGCTCGTTTATGCCGCGCGCTCTGCAGACCACGTTGCTGACTTCTGAGCGGGCATCGAAGATTTCCGCAAGATTGCCCTCGTTGCTCTCAATCGTACTTCTGAAACTCAGCGGCTGTGAAATAATATGCGGCAGCGCCTCCGCTTTTACCGTAGCAACCGTGAACGAGCTCTCGAACTCTGTGGAGTAAATGTCCGAAACAGGGGAAACGTTACTTTCAAGATGCGCGGTGACAGTGCAGTCCAGTGTTAAATCGCAGGCGAAGATTCGCGTTTCCCCCGCCTCGCCCGGACGAACCTCAAGGTCGCAGTCCATAACCGTGAAGTTTACGAAGCAGATGTGATTTTCCGTCACGCCCTCCAAGTCCATAATCTGACTTACGGGAATCGTCGCTTCCATAACTTCGGTTCTGTTAAGGCCGTCGTCGTCCTCGTCCATGCTGCCAATTATATAGAGGGCTTTTATTTGAGCCTCGCCCTTTACGATTACTTTGTTCGCGATTACTTTGAAGTCAGTTACTGCGATGTTGGCGTCATGATGAATTATGTTGATTGCCCCCGCGACTGACGCGCCCGTTTCTATATCCTCGCGTGAGACGAACTGGCGTGAGGTCATGAGCTTTTCGCCGCAGTAGGACAGCGCGGTTTTCTTAGTTTCAACGCCGAGCCCCTCCGCCCCTGTAATCATCTCGGTCTTGCGCGCGCACTGGACTCTGATTTTACAGCTTACCGCACCCCGCACATCGATTCTGCGCCCGCTCGTCGCGCGGCAGTTGCAGTAATCGGTTTTAGGTGAAACGGTCACAACCGCGCTTTCCACGGGAGCGTTTTTCACAAGGTCAATTGTCTTTGAATAGGTATAGCGCTGTTCAATGCAATAAATACGATTGCTCCCCGCGGTAAGGTACAGAACCTTAATATAAACCACGCCGTCGCAGAAAAGCTGCGAACCCGAAACGCTGTGTGATATAATTGCCGGCGTAAGGGTGCATTTAAGTACTTTAAAAATATCGGGATAATAGTCCGGCAGAACGTAATCAAATTCTACCCCTTGCTCCGTCTGTCCGTCAAAAACGACTTCGTTCAGAAAAACAGGCTCTTTGCTGAGATTAAGTTGTAAGTCCATTGCGTACCTCCGTTTTTAGTACTTGCTCAACGGGCAAGTACAAATCTTAGTCTACATCAATATATGTAAGGACGGGGGTCTATATGACAAGCTGATAAAAATTTGAAACCTTTTTACGTTATTCGACATAATATGATAAGAAACGAAAAGAGGTTTAATTATGATTAACTGTTTATTTCCGATGCTTTGTTCGTGCTGCGGATTTAAAAGCCGCCGCTGTGTCTGCGGGTGCTGCCGGTGCTGCTGTAAATGCTTCAAGCCCTGCCCACCCCCGCCGCCGCCGCCCCCGCCGCCATGCCTTTGCCCGCGCGTAATCGGCTGGATGCGCAGCTCGGAGGAATACGAGTTCGTACCCGGCGCTCGTATATTAATAGTACCGCCCGGAGTTACCGATGTTCCGTTTGAGGGCTGGAACTTCAATTGGGCGCGTAATCACACGCTTATTCAATACTATGAGAACGAGGAAATGTACGACGCCGCGGTTTCCGGCGAGTTCACAAGAGCCGTTTTCGGCACAGATGAATCGCTTAATGAAAAGCGCAATCCCGAAATAGGCTTCCCGTTCGTGTGGGACGGCGGCTTCCCGAATCAGTTTTTCACGGGGTATTCGACTGCTCCCGAGCCTGGCGGCTGGGCTTCATGGAATGCGTTTTTCGTACGTGACAGCCTGCTTTCTCCTGAAACAAGAGAGGATATACCCGGGCGCTATTACGCGCAGTTCCGTTACAGTCTGAGACGCTTCACGTCCTACCTTGAGGTTGACCTTTCCTGCTACAGCGTAGATTCGGCGTTTCTTGTATCACGGTTCCCGACTAATGAACCCGACGAGTTTGTTTTCCCGCTTAACGACTCGATTTTCGTCTTCGTCAACGGCGTTCTCGCCTACTGGACTTCAACCGACCTCATCGGCAGCGGGAACGTTGCGCAGAACCGCTCCACGTTTGAGGGGATACATGGTATTTTCATGAACAGGAACATACAGCGGTTCCCGTTCACGGACGGCTGGTACCTGACGCTCGGCGGCAGCAGAAACATCGCCAACATCGCGCCGTACCTGCGAAACGGCAAAAACGTAATCGACGTGATTGCGGACGATTATTTCGAGGGCGGCGGAATGTCAGGGATTGATATTGAATTCACGACCACACCCGAATGCAGGGATTAATTAACCGAAGCATAAAACCGTTGACACGTCAGCGGTTTTATGCTATACTTTATTTTATTATACTTTAAATTAAAGAAGAAAAAACATAAGAACAAAATCTTCTGAACCGGGGAAAACGGTGTTTTCATTTCGATGCTGTTAGGAAAGGGCTTAATAAAAAGTATGAGAATAAAATCTTCTGAACCGGGGAAAACGGCGTTTTCATTTCGCTGCTGTTAGGAAAGGACTTATTAAAAAGCTTGTAATAAAAGCTTTTAAACCGGGGAAAACGGCGTTTTTATTTCGCTGCTGTTAGGAAAGGACTTGCTAAAAATATGGAGATAAAAGGTTTTACATACGGATACGACGGAAGAAGGGGCGGCTTCCGCTCGGAGGATGGGATAAAATCGCAGGAGCTGCTTTATGATATAGGCGTAAACTGGATTTGCCTTGCGGTCGTGAACAGGCAGAAAAAGTTTTATTCAACAGACATAAGCTTTGACTTCAGCAAAACCCCCACAGACCGCGACATAGCTTTCGCAGTGGAAAAAGCTCACGCAAAAGGCATAAAAATCTGCCTGAAGCCTATACTTAACTCGGACGACGGCATGTGGCGGGCATACATTTCATTCCCTGACCGTAACATGGCGGAACAGGATGTATACTGGAAAAAGTGGTTCAAGAGCTACACGGTTTACATGCTGCACTACGCGGAGCTTGCCGAGGAGCTCGGCGCCGAAATGCTCTGCATAGGCTGCGAAATGTCCGGCACGGAGCAAAAGGACGAGTACTGGCGTAAGCTCATAAAGAAGCTTCGTAAAGTATATTCCGGTAAGCTCGTTTATAACACCAACCACGGCGACGAGGAAAACATCGCATGGTTCGACGCTCTTGATTATATCGGAACGTCTGCGTATTATCAGGTAGGCAGAAACGGCTCCGAAAAAGAAAAGATGGTTTCAGAGTGGGAAAAAGTCCGCCTGCACTTAAATGCACTATCCCATAAGTTCGGCAGGAAATACATCTTCATGGAAATCGGCTGCCGCTCCGCAAAAGGCTGCGCGGCGATTCCGTGGGACTTCTCGCACAAGGAGTATCCGTTTTCCGAGGAAGAGCAAGCCGACTTCTACGAGTCCTGCCTCGACGTGTTCACGAAAGAGCCGAACTTTGCGGGGGTTTTCTGGTGGGACTGGTCGACGTTCATTTATAATGATGAAAAAACCGCAAAGAAAGACATAGGATTCAACATACATCTTAAAAAAGCGGAAGAGGTAATCAAAAAGTTTTATAAATAATAAAAATGTATAAAGCGAACTGTGACAAATCGGGAAAAACGCCGTTTAAATGCCGATTTGGTGAAGAAAGGATTTAATTAAAATATGATAGTAGTACTAAAACAGGGCGCCTCGGAGCAGCAGCGCGAAGACTTAATAGAGTGGATAAAAAGCCTTGGGCTTGATGTGCATTTGAGCATAGGAAAAATGCAGACGGTACTCGGTTTAATCGGCGATACCGGCAGCATAGACACCGAGCTTATTGAGGGGCTCGCAATTGTCGAGAGCGTTATGCGCGTCACAGAGCAGTTCAAGAAAGCGAACAGGAAGTTTCACTCTGACGACAGCGTATTTGAAATCAGCGGAGCCGGAGGGTCCGGTCCTAAGAAAATCGGCGACGGAAACTTCATGATGATTGCGGGGCCCTGCTCGGTCGAGAGCGAGGAGCAGATTTGTGCAATCGCCGAGAGCGTCAAGGCTTCGGGTGCGCAGATGCTTCGAGGCGGCGCGTACAAGCCGCGCACATCGCCGTACGACTTTCAGGGTATGCGCGACGAGGGAATCGGGCTGCTTCTAAAGGCGAAAAAGCTCACCGGACTGCCGATAGTCACCGAAATTATGGACTTATCGCATCTTGAGCATTTTTGCGAAGTAGACGTCATTCAAGTAGGCGCACGCAACATGCAAAACATGGAGCTTTTAAAACAGCTCGGCAGAACCAACAAGCCGATTCTTCTTAAGCGCGGCTTGTCAAGCACGCTCAAAGAGCTTCTGCTAAGCGCGGAATACATCATGGCGGGCGGGAACGAGCAGGTTATTCTCTGTGAGCGCGGAATCCGCACCTTTGAAACCGCAACCCGCAACACCTGCGACATCGGGGCTGTGCCTGTGCTGAAAGAGCTTTCACACCTGCCTGTAATCGTTGACCCCAGCCACGCCTGCGGAATCGCGCGGTACGTCAGACCGCTGACGCTTGCGGCGGTAGCGGCGGGCGCGGACGGTATAATCGTGGAAGTGCATAACAACCCCGAAAAGGCAATGTGCGACGGTCCGCAGTCACTGAAGCCCGAGGAGTTCGCGGAGCTTGTGAAAGCTGTGGAGAGGGTGCGGGCGGCGGTAAATTCGTAGAATAAGCATTATACGACCTTAAAATGGAGAAACACATGACAATAGGAATCATCGGCTTAGGGCTCATCGGCGGCTCTCTCGCTAAAGCCGTTAAAGAAAACACAAAATATAAAGTTTTATCTTTCGACAAAAACCAAAGCGTGAACTTACAAGCAAAGCTTGAGGGCGCGAGCGACGGCATTTTGAGCACGGAAACGCTCGCCGGCTGCGACTTCGTTTTAATCGCGCTCTACCCGAAAGCGGCCGCGGAATACATAAAATCAAACGTGAAGCTTTTTAAGAAAGATGCTATTGTAATAGACGCGGCCGGAGTAAAGAAAAATATCTGCGAAGCCGCCGCGAAGCTCGCAAAGAAGCACGGCTTCACTTTTATCGGCGGGCATCCGATGGCGGGAACGCAGAACTCCGGCTTCCGTCACTCACGCAGCACGCTGTTTAAAGGCGCGCCGATGCTGCTTACGCCTTGCCCCGATGAGAGCATAAAAACCTTGGAGAAAGCGAAGAAGCTTTTTATGGAAATCGGCTTCGGGAGCGTGGTTTTCACCACGCCCGAGGAACACGACAGGCGGATTGCGTATACCTCGCAGCTTGCGCACGTTGTATCGAACGCTTACGTAAAAAGCCCCGCGGCATCCGAGCATAAGGGTTTTTCGGCAGGGAGCTACAAAGACCTTACGAGAGTTGCGCGGCTTAACGAGGAGATGTGGGCGGAGCTGTTCCTGGAAAACCGCGAAAATTTATTGACAGAAATCGACTTTCTTATAAACAGCCTCGGCGAGTATAAAACAGCGCTTGAAAACAATAATAATGACAAGCTCAAGGCATTGCTGAAAGAAGGCGTAGAACGCAAGGAACGCGTGGAACGCGGGAATTAATAAACACTTGACAAATATTTTTGCCCGTGTTATAATAAAATCACACATCCAAACGCAAAGCGTTTGGCATCCGCTTTGCGGATGGTTTCGGTAAAGCCGAAACGGTGATTTTATTTCAACAATAATTAGGCGCGTTCGCGCCGTCGGCGGCTTTACCGTCGCAATCACCTGCGGCGCTTGAAATTATGTTATAATATTTTTACTGAACAGCCGGCGGGTTTTATGCCTGTTGGGCGGGTCGCTGCTGCGACAGCAGGGCTGCTAAAAAGCACCTGTGGGACGGTTAAGTTCCACGGGTTTTTATTTTATAAAAGAGACAAAGTTAAAATAAAATTTTTATGAATCGGGAAAACGTTGTTTTAATTTATCATTAATTTAAGAAAGGACTTAATTAAAATATGACAAGAGAAGATATAAAACTGGCAAACAAAGTCGAAATCAGAACCGTAGTGATTAATTTTATACTGACAGCCGTTCAAATCGTAATAGGCATACTGGCGGGCTCCGCTGCGCTCGTTTCAAGTGCGATACATACACTGTCGGACGGCGCGACCACGATTATAGTAATCATCGGCGTTAACGTTGCGGGTAAAAAGTCCGATAAATCACATCAGTACGGGCACGAGCGTTTTGAAAGCGTGGCGTCGCTGATTATGGCGATGATTTTAGCAATCGTCGGCATCGGCATCGGATACGGCGCAGTCAAGGATATTATCGGCGGCGAGTACGAGCCCATGTCGATGGAAGTTGCCGCGCTTATCATTGCAGGGCTTACGATTGCGGCTAAAGAATGGATGTTTTGGTATACCCGCGCCGCCGCCAAGAAAATAAACTCCGGCGCGCTAATGGCGGACGCGTGGCACTCGCGTTCCGACGCACTGGCGACAACCGGCGCATTCCTCGGCATACTCGGCGCAAAAATGGGCTTTCCTGTATTGGACTCGGTTGCGGGACTGATTATCTGCGCATTTATCATAAAAACTGCTTTCGATATTTTTAAAGACGCAACTAACCAGATGGTCGATAAGGCCTGCGACCCGAAAACCTTAGAGGAGCTTGAAGCCGTGATTTCAAAGCAGGACGGCGTAATGGGAATAGATGAAATCAAAACCCGCATGTTCGGCTCGAAAATCTTTGCCGATATTGAAATAGCGGCAAACGGCGAGCTTACGCTGCACGAAGCGCACAAGATTGCAGAAAATGTACATGACGCGGTCGAAGCCGCATTCCCGAAAGTTAAGCACTGCATGGTTCACGTGAATCCGGCAAAAAATCAAACAGACGAACAGGAGCAGCAATAATGTTTTCAATCACCCACGCGGCTTTACAAGACAAGCAATATGTTCATTCTGTCGGAAATTATCTGTCGGAAAGTGAATGTGAGCTAAAGATAAGGGACAAAAGATGTTATGTGCTGCGCGATGATGACAAGTTAATCGGGGTTATGCGTTACAACCTGTTTTTTGATTTTATTCCCTTTATGACTTTACTGTATCTTGACGAGCCGTACCGCAGAAAAGGTTATGGTACAAAAGCTGTACTGCACTGGGAAAATGAAATGCGCTCGCAAGGCTACAAGATGATTATGACATCTACTCAGGTTGATGAGGACGCACAGCATTTTTACAGAAAGCTGGGATATAAGGATATGGGCTCCATTGTCATGGATATACCGCCTTATGAGCAGCCGCTTGAAATGTTCTTGGGGAAAGCTATATAAAATGACTGATTTTGTACATCTGCATGTTCATACGGAATACAGCCTCCTTGACGGCGCCTGCCGCATAAAGGAGCTTGTTCGCCGTGTAAAGGAGCTTGATCAGCACGCCGCCGCAATCACCGACCACGGCGTAATGTACGGCTGCGTGGACTTTTACGCAGAGTGTATTCAAAACGGCATAAAACCTATAATCGGCTGCGAGGTTTACGTTGCACCCGCCTCGCGCCTTGAAAAAACCGGAGCGCGGAACAAGCCGCCCTATCATCTTGTTCTGCTTTGCAGGAGCAACGAGGGCTATAAGAATCTTGTAAAGCTCGTGTCGGACGCTTACATCGAGGGCTTTTACAGCAAGCCCCGCTGCGACAAAGAAACATTGCGGCGCTACAGCAAAGGTTTAATCGCGCTTTCCGGCTGCCTCGCGGGAGAAATCCCGCGTCTTCTTTACGACGGCAAATATGACGAGGCGGTTCTTATTGCCCGTGAATATAATGAGATTTTTGATGATTTTTATATAGAAATCCAGGACCACGGGTTAAAAGAGCAGCGTGAGATTCTGCCGGACCTGTACAGGCTTTCGCGTGAAACGGGCATACCGCTTGTCGCCACTAACGACGCACATTACATTACAAAAGCCGACGCGCCTGTTCAGCGTATTTTAACCGCAATCGCGACTAATACGACCATAAACGAGAAGCAGCTCGGCTTTGAAACCGATGAGTTTTACTTGAAATCCGGCGATGAGATGGCGGCTTTATTTAAAGAAGAAGCGATTTTAAACACCGTAAAAATCGCAGAGATGTGCAATGTTACTTTCGAGTTCGGCGTGTATAAGCTGCCTTATTTCAAAGCCGATAATGTTACTGACAATGCTGCGTTTTTAAAGTCGGAAGTGCAGAAAGGGCTCGTCAGGCGCTACGGCGGAAACTACCCGGAAGAAGTGCAGAGCCGTGCGGATTATGAAGTGTCGCAGATTGAGAAGATGGGTTTTACCGACTACTTTTTAATCGTTGCAGACTTCATTGCATACGCCCGCAGAAACTCTATCCCCGTTGGGCCCGGGCGCGGTTCGGGCGTGGGCAGCATAGCCGCATATGCCCTTGGAATCACGTCAATTGACCCCATGCGTTTCGGTTTGCTGTTCGAGCGGTTTTTAAACCCTGAGCGGATTTCAATGCCTGACTTTGATATAGATTTATGTTACCGGCGGCGGCAGGAGGTAATCGACTACGTGACCGGTAAATACGGCGCCGACCACGTCGCGCAGATTATCACGTTCGGGACGATGGCGGCACGCGCGGCAATCCGCGATGCAGGGCGGGCAATGGGACTGCCCTATGCCAAGGTTGACAGTGCGGCGAAGCTTATCTCGTTCTCTGTGAATCCGAGTATTAAAGAAGCGCTGGTACAGCAGAAAGAGCTTTCCGATATGTACGAGCGTGACTCCGAAATCGCTTCGCTGATTAACACCGCCCTTAAAATCGAGGGTATGCCGCGCCACGGCTCAACTCACGCAGCAGGTATGGTAATTACGCGCGAGCCGGTGACGAATTTTGTACCTGTTCAAAAGGGAGATAACGATACTGCCGCCGGCGGCTCACCGGTAACGCAGTATGCGATGGGACATTTAGAGAACCTCGGACTGCTCAAGATGGATTTCCTCGGTCTGCGGTACTTGACGGTCGTGCACGAAACTGCACAGGCTGCGGGTATTAACGCAGACGCAATCCCCGAAGACGACGCGCAGGTTTACGCAATGCTGTCACGCGGCGGGACAAGCGGTGTTTTCCAGTTTGAGAGCGGGGGAATGACGAATCTGCTTGTTAAGCTTAAACCCGAAAGCCTTGAAGACCTGACAGCAGCGATTTCCCTTTACCGCCCGGGGCCGATGGCTTCAATCCCGCGCTACATTGAAAGCCGCCATAATCCCGATAAAGTCCGCTACAAGCACCCGCTTTTAAAGCCGATACTTAACATGACCTACGGCTGCGTGGTTTATCAGGAGCAGGTAATGCAGATTTGCAGGGAGATGGCGGATTTTTCCTACGGCAAGGCGGACTTGGTGCGCCGAGCCATGAGCAAGAAAAAAGCCGACGTAATGCAGGAAGAGCGCGATTCGTTCATAAACGGCGCAACTGCGAAAGGCGTTCCACGGGAAACCGCGCATGAAATTTTCGACGAGCTTGCGGGATTTGCGTCTTATGCGTTTAATAAGTCGCACGCGGCGGCATACGCATATCTCGCGTACCAGACGGCGTATCTGCGCTGTTATCACTTTAAGGAATACATGTCGCGCCTCATGACCGGCGTGCTTGAGCACACGAGCAAGCTGATTGAATACATTTCCGAATGTGAGCGGCAGGGCGTGAAAATCTTGCCGCCCGGCGTGAATGAAAGCATGCTTGAATTTTCATGTGAGGGTGATGGTATTCGTTTTGGCTTGCTGGCAATTAAAAACATCGGCGCGGGCTTTATCAAAGCTATTATTAAGGAGCGCGGGAACGGCTTGTTCACCTCGCTTTATGACTTTTGCAAACGGCTGCAGGGCGGAGAATTAAATAAACGGGCAATCGAAGCTTTAATCAAGTCGGGGGCGTTTGACAGCTTTAATCACAACCGCCGCTCCATGTCAATGGTTTATGAGGAAATTCTCGATAAGCTTTCGCGCAGCAGAGAAACGCCCGGGCAGCTGGACCTCTTCGGGCTTGCAGGCGACAGCGACTCCGATGTTTATAAAATGCCCGACATACCCGAATTTGAAAACATGCAGCTTTTACAAATGGAAAAGGAAAGCCTGGGGATTTATGTTTCGGGGCATCCAATTGAGAAATACGACTCATACATTAAGCTTTATGGTTTTACGCAAATCGGCGTAATCATAAATAATGCCGCGGACGGCGACAGTATCAGTATAATCGCCATGCTCGTTTCAAAAAAGCAGTTCATAACCAAGGCGGGGAAAGCCATGTGCTTCGCCGAATTTGAGGATAAGACGGGTAAAATCGAGACGATTATATTTAGCGATTTATACGAAAAAGAAGCCGCAAATCTTCACACGGGCAGTATTTACGCACTTTTCGGGAGCATATCCACCAAAGAGGAGGAAGACGCGAAAATCATCGTCAAAAGGCTCGAAAACGCAGGGAATCTGCAAGTCCGGGAATACGATACTCTCTATATTAACCTAAATTCCTCCGAAACGGGCAAATTAGCGCAGGCTGTTGAAATTCTTCGAGGTTTCGCGGGTACGCAGAAAGCCCGCATCTGCTTCTCGGACACCCGCGAGGTGAAAATGCCGAAAGGCATTTCAGGTGTAAATATAACAAAGGAATTGCTTACAGCCTTAGAAAAATTATGCGGAAAACCGAATATTAAGTTAAAATAGCTCAAAGCACTTGACGTTTAATTACTAATGTAGTATATTAATTATGGAAAAGTTTGAAAATGGAGAAGTATTAAGTTTGAAACAAAATACAACTGAAACGGGGAAAACGCTGTTTTCATACACCTTTGGTGAAGAAAGGACTTAATGAAAATATGAAGAAAATTGGTATTTTAACAAGTGGCGGGGACGCCCCCGGCATGAACGCCGCAATAAGAGCGGTGACGAGAACCGCTCTTATGCACGGCATGATGGTTATGGGCGTACGGCGGGGGTTTAACGGGCTTATTAACGGCGATATGCTCCGGCTCGAAATCCGCAGCGTTTCGGATATAATTCAAAGGGGCGGCACGATTTTATATACAGCGCGCTGCAATGAGTTCCGCTTTGAGGAGGGTTTGCAAAAAGCGAAAGCGACCTGTATTAAAGAGGGGATTGAAGGGCTTATTATACTCGGCGGGGACGGCTCGTTCAGGGGGGGCGCAGACTTGTCGGCGCGCGGGGTTCCCTGCGTTGCGATTCCCTGCACGATTGACAACGACATAGCCATGACCGAGTATACAATAGGTTATGATACGGCGATGAATACGGCTATGCTGCTGATTGACAAGCTGCGCGACACCACGCAGAGCCATGACCGCTGCTCGGTGGTGGAGGTAATGGGGCGTCATGCAGGGCATATCGCGGTTAACACAGGTATCGCCACCGGTGCGACGCATATACTCACCGAGGAGGTGCCGTATACTGTTGATGATGTAATCGAACGTATTCAGAACACGCAAACCACGGGCAAGCACCATTTCATCATAGTTGTGTCTGAGGGTATCGGGAACTCGCAGGACATAGCCAAGAAAATCGAGCAGGCGACAGGCGTTGAAACCCGCGCGACAATCCTCGGGCACGTTCAGCGCGGCGGCTCGCCCACAGTGCGCGATAGGGTCGTAGCGAGCCAGCTCGGGCATTACGCAGTCGAGCTGCTTAGCCAAGGTTACGGCAACCGCGTCGTTGGTATGCGGCACGGCAACATCGTAGACTACGACATACAGGAAGCGCTGTCAATGAGGAAATCGTTCGAGAACGATTTGTTCCGCATAGCGATGGAAATCAGTTTCTAAGGAATCGCCAACAAATAAACTTGACGTTTGCCTTGTATTTTTGCCACCATGCTGCGTTAAATTTTCCTTAAATATCGACGGATATTCGCGGAAAATTTGCCTTGCCTGCTGACAAAAATACGGCGGCAAACCTGTCAACTTTATTTATCGGCAATTCCTAACGGATTATCCGTTAAAAATAAAATTACAGAGTAGGAATCCCTGCGTTCGGATTTATCCGAGGAGTGCCGTTTGAACGGAGAGTTGTCAGACGGACGAAAAGCATTTATGCTTGCGGTAGGTTTTCCGCATCTCGCTGTACATGATAATTAGGAATATAACTTCAGCGGAAATATCACCGCTTAGTTGAAACAAATCCCGCCGCATACGCGGCGCAGCGCTCACGGCGTTTAAAACGCTGACGCGTTTTGGATTTGTCATGAACTATTTCTTCTTGTTGGTGTGCAAAAATTAAGGAGGAATGGTTTATGAAGTTTTTGGCGATGTTCCGCGATTCCGCAAGGGAGTTAAAAAGTCCGAGGTGTCTGGCGACAACAGGAATACTATGTGCGCTTTTTGTAGTGCTGAACATTTTTGCGCCGGGGTTCGGCGAAACGCTGCGGATAACATTCGGTTATCTCGCGCTCGCGACAATCGGAATGTTGTACGGGCCGGTTGTTGCTGTTTTAGCGGCGGTTCCCTGCGATGTGCTTGTAGGATTTTTAGGGCCGTATGCAATGATTCCCGCATTTATTCCCAACAGAATGTTGGAGGGGTTTATTTACGGCATTTTCCTGTACGGGCTCGGTTCGCGCGGGACGGATAACAACCGGGGCGCATTATGGGCGGCATGGCAGGTAATGAGAATTACTCTGTCAAGATTTATAATAATGATGCTGTGTTACTTTATAATTAATTCTTTTATAGTTTTAATTTTTATTCTGCCGCCGGGCAGGGCGGCGGAAATAATGTCGGAGCAGTCGTTCTGGGCATGGGCATGGTTTCGTTCGGGATGGAAGAATATTGCGCAGCTTCCTGTTGACTTAGTACTGATGTTCACGCTGCTGCCTGTTATAAACAAAGCCTATCAAAGGGCGCTGCGCGGCTTTAGCAGGGAAAGGAAGAGCGGATGAATACGTTAGGTTTTATCGGTGCGGGCAATATGGGATTGGCTCTTATAAAAGGCTTCTCGGCGTCGGAAGAGGCGAAGGATACTCAGCTTTTTGTCTACGACGCGCTTGCCGAAAAGAGAGAAGAGCTTGTAAATGCCGGATTTTCCGTGCTTGAAAGCGAGATTGAAATCGCAAAAGCGTGCAAATATATAGTTCTCGCCTGCAAACCTCAGCAAGTAGCCGGGCTGCTTGAGGAAATTAAACCGCATTTAACAGCCGAAACCGTGCTTATATCGCTCTGCTCGGGTATTTCCGCCGAGTTTATACGCCGTATAACGGGTACGGATACAAAGATTGTTCTCGTCATGCCGAATATGCCTGTGCTGCTTGGCGCGGGTGCAAGCGCTATGGCTTATGATGAAACAGCAAGCGGCGAAGAAGTCGCTTTTACACGCGCGGTAATCGAAAGCTGCGGTGCTGCTGAGGTTATTCCGCTTGACAAGATGAACGAAATCATTTGTATAAACGCAAGCTCGCCCGCTTTTATTTACCTGTTCTCGAAGTGCTTCGCGGATTACGCGGTCTCGCAGGGGATTGACGAAAAAGCCGCGCTCAATCTGTTCGCAAAGACGCTTACAGGCGCGTCGAAAATGCTGACCGATTCGGGCTTCGGCGCGGAGGAACTCATTGCGCAGGTGGCTTCAAAAGGCGGGACTACGCTCGCGGGGCTTGACGCGCTGCGCTCGGGAGGGTTTGAGCAAATCGTAAAAAGCGCCTGCGAAGCCTGTACAAAAAGAGCTTACGAGCTGGGAAAATAATTTTTATAAACCTATTGACAAATGGAAAAACATATGATATACTGTACCAGTAAATAAAAAAGCAGAGATTTCTCTCACCCGCCGGTCAGCATTGTTTTGCCGCGGCAAAAGTGTCAAGTACTTGCGAGGTCGTTTACTTAGTCTTTTTCGGGTTTTACCCGTATATTTGATTATGTTGCGCTTGAGGAATTCTCGGGCGTTGTTTTATTAGCGGAGGGAGAGTGTAGATTATCGGCAACAAGGAATTGCTCATCAATAACCAAATCGTAACCGAGGAAGTGCGCGTGCAGGGCGCGGAGGGTGAAGTGCTCGGCATTATGAAGCGCACGGAGGCACAGGATATGGCGGACGCCAAAAACTTAGACCTTGTGCTCATCGCGCCTCAGGGGAATCCGCCCGTATGCCGGATTATGGACTACGGGAAGTATCGTTTTGAAATTTCAAAGCGTGAGAAGGAGCTCCGTAAGAACCAGAAGCACGTAGAGCTCAAGGAAGTGCGCATGTCGCTTAATATCGACACCAACGACCTTAACACCAAGGTCGGTCACGCTACGAAATTTTTGAAAGCCGGCGATAAGGTAAAGGTTACAATCAGGTTTAAAGGAAGAGAGATGACGCATCCGAAGCTCGGCGAACAGCTGATGAAGCGGTTTGTCGAGGCGTGTGCCGAATTCGGCGCGGCTGAAAAGCCCTCCAAGTTTGAGGGGCGCAACCTTAATGTTATACTTGCACCGAAAAAAGATACACAGAAATAAGGAGGATTCAGTCCCTGTAATGAATTCTTATGTAGAGAGAAAACAAATTCTGTAGCTAAATGAAGCTGGAAAGGAAAGGTATTGAAAATGGCATCGGGACCAAAAATGAAGACGCACAGCGGAGCAAAAAAGCGTTTTAAAATGACGAAGAGCGGTAAAATTAAATACCGCCGTACCAACCGCATACACAGGCTCACACAGAAATCAACCAAACGTAAGCGCACGAGCCGCAAGGCGAACTACGTTGACAAGAGCAACGTCGCGGAAGTAAGAGCATTACTGCCGTATAATTAATAATGTGCAATACGCTACCCAAGAATTTAACAGTTTTCTCTGCGGAATCGGGAAAACGAAACTATTCAATCAGCACTGCTTAAGAAAGGACTATAGGTAAAATTATGGCTCGTGTAAAAGGCGCGCTCGCTACGCGCAAGAGAAGAAATAAAATTTTAAAACAGGCGAAAGGTTATTGGGGCGGCAAAAGCAGGCTCTTCAAGACCGCGAAAGAGGCAGTCTGGAAGTCGGCGCAGTACGCTTATATAAGCAGAAGACTTAAAAAGAGAGATTTCAGAAAGCTCTGGATTACAAGAATTTCCGCCGCCTGTAAAAACAATGGCATGAATTATTCGACGTTTATAAACGGACTCAAAAAGGCTAACATCAGCCTTAACCGCAAAATGCTTTCCGAAATAGCAATCCATGACGCAGACGGCTTCGCCGCACTTGTGCAAAAAGCGAAGGCTCACGCTTAAACTATACAAAACCGCACACCGCGCCCTTAAAAAGGCGCGGTGATTAACTGTAGGTGTAAAATGAAAAACAAAACTAAGCCTGTTGTTGTTTTTATGGTAATCTTCATTGCAGTATCGCTGTTCCCGCCCGCAGTTTTTGCGAACTCGGCAGAACCGCCGTTGTTTACTGTGATGGTGACCAACGCGCCTGAAGATTTGCAAGTGTCTTTGCGTTTTGCTGACGGAAAGCAATTTGGTGCAAATGTTATCAGGAAAAACCCGGCAAACGATACATTTTATCATTTTTATAGCGATGGCGGTCTTTTTTATATCGGGCGCGCAGAATTAAATGAAGCAACGCTTGCCGTAACGACAGGCGGCGAAACGCTGGAATTTCCTCTGCTTGAAATACAAAATACTTACCACAGGTTCATGACTTTAAACCTTTCAAACCGCACTCTCATACCCGGTACGCCATTAGTACGCAATACAATTCTGGTTGTTATGAGAATTGTTTTTACGTTACTGATTGAAGGTTTGATTTTTTTAGCTTTCGGTTTTAGAGGAAAAAGAAACTGGATGGTTTTTCTTGTCGTGAATTTAATTACGCAGGGTGGGTTAAATATAATCCTAAGCAATCCCGAAATGGGGAGTTACTGGGGTTTAGTCTATTTAGGACTGGAAATTATTATATTTATTGTTGAAATTATTGCGTTTACTATTTTGTTGAAAAGAGAAAAATCAAAATGGTGGCTTAAAGGCTGGAAAAAACCGCTGTACGCCATCATTGCAAACACAGCGAGTCTTATCGCGGGCGCATATCTAATCGGCGCGTTTATTGTTTACTATTAATATCCGAAAGGCTCAAGATGATTATTACAAGCCGCCAAAACCCCCAAGTTGCTCACTTCCGCGCTTTAATGCGCGACCGAAAAGCCCGCCTTGAAAGCGGGCTGTTTGCCGTCGAGGGTGAAAAATTATTTCATGAAGCTGTAGCCTCCGGCTTAAAACCCGAGCAAATTCTCTTAACGGAAAAGTTTTCACAAAAAAATGACAATTTCTGTAAAAAAGCCGCAAATTTATGCAATATAGACATAATTAGCGACGATTTGGCTGAATATATTTCTGATACAAAGTCGCCGCAGGGTGTGTTTTTTTCACTTCCCCTGCTTGACAAATTTTCAAAATTGAGTACACTTATTAATAGTACCGGCACGAGCCGCGCGTCTGCTTCTCAAACGACGGCGGCAAGATTTCGTGTAATCGCTTTAGATGAAGTTCAAACTCCGGGGAATGTCGGCGCGATTATACGCAGCTGCGACGCTTTCGGAGTGGATGCGCTGCTGCTTTCGGAGAGCTGCGCCGACATACACTCGCCGAAAGTAATAAGAAGCGCGATGGGCTCGGCGTTTAGGCTTCCTGTTTACCGCGGCGGGCTCGTGGAGTTGAAAACGCTTGGCTTTACAGTCATCGGCGCGGCTTTAAGCGATAAGGCGGAAAAGCTCACGGATTTCAGCTTCCCTGAAAAGAGCGTTGTTGTAATCGGCTCGGAGGGTGCAGGAATAAGCGCGCAGGTACTCGCTTTATGCGACAGTGAAATTTATATACCCATTAAAAATGCAGAGTCTTTGAACGCGGCGGTCGCTGCTTCGATTATCATATACGAAATGAGGAAATAACACATTCATGTCTGATTTAATCATCGTGGAGTCACCTGCAAAAGCAAAAACAATCGGGAAGTATCTCGGCAAAAATTTTAAAGTCATGGCTTCGGTGGGGCATATCCGCGACCTTCCGAAATCCAAGCTCGGCGTAGATATAGAGCATAATTTCGAGCCAATTTACGAGAATAAAAAGGATAAAGCCACACTCATTAAGGACTTGAAGAAACAAGCGGATAAGTCGGGTTCCGTCTACCTCGCGACCGACCCGGACCGCGAGGGCGAGGCGATTTCATGGCACTTGGCGCATATTTTGAACCTTGACGCCGCAAAACCCATCCGCGTAACTTTCAACGAAATTACGAAAGCAGGCATTAAAGACGGTATGGCACGACCGCGCGGGCTCGACATGGGACTTGTAAACGCACAGCAGGCACGCAGAATTCTCGATAGAATAGTAGGTTATATGCTGAGTCCGTTTTTGTGGAAAAAAGTCCGCCGCGGACTGTCGGCAGGGCGTGTGCAGTCGGTGGCCGTGCGGCTTATCGTCGACCGTGAAAAGGAAATCGAGAGCTTCCAAAGCCGCGAATACTGGAGCGTTGACGCATCGCTGCTCGCTTCGGGAAGCAAGAAAGCTTTCCCCGCAAAACTCACAGAAGTTGACGGAGGGAAAATAGAACTGACCGGCAAAAAAGATGCGGATAAAATTTTAAAGCGTCTTGAGGGTGCGGAGTTTGAAGTTTCCGCAGTTAAAAAATCCACGCGCAAAAAGCTCCCCGCGCCGCCGTTCACGACATCTACCTTACAGCAGGAAGCTTCGCGCAAGCTGTTCTTCAACTCGCGGCGAACCATGAAGACCGCGCAGGAGCTATATGAGGGTGTCGAGCTGCCTGAGCACGGCGCAATCGGGCTCATAACCTATATGAGAACCGACAGCCTGCGGATTTCAAATGAGGCGAAGCAGGCGGCAAAAGAGCTCATTGAACAGAAGTTCGGAGCCCAGTATGTTTTTGCGGGTGAACGGGTTTTCAAGTCTAAGGCTAATTCACAGGACGGGCACGAGGCAATCCGCCCGAGCGTGCCGCATATAAGCCCCGAGCAGATAAAAGGTCACGTTTCAAGTGACCAGTATAAGCTTTACAAGCTAATTTGGGAGCGGTTCATGGCGAGCCAGATGGAAAATGCGCAGCTCAACACTGTTTCGGCGGATATTACCGCCAACGGCTGTTTGTTTAAGGCAAACGGTTTCACTGTCAAGTTCGACGGTTTTATGAAGCTGTACGTTGACGGGAGTGAAAATGAAAACTCCGATGAAACAGGCACGACGGCGCTGCCCGCGCTCACGAAAGGCGAGGTGCTCAAAGTTGAGAGCGTAGAGGGTAACCAGCATTTTACGCAGCCGCCCGGGCGCTTCACTGAGGCGAGCCTGATTAAAGCGCTCGAGGAAAACGGCATCGGCAGACCGTCAACGTATGCGCCGACAATTACCACAATCCTTGACAGACAGTATGTCGAAAGAGCGCAGAAGCAGCTTAAACCCACGATTTTGGGGCGGGTAATCACCGATTTATTACAGGAGCACTTTGATAATATAGTTGACACGAAATTTACCGCGCAGATGGAAACCGACCTCGACAAAATCGAACACGAGAACGAGGAGTGGACTGTGGTGCTGCGCGAGTTTTACGGCGAGTTCGAGAAGACGCTCACCAAAGCAGAAAAGGAAATGGAGGGCAAGCGGGTGAAAATCCCCGACGAACCTACCGACATTCCGTGTGAGCTGTGCGGGAAGATGCTGTCGATAAAAATCGGCCCTTACGGGAAATTCCTCGGTTGTTCCGGCTTCCCCGAGTGCAAGCACACTAAAAAAATTGTCAACGAGGCGGGCGGCGAATGTCCGGGCTGTACGGGCAAAATGATAAGCAAAAAATCCAAAAAGGGCAAGCCTTATTTCGGCTGCGAGAATGTTAAGGACTGCGGTTTTATGACGTGGGATACGCCTGTTTCCGAGCAGTGCCCGACCTGCGCCAAGAAACTGTTCCGCAAAGGCGGCAAAAAAGGCAAGCTCTACTGCGCGGCGGAGAAGTGCGGGTATGAGGCGGAAGCGGTTGATAATGAGCAGGCGGAGGGGGCAGAAGTTTGAAAATAAACACAAATGACCCCGGGAAAACGTTGTTTTTGTTCGTTTGTGAAGAAAGGACTTAATGGAAATAATAATGACAAAAGAAAAAAGATTTGAAATCGTTTATAAGCAGGGAAAGCTGACGGGCTATAAAATAATAAAGGATACCAAGACAGGGGTTATGTACCTTTTCTTTAATGACGGGGCGTATGCAGGCGGTTTAACCCCGCTGCTTGACCCGGACGGCAAGCCGCTTGTTGACGCGGAAAGATGACGGTTAGTGTAATCGGCGCGGGGCTCGCCGGCGTTGAAGCCGCGTGGACACTGGCGAAACATGGCTTCTGCGTGAGGCTGCACGAGATGAAGCCGCAGAAGTTTTCACCCGCGCATAATAACGCTGACTTTGCGGAGCTGGTTTGCTCAAACTCGTTTAAATCAAACGAAACCGCAAGCGCGGCGGGACTGTTAAAGGCGGAAATGCGGCTGCTCGGCTCGCTCGTGCTTGAAGTTGCAGAGCAGACAAAAGTAAGCGCGGGCGGGGCTTTAGCGGTTGACAGGGAAAGCTTTTCGCAGGAAATAACGCGCAGAATCCGCGAGGTTGCGAATATAGAAATTATAACCGGTGAAGTCACCCGGTTCCCGCAGAAAAACGCAATTATCGCAACAGGCCCGCTGACGAGCGATGTTTTCGCTGATGAATTAAAAAAGAAGTGCAGATTTTTACATTTTTATGACGCCGCCGCGCCCATAATTACGCTCGAAAGCGTGGATTTAAACATAGCTTTTTTCGGCAACAGGTACGGCAAAGGCGAGGAAACAAGCGCAGATTACCTGAACTGCCCGATGAATGAAGACGAATATAATGTTTTTTATGAAGCGCTGGTTAACGCGGAAACCGTGCCGCTACGTAATTTTGAAAATCTCACGGTTTATGAGGGCTGCATGCCGGTTGAAATCCTCGCGAAACGCGGCAAAGACAGCGTTCGTTATGGTTGCATGAAGCCTGTAGGTTTTATTGTTCCGCCGCGAAGCGGTGATATTGCGTGCCGGGGCGCCCGACCGGGGAAACGCCCTTACGCGCTCGTTCAGCTCCGTCCCGAAAACGACAGGCGCACGCTGTTCAACATCGTCGGTTTTCAGACGAACCTCAAGTTCGGCGAGCAGGAAAGGGTTTTCCGGCTTATACCCGGGCTTGAAAACGCCGAGTTCATGCGGTTTGGTGTCATGCACCGCAATACATTCCTTGACAGCCCGCGGATTTTAGACAGCAGCTTTAAGCTCAAAGGCTCCGATAATATTTATTTCGCGGGGCAGATTACCGGAACAGAGGGCTACGCGGAGAGCGCGGCGGGCGGCATCATCGCCGGACTTTCGCTGGCGCGGGCATTGAAAGGAAAATCGTCGCTCGAACTTCCGGAAACCACGATGACAGGCGCATTATTAAGATATATCAGCGATGAATCCGTCACGAATTTTCAGCCGCTCGGCGCTAACATGGGGCTTCTGCCTGCACTCGAACATCGGATTAAAGGCAAGCGGGAGCGGTATGCGGCTCTTGCCGAACGCGCTCTGCGCGACCTTGAGGCTATTTTATAGCCTCAAGGAAAAGATTGAATCCCAGCTTGAACCCGCATTTGAAACATTCAACTTCACGTTCTGCGTCAAAATCAAATTTCTCATCAGAAAAAATACGGTATGACTTTTTTTCTTTCTTGCTAAGCGATTTTTCAAATTTAATTTCCTTTAACCCCATTTCTTTTATCCGCTTCGGGTCAATTTTTAACATATCGTGATATAGTTCGCTGAGCATGAATTCTTCGATAATACTTTTCATGGTTTTACTCCTTTTTAATAAAATAGCTAAAAGCTACGTTAATTATAACACAGCTAATAGCTATATGTCAATAGGTTTGGAGAAGTTTTTATGTTATTTTCAAAAAGACTTAAAGAATTAAGATTAGAAAAAAAATTAAATCAAAGTGATGTTGGTATTATGCTGGGTGTTACACCTACACAAATATCAGACATGGAGCGCGGGAGAAGAACGACAACGCTTGAAAAGGCTGTTGAACTTGCAGATTATTTCGGCGTGTCGCTGGATTATTTAGTCGGCAGGACGGATAAGAGGGAGGTTAATCTGTGAAATATGTAAATGACAGCAAGGATAATGCCGCCGGCGGCTCGCCGGTGAGAGTTGCATTGGACGCTTTCGGCGGCGACCACGCGCCGGACAAGGTTATTCTCGGCGCGGCTGCTGCAGTTGCCGAGATTAATGACATGGAAATCATACTTACAGGCGATGAAAAAACCATAAAATCGCGCATGGAAGCCCTCGGTGTTTCTGACAAAAATATCACTATCGTGAACGCAGACGGCGTAATCGAAATCGAAGACGACCCGATGCTAATCCGCACGGTTAAAAAAGAAAGTTCAATGGGAAAAGCTTTTGGGCTTGTTGCAAGCGGCAGAGCCGATGCTTTTGTAAGCGCGGGCAGCACGGCGGCAATGGTTGTCGGCGCGACGACGCTTGTAGGACGGATGAAAGGCGTGAAACGCCCCGCGCTTGCGCCGCTTATGCCGGGAATAAGCGGTTATTATATGCTTCTTGACGGCGGTGCGAACATGGAGTGCCGCGCGGAAATGCTCGCGCAGTTCGGTGTGATGGGCAGCATATTCATGCAGAAAATCATGGGCGTGGAAAATCCGCGCGTGGGGCTTTTAAATGTAGGCAGCGAGCGGGAAAAAGGGCGCGAGCTCGAGCAGAAAGCGTATGAGGCATTGAAAAATTCCCCGGTGAATTTCATCGGAAACATTGAGGGGCGCGACCCGACAATGAACCTGTGTGACGTGGCGGTTACGGACGGCTTCACGGGGAATATTTATCTTAAAGCAATCGAGGGCATGGGCGCTTTCATGAAAGCGTCGCTGCGCGGGATTTTCACTGCGAGCGCAGGTTCAAAAGTCGGCTATCTGCTGTCTAAGAAAGGCGTGAAGGCGCTTAGTAAAAAAACCGATTACCGCGAGGTTGGAGGGTCGCCGCTGCTCGGAATAAAGAAGCCGGTGATTAAGGCGCACGGCTCGAGCGATGAGCGGGCGTTCAAAAATGCAATTCATCAAGCGGTGAATTTCTGCGGCGCAATAGGCGAAATTGAGGCGGGAATTGCGGCGTTGAAAGAGGAGAATCAATGACGGAATTCGAGAAAAAAATCGGTTATGCCTTTAAGAATAAAACACTTCTCAACGAAGCACTGACCCATTCTTCGCACGCGTCAAACAAAAAACGCGTAAGCAATGAACGGCTGGAATTCCTTGGCGACAGCGTGCTTTCGCTTATAGTGTCGAAGTATTTATTTGAGCAGCTGCGCGACATTCCCGAGGGGCAGCTGACAAAGCTGCGCGCGGGGATTGTATGCGAGGCTTCGCTCTTCGGCTTCGCGCAGAAAATTGATTTGGGCAAGGAGCTTTTCCTCGGCAAGGGCGAAGAGAACACGGGCGGGCGTGAACGCCGTTCTATTTTAGCAGATGCGTTTGAAGCGCTGATAGCCGCGATTTATCTTGACGGCGGGCATGAAAAAGCAGCTGATTTTGTACACAAATTTCTTCCGAAAAAAGAGAAATTGACAAGTGGAAAGCCGCTGCTCAGTGATTATAAAACAGTTTTGCAAGAAATCATTCAGCAAAATCCGGAGGAAAAAATATCTTATAATTTAGACAGCGAGAGCGGCGAAGCGCATAATAAAATATTTACATCGAGCGTGCTGCTCAACGACCAGCGAATCGGCACGGGCACGGGAAAAAGCAAGAAAGAAGCGGAGCAGGAGGCGGCTAAAGGCGCCTTAAAACTAATGGGTTATGAATAAAAAAACTACTAACGCAGCGATTTTCATTCCGCACCTCGGCTGCCCGCATAAGTGCTCGTTCTGCGACCAGAATAAAACCACAAGAGCAGCGAATTCTGTGAGCACAAATGATGTCCGCGGAGTTTTGGATAATTATGCATTGTCGCTTAAACAGCGCAATTTAACGGCTCAAATAGGTTTTTTCGGCGGGACATTTACAGCACTCGATTGGAATTACCGAGAAGAATTACTTAGCGCTGCGAATGAATATTTAAAAAAAGAACCTGAGATATTCACAGGAATACGCTGCTCCACGCGGCCGGATTATATAGATGAAAAAGTTTTGCATCAGCTCAAAAAACATGGTGTAAATGCCGTTGAACTCGGTGTTCAGAGCATGGATGATGAAGTTCTGGAACTGAACAACCGCAAGCACACTTCCGATGATGTGCGAAGAAGCGCAGAATTAATTAAGACATCCGGGTTTGAACTGGGTGTTCAAATGATGACGGGACTGCTTGGCGACACGCTGGAGAAATCGTTGTATACGACTGATGAGTTAATCTCGTTAAAACCTCATACAGCGCGGGTTTACCCGACTGTGATTTTAAAAGGCACGATGCTCGGCGATATGTTTGAACGCGGTGAATTTGACACTTTTTCGCTTGAAAGAACCGTCGAACTTTGCTCGGAAATTTACAGGAGATTTGTTGAAAATAACATAAAAGTAATTCGTCTAGGATTAAATATAAGCAGTAAAGACGAGCGGAAAAACGAGATTATCGGCGGGAATTACGGTCTTCAGCTCGGCGAGCTTTGCATAGGGCGGTATTATTTCAAAAAAATGCTTGATTTCATGCAGAAAAGCGGAGCAAAAAAGTTTCAGATTTATACCGACAGAAAAAATATAAGCAAAATAAACGGGCATAAAAGCGTGAACAAAAATGAGCTTTTAAAGCTTGGATTTACCTATAAAATTAAAGAGAAACAGGGCGAGGATATTTTGATAGAACCTGTGTAAATCTTAAAAAATTTAATCTGCTGTAAGGGGAGATAAATTTTTGAAATTCGTCAACGTATAGAAGGAATATAGAAATAATGTTTTTTAAATCACTTGAAATTCACGGATTTAAATCTTTTCCCGATAAAACAGTATTGAATTTCGATTCAAAAATGACAGCACTCGTCGGCAGCAACGGTAACGGGAAAAGTAATATCAGCGACGCTTTGCGCTGGGTCATGGGGGAGCAGGGCGCGAAAACTTTACGCGGCGATAAGATGGAAGACGTGATTTTTCACGGCACCCAGAAGCGAAAGCAGATGGGTTTTGCGCGGGTTTCGCTGCTGATTGACAATGCTGACCGCGCACTGGGCACCGGCACCGATGAGGTTTGCATTACCCGCAAGTTATACCGTGACGGCGAAAGCGAGTATTTAATCAACGGCATAAAGTCGCGTCTAAAGGACATTCACGAGCTTTTGATGGGTACAGGGCTTGGCCGCGAGGGTTATTCAATCGTCGGGCAGGGACGCGTCGCGGAAATTATAAACAGCAAGGGGCGGGAGCGCCGCGAGATTTTTGAAGAAGCGGCGGGCGTCACAAAATTTCTGCATAAAAAAGAGCAAGCGGAGCGTGAGCTTTCCCGTGCGAACGATAATATTCTCCGTCTTTTGGATATTTCAAAAGAGCTTGAGGACAGATTACCGGTATTAGAAAAGCAGTCAGAGAAAGCAAAAAACGCAGTTGTTTTAATCGAAAAGGAAAAGAGAATTGAAATTTCCGTCAGTGTCGCAGACCTTAAAAGAATTGATGAAAGTATGCTTGACACTGAGAATAAAATATTACAAAACGAGGGTGAATGTGAGCATTATGACCGCGAAATAATTCTGCTTGAGGAGCAGAATGAACATAATTTAAATGAGAAAATGCAGCTCTCCGCAAAGATGAGCGAGCTCAGCAGAATCAACGAATCTGCGCGCGATGAAATCGCGGAAACCGAAACGAGGACAGCGGTTTTCGAGAATGATATTGTGCATAATAATGGACGCGTAGAGGCGCTTCGCGAGCAGATTGAGGGGAGTAAAAAAAGTGCGGATGAGCTTGAAAATCAAGTTGCCGCATTAAATACGGAGATTGAAAATAAAGGCAGAGAACTGCATGAAATCAATATAAAAGCAGACGAGCAAAAAGGGCTCCTTGAACAGATTTCCGAGGAGGGGGCGGCGCTTGACGGCGATGAAAAAGAGCTCGACCGCGAGATTGCGCAGCTTACCGCAAAGCGCACGGAAGCGAGAATTTCACTGTCTAATTCCGAGCAGGCGTGGGCGGATTTAAAGAACCAGCTCGAGGAAATTTTAGAGCAAACCGAGAGCCATGAGGGCTTGATTAATAGTTATAAAATAAAGAAAAATGAACTGCAAAAAGCAGCAGAAAAAGCAGGCGAAGAGAAGCAAGAAAACGAGAATAAGCTCAGCGGCTATTCACGACTGCTTGAATCAAAACGCAGCAGACTTGAAGAGAGCGAACAGGACTTTTCAAAACTGCGGATTCTGCATGACCGGAAGAAATCCCGCTTCGATGTTTTGTCGGATGTTGAACGGAATATGACAGGGTATTTCAGCAGTGTTAAGGCGGTTATTTCGGCTGCAAAGAACGGGCAGATAACCGGAATTCACGGCACTGTTGCAGACATAATTAAAGTCGGCGGGAAGTATGGTGTGGCGATTGAAACCGCGCTCGGTTCCGCACTTCAAAACATCATTGTCGAAAGCGAAGAAACCGCAAAAAGATGCATACGTTTCTTGAAAGAAAACAGCGCGGGACGCGCAACGTTTCTGCCTTTAACTTCAATAAAAGGAAGAGGGTCAGAGCTGTCGTCGTTTCAGGATTTAACTGATGAGGAAGGCTATTTGGGGCTCGGCCACGAGCTCGTTTCATTCGGTGAGAAGTACAGCGAAATAATAAAATCGCTGCTCGGCAGAACAGTAATTGCAGAGGACATTGACACCGCTACATTTTTGGCGAAAAAGTATAAATATAAGTTTAAAATCGTAACACTCGACGGACAGGTTATAAATGCGGGCGGCTCGTTTACGGGCGGCTCAGTTAAAGAAACTGCAGGTATAATCAGCAGAAAACAAGAAATAGAAACGCTTGGCAGGGAGCTTGAAAAGCTTAGCGAGAAGCTGACGCATGCAAAAAGCGAGCACGCAATGCTTATTGCGGAAGTAAATAAAATGGCAATCGAAACTGAGGGCTTTAAAGAAAAGGCTGCGGGATTATTAAACGAGGAAGTTAAGCTTTGCGCGGAAATCGGCGGCATTGAGAATTTAATCGCACAGTGCAAGGAGCAGGCGGAAAACGCGCAAATCATAATTGACCGCAACAAAAGCCAGATGGCGGCGCAGGAGGCGCTGATTCAAAAGTGCGGCGAGATTCTTGAAGAAACGGCTTGCGCGATTAAAGAGAACGAAGAAAAAGCCAATAAACTCGGCGTTTTACAAGCGACATCGGCAGAACGCAGGAACAAGGCAAGCGATGAAATAGCGAGCTTAAACTTGGAAACACTGTCTGTAAGAAAGGATATAGAAAGCCTTGAACAGCAGATTCAAAGTATACTTGAAAACAAGCAGCGGCTCGGCGAAGACAGCGGAAATCTCGAAAAGGAAATTGAGAATTTAAATGAAAAAAATATAGAGCTCGGTGAATTAATCAGGCAGAATAAGCAAAAAATAGAGCAAATCACTGCAAGCTTTTCGGGAAACCGCGGAGAGATAGAGCAGTCTGCGGTACGCATCAGTGACATTGAAAGAAAAATCGCGGAAATCAATAAGGAAATCCGTGAAAAAAGCGCGGAAAAAGAGCGTTTTTCTAATGCGCTGGTTCTTGCAAAGGAGCGCAAGTTTACCGCCGAGGCGGACATAAACAGAATCAAGGACGAGCTTTGGGAAAAGTACGAGCTCGCGCCGAGCGAAGCGGCGGAGCTTGCCGAGCCGATTGCGAACATGAGGGCGGCGAAAACAGAGCTCGTCGAGGTTCGTAAGGCAATCAGCGCGCTCGGAAACGTGAATTTTGCGGCGATTGAGGAGTTTATTGAAGTTGGCGAGAGATATAAAATATTACACGAACAGCTGAGTGATGTTGAAAATTCAAAGGCTGAACTTGAACGGTTAATTTCAGAATTGACCGTAAACATAAAAGAAAAATTCCTTGAAAGCTTTAACGCGATTAATTATCAGTTCGAGCGGGTTTTCACGGAAATATTCGGCGGCGGGAAAGCGAGATTGGAGCTTACTGACCCCGATGATGTGCTCGGCTCGGGGATTGAAATTTTCGCTGCGCCTCCGGGTAAGGTAATCAAGAATTTAATCTCGCTTTCGGGCGGCGAGCAGGCGATGGTTGCGATAACAATTTACTTCGCGATTCTGCTGCACAGACCGACGCCGTTCTGCATGCTTGACGAGGTTGACGCCGCGCTTGACGAGGTGAACATTATCAAGTACGTGACTTATTTGAAACGTTTTTCAAAACGGACTCAGCTTATGCTGATTACGCACAGGCGCGGGACAATCGAGGGCTGTGACGTGCTTTACGGGGTTTTTATGCAGGAGAAAGGCGTTTCAAGACTGCTCAAGCAAGAGCTTGCTGACGGCTTTGAAGAATATGATGTGGAGATAATTTAATAAACGAGCTTGTTAAATTTCGGTTTAAGATTTAAAATAAATTGCACACAACCGGGGAAAACGAGTATCTCATTTCTCGTTAGTGCAAGAAAGACATGGTAAAAAGATGGGTTTATTCAGTAAAATAAAAGAGGGATTAAGCAAGACCAAAAGCGCGTTTTCTGATAAGGTTGACGGCATTATCGGCGCGTTTACTAAAATTGACGACGACTTTTTTGAGGAGCTTGAGGAAATTCTGATTCTTTCGGATTTGGGTGCGCGAACCGCCTTCGATATTTGCGAAAGGCTGCGTGCGGAAACAAAGCGCGGGCGGCTTACCGAACCGCGTGAAATAAAGCTGCTTCTGCGCGATATAATTGCTGAATTAATCGATGGCGGGAGCGAGCTTTCTCTCACAACAACGCCGTCTGCAATTCTTATAATCGGCGTAAACGGTGCGGGAAAAACCACTACAATAGGGAAGCTTGCCAATAACTTGAAAGCAGACGGCAAGCGTGTTTTAATAGGCGCGGCGGACACGTTCCGAGCAGCGGCGATAGAGCAGCTCGGCGAGTGGGCGGAGCGCGCCGGCGTGGATATTATCAAGCATAAAGAGGGAAGCGACCCCGCATCTGTGGTTTTCGACGCATGCAAGGCGGCTGTCGCGAGAAAATCCGATGTGCTTATAATCGATACGGCGGGGCGGCTTCATAACAAAAAACATTTGATGGACGAGCTTAAAAAAATCATAAAAACATTAAATCAACAGCTGCCCGAATGTGCAGTGGAGACGCTGCTGGTGCTTGATTCGACGACGGGGCAAAACGCGGTAAACCAGGCAAAGCTCTTCGGTGAAACCGCCGATATAACAGGCATAGTGCTGACAAAGCTTGACGGAACTTCAAAAGGCGGGATTGTGATTCCGATTAAAAACGAGCTCAGAATCCCTGTGAAATTTATCGGCGTGGGCGAGAAGATTGACGACCTGCAGCCGTTTGACGCGATAATGTTCGCGGATGCGCTGCTTGGTTTCGGTGACGAAAGAGTTTAAAATAAAATATATGTTGATAGGTAAGGCGTTATTTTAATTTCTTGTTAGCGGAGAAAGGGTTTAATGAAAATATGAAAAGGGAAATAGTTGCGGCTACTAACAATAAAGGCAAGCTTGCCGAGTTTAAAAAGATTTTACAATCACATGGGTTTAAAGTTTTATCGCTCACGGAGACGGGAATAAATATTGTTCCCGAGGAAACGGGGACTACCTTTGAAGAGAACGCACGCATTAAGGCGCGTGAGATTTTTACACTTGCCAAGAAGCCGGTAATAGCGGACGACAGCGGGCTTGAAGTCGATTATCTGAACGGTAAGCCGGGCGTTTATTCGGCGAATTACAACACAGCATGGCTTCTTGAAAAACTTAGCGGTGTACCGCGGGAGCGGCGTGCGGCGCGGTTTGTCTGCTGTCTTTGTTACATTGACGGGAGCGGAAACGAAAAGTTTTTTTGCGGAACTTGTGAGGGATATATCAGTTTTGAAAGTAAAGGCACGAACGGCTTCGGTTACGACCCTGTCTTTGAAGTTCGCGATGGAGTTACAATGGCAATGCTCACCGATGATGAGAAAAATGCGCTCAGCCACAGGGGGAACGCTTTGAAGAGGTTCGCGGAGTTTATAAGGAGAACGTCATGTTCAGAATAGGAATCTTCGGCGGTTCGTTCAACCCGCCGCACAACGGGCACATCAGTATCGCCGTGCAGGCGAAAGAAGAGCTCGGTCTTGATAAAATGCTGATAATGCCCACAGGGACTTCTCCGCATAAAGGCAAGGCGGCGATGGGCTTCAACACGCGCGAGTATATGTGCCATCTGGCTTTCAACAGGCTACCGGGCTTTGAAGTCACGGATATAGAGGGCAAGAGAGCAGGGCATAGTTATACAGTTGATTCCCTGCGGCTGCTCAAAAAGCAATATCCGGCAAGCGCGCAGTTTTATTTGTTAATCGGCGCGGATATGCTGTTTTACTTCGACCAGTGGCATAAGTACCAGACGATTCTGAACGAGTGCCATGTCATTGCCGCAGCGCGCGAGCATGGGCAGTACACGGACATGACCGAATACGCGACAGAAATCGGGAAAATAAAAGTATTGAATCTTGAGGTTACAAAGGTTTCATCAAGCGAAATACGCGAGAAAATCGCAAAAGGTGAAGATGTGCGCGACCTTGTTCCCGAGAAAGTTTTAAACCTGATTAAGGAGAAGCAGTATTATTTGTGATGAACAAGTACATTGAATTAATCAAAGGCAAACTTTCCGAGGAACGGTTCACACACAGCATTATGACTGCCGATATGTGCCGCGAGCTCGCAGAAAATCACGGTTATGACCCGGAAAAAGCATACCTCGCCGGGCTTCTCCACGATATATGCAAGGAGGAAAGCGAGACGGAGTTAAAGCGGCTGGCGTTCTCACACTCACTCGAAAGTGCGAACCGGAGTTTAGACCCGCTCGAAAAGGAAATCCGGAAACTCTGGCACGCGCCCGCAGGAGCCGTATATATCTGCGAGGTTTTGGGAATAAACGACACGGAGCTTATCTCGGCTGTCAGATTCCATACAGTCGGCAGGGCAGCGATGTCAAAGCTTGAAAAAATAATCTACCTCGGCGACTTAGTCGAGCGGAGCAGGGAGTACCCCGATATTGAAAAGTACCGCGAATACGTGCTTTTTGACTTAGACCTCGGAATGTACGAGGCGCTCAAGTGGTCAATCAGTGAATGTTTAACTGAGAAGAAGCAAATATCGCGCTATACTTACGAAGCATATAATTATTACGTTAAAAAGAAAGGTTAATTATGGAGAACAAAGAACTTTTAAAAACAGCAGTAAACGCACTTGACAGCAAAAAAGGAAAGAATCTGCAAGTGATTAAAGTCGGGGACTTGACGATTCTTGCGCATTATTTCATTCTCGCGAGCGGAGGCAGCTCCACGCAGGTAAAGGCTCTCGCAGACGAGGTTGAGCACAGGTTAAAAGAAAAAGGCGAGAACCCCAAGCGTACAGAGGGTTATAACGGCGCAAACTGGATTGTGCTCGATTATATTGATGTGGTAATTCATATTTTTCACGAGGAAACGCGGGAATTTTATGATTTGGAGCGGCTTTGGCAGGACGGCGAGTTTTTAAACGCCGAAGAATTTCTTGAAAATTAAAAAAATTGCTTGACAAAGAATTGCATTTAATGTATAATGTTAGAAGTGCAATGCTGCGCAGTGTGCATAAAACCGATTAAATTCTGCATAACTGTTGTTCGCGGCTGAAGCTGCGGGCGGTTTAAAAAGCTAATAGTGTATTATATAAATCCACCAACAGAGGGAGGGATAAATGTGGCTGAAATTCGTTTGGGAAAGAACGAATCTTTGGACACGGCTTTAAAGCGTTTTAAGCGCTCTTGTGCCAGAGACGGCGTTCTCGCCGAAGTGCGCAAAAGAGAGCATTACGAAAAGC
>WRCY01000024.1 GCA_009783695.1 Oscillospiraceae bacterium
CCGCACAGCCGCGCAGCGGCTTAATTTAATTGTATAGTTGATAAGTTCAGCAAGCTTTGCGCGGCGTTCAGAACGCCGATTCTGCCTGTCGCGTAGGTTAAGCCGCCCTGCAGCCATACCGCCCACGGCTCGCGCAAAGGCGCATCTGCACTGAGCTCAATGGACGAGCCCATCGTGAACGCACCTGCAGCCATTATCACTTCGTTGTCGTATCCGGGCATCGCCCACGGTTCCGGCGCGGCGTAGCTGTCAACGGGGCTCGCACCCTGAATTGCGCGGCAGAAAGCAATCAGTTTTTCACGGCTTCCGAGTTTAATCGCAACCGGTAAATCCACGCGTTTTTCATCATAGCGGGGAAACGTTTCATAACCCAGCAGCTCAAATAACGCAGAGGCAAAAACTGTGGTCATCAGCGCGTTTGCAGTGATTTCGGGAGCGAGAAAAAGACCGAGCAGAATCTCGCGCGTCATGCCGAGAGTGCAGCCTGCCTCCGTGCCGATTCCGACTGCAGAAAGCCGCTGCGCGCAAAGGTCTGTGAGGTCTTTGCGGCCCGCGATGTAGCCGCCTGTCCGTGCAATGCCGCCGCCCGGATTTTTTATCAGGCTGCCGATAATTAAATCGGCGCAGGGCTCACTTGTTTCACAAAATTCACCGTAGCAGTTGTCAACAATGACAATTGCGTTTTTGTTAATTTCCTTTACCGATTTTACAATTTTCTTTATGCTGTCCGCACTTAACGACTGCCGCAGTGTATAGCCGCGTGAACGCTGGATATATGCGACTTTACAAGCTTTTATCAGCTCTGCGTTTTCATGCAAATCACTGCCGAAATCAAGCTCATGATATTTAATCCCGAACTCCTTTAGCGAGCCGCCGGTATCTGAGTGAATAACGCCTTTCAACGTGTCATACGGCGCTCCCGTGAGCGAAAGCATCAGGTCGCCGGGGCGCAAAACACCGAAGAGCGCGGTAGAAATCGCATGGGTTCCGCTGATGAAATTGTGACGCGCAACCGCGCTCTCAGCACCGAAAACCGAGGCGAAAACCTCGTCGGTTTTTTCCCGCCCGATGTCGCCGTAACCGTAGCCGTCAGTGGGGTTAAAGTGCGATGCGCTCACTTTGTTTTTAATGAAAGCACGGAGAACTTTCTCGCCGTTTATGCGTGCAGTTTCGCGGAGCTCCGCGAACTTCCCGGCACATAATTGTTCAGCTTTATCTGCCGCTTTCAATAGTTCGCAGTTAAAATTAAACATAATTACAACACCGCCATTTTATACGCCATTTTCTCGGCGAGAACGCGCATTTCAAGCAGGTCGCTTTTCTTTATAACGCATGACGGCGAGTGCAGATATCTGCAGGGGGCAGCGAGGCAGATTGTGCGGATTCCGCCTGCTGTTTTGTGTATAATCCGGCTGTCGTTTCCTCCTGCGATTTGAGTTTTTGTCTGGCATTTCAGGTTGTTTTCGGCGGCTGTTTCAAACGCCAGCTTATACAGCTCCCTATCGTAAACCGCACCCGTATCCATAAAAGGAACAACAGTGCCGAAACCGAGTTTACACACTTGTTTTTCTCCGTCAACACCGGCAATATCGCACGCCGTTGTCGCTTCCAAAACCAGCGCGGAATCAGGCTTGAGCGCATACGCAGCAGCGCCCGCCCCGCGCGCGCCAATCTCCTCGCCGGCAGTGAAAACGAAGTGCATATCATAGTCAACATCTGACATTATTAAATCCAGCATAACCGCGCAGCCAAGCCTGTCGTCAATGGCTTTACATTTGATTAAACCGCTGCCGAAATGAATAAAATCACTTGTAAAATAAGCAGGGTCGCCGAGGCTCACAAACTTCTGTGCCTCTTCTTTATTTGACGCTCCTATATCCGCGAAAAGTGTGGATAATTTCGGCTGCTTTTCTTTCTCGTCACCCTCAAGTTGATGCGTCGGCTTGCCTCCTATGATACCGGGAACACCGCTCTTAAAGCGTATCTGCCTCCCGAAGCAGACAGAGTCTGAAATCCCGCCGACAGATGAAAGCGAAATAAAACCGTCGGGATTAATCCCATTTACAATGAAGCCGACTTCGTCCATATGCGCGCAAATCATGAGTTTATTTTTAGGTTTATTTCTGCCTTTTTTAAATATAATCAGGTTGCCTAAATTATCTGTTTCAATATCACAATCAACGTCTTTAAGCTTGTCCGTAACATAATCGCGAACGTCCTGCTCATCGCCGGAAACCGCATTTATTAAACATAAATCCCTTAATAAATCAATCATCACTTTCACCCCGCATAAATTCTGCAATTAGCTGCCCGGCAGCCTCTATATCGGAGAGCTGCAGGGTTTCGGCGGGAGTGTGCATGTTTCGCAGCGGTATTGATAAAAGTGCGCAGCGAACGCCTTTTCGCGTTGTTCCGATTACATCGGCGTTAGTGCTTGTCCTGCCGTTCATCACTTCTGTTTGATGTTTGATGCTTTTATTTTTTGCAATGCCTTTCATCTCCTCAAACAAATCGCGGTCAAGTGACGGCGCGATTCCGAGCATGACGCCGCCGCCGAGTTTCCATGCTTTATTCTCCGCGGCTTTAGGGTAATCGCCGTAGCTTACATCAACAACAACTGCCAAGTCCGGATTCACATTATAAGCGGAAATAGCCGCGCCGCGTAAGCCGGTTTCCTCCTGTGCCGAGAAAGTAACTGCCAAATTATATTTAAGCTTCTTGTTCCGGGTTAAGCTCAGCGCATATAGAATCGTGCATACCCCGGCGCGGTCGTCAAGGGCGCGCGCGTTGATTCTGCCGCCCTGCAGTTCCGTGAAAATCGTGTCGATTGTAATGCTGTCGCCGAGTGAAACGAGCTTTTCAAGCTCCTCTTTTGAATACCCGCAATCAACAGCAATCTCTTCTTCCTTTATTATTTTATCCTCGTCCTTTTTTACATGCGGAGGAAGCGTGCAGATAACGCCCTTGACTGCCTCTTTACCATGTATCGTCACCTGTGAAGCAGGCAGCGCCCGCCTGTCAATACCGCCCGCCCTGCCGACTTTCACAAAGCCTTTTTCATCAATAAAATTTACAATCATTCCGATTTCGTCAATGTGCGCATCGAGCAGCAAAAGCGGCAGGTTTTTATCAACTTTTAAGCTTGCGGTGACTGTACCGAAGCTGTCGATTGCGGCATACAGCATAAACTGCGCAAGCAAGCCGAGCGCCGCTTCCGAAGCGTCTTTTTCGCTTCCCGCGACCCCCGCAGGCTCGCATAATATTTTTAATGTTTCTTTAATGTTCATTTATTTTAAAGACTCCAATGACGTTTTAATTTTGTTCATTTTCTTCTCGGCTTTTTGAAGCTTTTCACGTGCTTTTTCTACCTGCTCGGGCGGCGCTTTAGCAATGAATTTTTCATTACAGAGCTGTTTCTTAACAAAGTCAATGTCGGACTGCGCCGCTGCCATTTCTTTCGTCAGCCGGGCACGTTCTTTTTCGATATCGACAAGCTCGCCCATGGGCATGAAAATCCGCGCGCTGTCTGTAACGACGACTGCTTTGCCTAAATTCTCATGCGTAGTTTTGCTCAATTGTTCATACGTAAGTTTTCCTGATTGCTCATGCGTGAGCATATTAATATTCTCCGTGAGTATAATTTCCGCAGCAGAAGCAAGCTTCTCAAAGAAAGCCGTGCTGCTTTTAAACAGCTCGAAATTATCGCTTGATGTTTCAATTTCATATGCAATTTTTTTACTCGGCGGTACGTTTAACTCCGCTCGTTTTGCACGGATTGCATTGATTGCGCTAATTATTTTTCCAAAGTCCTCGCTTTCTTTTTTGAAGCACAGTTTTTCATCGTAAACAGGAAACTGCGAAATCATTATTGACTGCTTAGTATCGGGAATTGCACTCCATATTTCCTCGGTAATAAACGGCAGAAACGGGTGCAGCAGCTTTAACATTCCGCGCATTATGAACACTAAAATATTCTGCGCAGAAGCGGCAGTTTCCCCGCCTGCAATTATGCGCGGCTTCGTGAGTTCAATATACCAGTCGCAGTAGATATTCCAGATAAAATCCTGAACATTTCCCGCCGCAACGCCGAGCTCAAACTTATCCAAATTATTCGTTACGTCGCGAACTAAATTATTGTAAAGTGTAAGTATCCACTTGTCCTCAATCGCGAGCTTTTCCGTGTCAGCTTCGGTTTCTTTAAAGTCTTCGGGCAGGTTCATTAAAACATATCGGGCGGCGTTCCAAAGCTTATTCGCAAAGTTACGGGAAGCGGCGATTTTATCCTCGTTCCAGCGCATATTATTTCCCGTGGCATTACCGCAGATGAGCATGAAGCGCAGCGCGTCTGCTCCGTACTTGTCAATCATTTCGAGCGGGTCAACGCCGTTGTCGAGGCTCTTGCTCATCTTTCGTCCCTCGGCGTCAAGCACGAGCCCGTTGAACATAACCGTATCGAACGGGATTTTTCCCGTATATTCAAGCGATGAAAAAATCATTCTCGCAACCCAGAGGAAGATAATGTCAGCAGCAGTGACAAGCGTCTGCGTCGGGAAAAAACGGCTCATATCCTCGGTTTCATCAGGCCAGCCGAGCGTAGAAAACGGCCACAGCGCAGAGCTGAACCAGGTGTCAAAGGTGTCCTCGTCCTGCTTCATTTTCGCGCCGCACTTCGTACAAGTCTGCACTTCAACGTCACTTACTTCCATGTGATTGCAGTCTTTGTTCTCGCAGTAGTAGGCGGGGATTCTGTGCCCCCACCAAAGCTGCCGCGAGATACACCAGTCGCGCACGTTTTCCATCCACGCGAAATAATTATTCTCGAAGTGCCTGGGAATCATCTTTATTTTCCCGCTTTTAACGGCTTCAAGCGCGGGTTCGGCAAGCTCCTTCATCTTCACGAACCACTGCACGCTCGCCCACGGCTCGATTACAGTGCCGCAGCGGCCGCAGGTACCGACGTTGTGCGTGTGCTCTTCAACCTTGACGAGCAGCCCGAGCTCTTTTAAATCTCTGACGATTTCCTTACGCGCCTCGTAACGGCTCAAACCCTTATATTTGCCGCCGTTCGCGTTAATTACAGCAAGCTCGTCCATGACGTTTATCACCGGTAAATCATGACGCGTGCCGACCTCGAAGTCATTCGGGTCGTGCGCGGGCGTGATTTTAACCATACCCGTACCGAAGTCCTTTTCGACGTATTCATCGGCAATGATGGGTATTTCCCGTTCCATCAGCGGCAGAATCACGGTCCTGCCGATTAAACTCTGATACCGCTCGTCATCGGGGTTTACAGCGACAGCCGTGTCGCCGAGCATGGTTTCCGGGCGGGTGGTTGCAATCTGGATATGCCCGCTTCCGTCGGAAAGCGGGTATTTGATGTGCCAGAAGTGACCGGCTTTTTCCTCATGGTCGCACTCGTCGTCGGAAATAGAGGTCTTGCACGCCGGACACCAGTTGACAATGCGAAGTCCGCGGTAGGTTTTGCCGTCTGCATAAAGCTTTAGGAAAACCTTTTGCACAGCCGCCGAGCAGCCCTCGTCCATCGTGAACCGCTCGCGCGACCAGTCGCAGCTTGAGCCCAGCTTCTTAAGCTGGTTTATAATCGCACCGCCGTATTCCCGCGTCCACTCCCACGTCTTCTCAAGAAAGCCCTCGCGCCCCAAATCCTTCTTGGTGACGCCCTGTTTTTTGAGCGAAGCGACGACACGCGCCTCCGTGGAAATTGAGGCGTGGTCGGTACCGGGCAGCCATAAGACCTCATAGCCGCTCATGCGTTTCCAGCGGCAAAGAATATCCTGATACGTGTTGTTGAGCGCGTGTCCCATGTGCAGGATTCCCGTGACGTTAGGCGGCGGGATTACGATTGTGTAAGGCGGCTTGTCCGACTTTACGTCGGCGCGGAAGTAACCATTCTTTTCCCAGTTTTTATAAATCCGCTCCTCAAAATCTTTAGGGGAGTAGGTTTTGTCAAGTTGTTTCATTTTTACGATTCCTTTCTGTTTATACTAAACGAAATCCCAAGCCATCGAATAAATCATAAGCAACTAATTCCCAAAAAATAGTATTATCTTCCTCATGATATTTTAAAACCATATACGTAGCGAAGTGTCCGTCCTCTGCATACGCGAAAACATAGTCAAAATCAATATATATCTTGTCTTCATAATAAAATCCCGGCATCCCGCCGTGAACCCCCTCAAACGGAATCAAGTCAGGGCGCGACATTAAATTCTCCCGTACTCTCTTGAAATGTTCCTCCTGCCATTTGAGAAATTCTTCCAGCTGAATATCCTGCTGACTTTTTTCCTCTTGTTGATTGTTTTCCTTAATTATATCATCACGAATTGCTATTTCGTCTTGAAGCATGTCAATCTGCTGGCGAAGCCCGTCAATAATATCGTTTTGGTTTTGAATTACTTCAAGTAAATCATCAGCCGCTTGAAGTTCTTCCTGTCCTTTATTACAGCCGCTTACAAGCAGTGCGGCAATAATTAAAACCATAATTCTCTTTTTCATGTTATTTCTCCTTTAACTGATTAAATATTTCCTCGCTCGGCGTTACATAAAGCGTCTTATTATGCGTGAAAATCACCATTCCCGGTTTTGCGCCGGCGGGCTTTTTCACATAGCGTACCTCGGTATAATCCACCGGAACGCGGCTGCTGTCCCGCGCCTTTGAGAACCGTGCGGCAAGCTGCGCGGCTTCTTCGAGCGTTTTCTGCGATGGATTTTCGCTTTTTATAATAACGTGCGAGCCCGCGATGTCCTTGGTATGAAGCCAGATATCATGCGGTTTTGCAAGCTTGAATGTCAGTAAGTCATTTTGGCGGTTATTTCTGCCGACAAAAATGTTCACATTATCACTTGATGTGAACTTAAGCGGTTCGCTTGGTTTTTCCTGTTTCGCGCCTTTTTTTAAACCCGCAGATTTAATATATCCGCTCTCAATCAGCTCTCGCTTAATTTCAAGCAGCTCCGAATCGCTGCTCGCCCGTGAAGCGGCTTCAAGTACGCTGTCAAGGTAAATGAGTTCGTTTTCGCTGTCCTTAATCAACTTTGTCAAGGTTTTTTCGGCGGTTTGCAGCTTTTTATACTCGGCGTAATACTTTTGCGCGTTTTTTGCAGGGGTGAGTATGGGGTCAAGCGGAACATCAACGCTCTCGCCGCTCTCAAAATCCTGCGCCGTGAGGGACTCTGCGCCTTTTTCCAGGGCGTAAAGATTCGCGCTGATGAGGTCGCCCCACTTGCGGAACTTGTCCCGCTCACCGCAAGCGGCAAGCTCACTGCGGCGAACGTCAGTCTTGCGTAAAACCCGTTCATAACTGCTTTTTAAAGTTTTAAGCATAGCCCCTGCACGCTGACGTGCGCGACCGGAGCTCGCGCGTTCGGCATAGAAGCTGTCCAACAGCGTATTTGCAGAATCGAAGGATTTGACATTCATAGCGCCGCCGTACTGCTTTACATCGGTAAAAGTGAAGTCAAACGGCTTCTTCTCATTATCCGTGAGCATGGTGGGTTTAAATAATTTCTGCACATTTTCGAGATAATTATATAAACGCTCTGTTGATTCGACATTTAAATTAACAACGGGTATATCAGTTTGACTTGCGGCGCGGAACGTCGCCTCCCGCGAAAATAGCGGGCAGACACCCTCGAAAATTTTAATTAACGCCTTGTCAAGCCGCTCATGCTCATGGAATTTAAATTCGTTCATAAGCTCGTGCTTTGTGAAACTTAAAAGCGACAGGCGCGGCTTCCGCGGAGGAAGTTCATAAGCAAGCCCGGGAAGCACCCGCCTTACCGACGAAACGTCGTCGCTGACGCGCTTTAAAGCGTCAATCACGCGCAATACCCCATCGCGTTCAATAAGCAGCACAATGTTACTGCTCCTGCCCATGATTTCTACCGAGAGTATAATTGTTTCCCCGTCGCCGATTTCATTTCGGCAATGGAACTTAAAAAAAACAATCCGCTCAAAGCCGTCCTGTGTAATTTCTGCGAGCCTGCCGCCGCCGAGCCGCTTACGCAGAAGCTGGCAGAACATCGGCGGTACGGACGGGTTTTCGGGCGTTCCGGAAGTAAGGCAAACCCGTGCGGAAGCGGGATTCGCAGAGAATAAAAGCTTTTTTGAACCCTGCTTTGTATGCAGGGTGAGAACAATTTCTTCGCGTGAGGGCTGGTGGATTTTCTCTACACGGGAGCCAATCAGACCGCCGTTTATCATTTCAGTTTTTACAATATGTAAAAACGCGCCGGAAAGTGACATAATGTATAATTATTCTCCTAAATATACTTGCAGGTATCTGCGGCATTTTCTGCGATGAACACAGGAATATGCGGGAAATGTTCATATAATTTACTTTTGAGAAAATCGCAGAAGATGATTTCGGTATGGAAGTGTCCGGCCTCAATCAAAGTCAGTCCGAAGTTTACAGCTTTCACCATATCGCTGTGCTTGACCTCGCCCGTAATAAGGGCGTCGACGCCTTTTTCAAGCGCAAAATCAATAACTGCGCCGCCCGAGCCGGAGCAGACCCCGACGCGTCCTGCGGGCTTTCCGCTGTCGTGATAACGAACGGCGGGGCTTTTAAAAACCTGCTTGCATTGCCGGGCGAGCTTGTCCGCAGAAACGGGCTCGTTTAAGTCGGAGTATCTGCCGAAGCCGGTGCCGTCGGGGCTTGTAACTTCAATTACAGAGCCGTTCCGCGGGAAGCCGAGCAGGTCGAGCATCAAGTCCGCCATCACCGCGGCGTCAAAGTTAGTATGTGCGCAGATTGCGTTTATTTCATGCTTTACAAGCATATGAACAGGAGTGTTCGCTTGTACCTCAGAAAGCGCTTTGAAAATCACGGGATGATGCGAAATAACAAGGTTTGCGCCTTTCCCGGCAGCTTCGGCGATTACGCTGAGAGTTATGTCTAAGGCGAGGCAGATTTTCGCGATTTCCGCGTTCTTGTCGCCAATCAGAAAGCCCGAATTATCGTAGCTCTCCTGATATTTAAACGGTGCTATTTGCTCTAAAAATGCGTAAATATCACAAACTCTCATATTTTTATTAAGTCCTTTCTTCACGAGCGGGGAATGAAAAGTTCCGTTTTCCCCAATTCAGTTATATTTATTTTCAAACTTGTTTTCATTAAGTCCTTTCCTCACGAGCGGGGAATGAAAAGTTTCGTTTTCCCGATTCAGCTATATTTATTTTCAAACTTATTTTCATTAAGTCCTTTCTTCACAACTAAATTATGAAAACAACATTTTCCCCGGTTTTATACCGTTTATTTTCAAACTTCTATCCTATGTACCGCGCATAAATGACAGTGTAAGTTCGCCTGTGTTCATACGTAATAGTTTCATGAACAATACCGAAACCAATCTCGCTTAAACTGCGCCGAAGCCTGTCCTGCCTTGTCATCGGCTGAAGAATGAAACGGGTGTTTTCGTCCTTATATACGCAGCCGGCAAGAATCTCCGCAATAGTTTCGCCGCCCATTCCGGCGATGATTATATCATCGCGACAGGGTAGTTTTTCAAAGCCGTTTGAAAGAAGCAGCTTTACATCAGCGCCGTATTTTTCGGCGTTTCTGCGCGCGGACTCCAGCGGGCCCTGCTTTATGTCTGAGGCGATAATGTCCGTCCAGCCGCTCTGCCACAGGAAAACGGGAATCAGAGCATGGTCGGTGCCAATGTCGGCGACGCTGCTGCCGCGGCGCACAAGAGCGGCGCATGCCGCAAGTCTTCCGTCAAGTTTTACCATAATATTTAGTATAACATAAAATGGTTGATATATCAACTATTTTATGTTTCAACGTTCTCGGGACTCGTCCGACAACTTCGTTATCGGTAACGGGTGAGGTTGTTATGCACTATTTTAAGAATAAATACAAGAAAAATTTACGGCGGCTTTTTAATCAGCCGCCGTTTTATTATCGTTCTCGATTTGATTATCAACCGCACGGGTTATAAATCCATTAAGACTTTCACCTTGCTTCTCTGCGTGTTCATTCAAAATTGCTTTTTTACCCTTAGGAACTCTGAAAGTTATGCGGTCATAAGTTTTATCATCATATTTCATTTTTGCTTTTGATGAAGCTGTAGCCATATTATCCCGCCTTTCAATAATGATTTTAACATATTCTATATATTGGTACAAGCATAGGATAAAAAGTTTGGAGATTATGTCAATTGAATATACAGGTGCTGTATAGTATAATTATAGAAAACATCAAAGGAGAGTAACATGAGCTTCAGTGAGAATTTGAAAAATTTTGTAAACGAAAGAATAGAGGCATCACAGAACCGTTTAAAAAATAATCAGTTATATGAGGAAACTGTAAAACATCAGCTTGAAAATATGTATTATGTCGATAAAATAATAAAAAATCTGAATGAAAAAGACCGCTCCGTAATGAAGCGGTACCGCGAACGCGAGCTTGAAATATGGTCACTGGAAGCCGGTGAAATATATTTTCAGGGCTTGCGTGATGTTTTAAGTCTTTTTGGTTCGCTCAAATAAACGCAGAAAGGCTTCAGAACGCAGTTTTCACACTGCGGCTTCTGCGCCTTGCACACGTCCCGCCCGAAAAAAACAAGGCGGTGGCAAAAGTTCATCTGCTCGCTCTCGGGAATGATTTCTCTGAGGGCGAGCTCAATTTTCAGAGGGTTGTCTGATTTGGGTTTAATTAAGCCGAGCCGGTTTGAAAGGCGGATTACGTGCGTATCGGTCACGACGGCGGGCTTGCCGTAAAGCGTGCCTGTCAGCAGGTTTGCGGTCTTTCTTCCGATACCCGGCAATTTCAACAAGTCGTTGAGATTGTCCGGAATCACGCCGCCGAATTCGTCGCGGATTATCCTGCACATATTAACAATGTCGCTCGCCTTAGTCTTGTAAAGCCCGCAGGAATGTACGTATTCCTCAACTTCGCTGACGTCCGCCTCCGCAAAACCGTCAATGCTTGTGAACCTTGCGAAAAGCGCAGGTGTTACCATGTTCACGCGCTTGTCAGTGCACTGCGCAGACAGCCGCGCCGCAATCATGAGCTCGTGCGGCTCGCTGTAAATCAAGGCGCAGACGGGGTTCGGATATAGCCGCGCCAGCTCGCCTATTATGTTTTTGACTTTATTTTTCATGACAGTTCAAAGTCAAGCAGGTCACGAATCTGCTTCTTCTCGTCAATGCCGCCGTAGACTTCTTTGAGTTTTATGCCGCTTGCAGTAAGCTCGAACACGCACCGCTCGGTCACGTAAAGCACGCGCTGACCGCGCTTTACAGCGTTCGCGCCGGAAAAGCTGACCGCGGCGATTTCCCGCTTGAACTTCGCAATCGTACCCTCTTGTTTTATAGTCACGCCGCCGTTTCCCTTTGCGGCAATCAGACCTTTTGTAGTGAAGCTCATGCAGAATACGATGGTTTTCGTGGCGAACGTGATGTTTGCAAAACCGCCTATTCCCGGATATCCGCCCTCGAGCTTGTGTACGTTGACGTTGCCGTGCATGTCGGCTTCGAGCCCTCCGAGGAAGCAGATGTCAAGCCCGCCGCCGTCGTAGAAGTCGAACTGCGCCGCCATGTCGCAGACCATGTCCGCTCCGATTGTCGCCCCGAAAGCAACGCCCGGCGCGGGCAGCCCGCCGATTCCGCCCGCCTCGACCGTGGTTACGATGTCCTTCAGAATACCCAGCTTTGACGCGTATTTGCCGACCGTTTCGGGTATACCGATGCCTATATTAACAATGTGCCCGGGCATGAGCTCACGCGCGGCGCGCTCGCCGATTATATCAGCGGTACTGTCATCTTTTTGCACTTTTTTGTACTTTGTTGTAGATAATTTGTTCACATAATAATCCATCTGCGATGCGGGGACGTGCACGTCGCCTGATAACGCCGGGTTATAATCATTAGAATCCGCGAAGCGGTTTTGCGAGCCGAGGCCCTCGGATTCAATTACAACGACGTCGTCCACAAGAATCCCCGGCACGATTACGTTGCGCGGGCGGCTGAACTTGTGGCTGACCCGCTCGACCTGTACTATTACCCTGCCGCCGTTGCGCTTCGTGGCTTGCGCAAGCGCGAGCGCGTCGACGGTGAGGTATTCTTTCTCGAAGGTAATGTTGCCGTTCGGGTCTGCTGTCGTGCCTTTAATCAGTGCGACGTCGATTTTCGGTATATGAAAGAGCAGATATTCCTTACCCTCAAACTCGCGCACTTCGGCGATTTGTTGTGTTGAAACCGAGTTCAGAGCGCAGGTTCCGACCCGCGGGTCGGTGTAAATACCGACGCCGACTTCGCTCATGAACCACTCCTTACCCGAGGCAGCGGCTCGGATTGCCTGCGACAAAAGACCTAGCGGCAGGCAGTACGCCTCGATTTTCCCGTCAAGCGCGGCTTTAACCGCCGAGGGCATACTGTTAAAGTGCCCTGCGATGATTTCGCTGACAGCGCCCGCTGTTATATAAGGGTCGGCGTAGCGGTCTGTGTCCCACGCGCCGAAGCCCGCAGCGCAGAACAGGCGCAGGTTGCCAGGCGAGCCTGTTTCCGCAAACCGCTCGCAGATGGCTTTGTGAAGCTCCTCGGGGTTGGATAGAGCTAAAAATGAGTTTATGGCGACGCGTGCACCGTCTGGAATTTTATCGATTGCCTCGCGGGCTGAAACGATTTTAAACATATTTTAATAAATCCTTTTTTCACCATGAGATATGAAAACAGCGTTTTCCCGATTTAGTTTTACTTGTTTTCAAACTTGATAACTCTTCGGTGTTTTTATTTATAGTATAGCATGAAATGTGCTGATTGTAAATGCGAAAATTGACAAAAAAAGGCGAAAATGATATAATTATAACTGCCGCCCCCTCACTGGGCAACTCAGGCGCAGGAAGGAGGGTTACATGGACATGATTTTCAACTTCATCTTCTCTGTCGCAGCAGGAATAATCGCACACTACTTATGTAGACTGTTCGACAGAAGCAAAGGCGGTAAATAATAGCAACACCCCGGGCTCACTCCCGGGGTGTCTTTTTGGTTACACGATGATTTACAACTTCATTTTGTGCTTTCGCATCGTCATCATTATAGCACATACTTTCCCGATTGTCAAGTATTTTTTTGTGCACTGACAGTGTGTGCACCACTGTGATTTTACAAATTATGCCTTTATAATGAATTCATAACACATTCACATTAGGTTCACATTGGAGGCATATAATGAAGAAGAACATCAAACACATATCTTTCAGAGCTACCCCCGAACTATTGAGAAAGTTCAATTATGCAGCGGCATATGATGATAGGTCAATGAATTGGCTTATGATGAAACTTGTGACTAATTACATCGAAAAATTTGAAGCCAAGCACGGCAGGATTGAGTTTGACGAGGAGGAGAACGCTTAAAAATGAAAAAAGCCTTCTTCCCTTTAATCTCGCTTGTTTTTATCATCGCCTGCGCGGTGTTTGTTTACCTTGCGCGGGAGGCGGAGCCCGTGTATGTCAGAGTTGCTGCGCCGGTTGCAGAAAACGGAACTACTTCGTCCCCGTCAATCGGTCAACCGCAAAATCATAACGGCTATGCGGTTGACGGAATCGTCGGTATCGGCACGCCGCTCGTCAACATAAACACCGCGGACCTTGAAGAACTTATGACGCTTCAGGGCATCGGGCCTGCTATCGGACAGCGCATTATTGATTATCGGGAAGACAGCGGCTTGTTCATGGCGGTTGAGGAGATTATGGAAGTGTCGGGAATAGGCGAAGTTGTGTTCGCAAACATAAGGGACAGGATTACAATTGATTAACTGTTCGTATTGCGCAGATTATCCTTTAAAATAACGTCGTGCGAGCTGCCCTCGACTATGCTCGTTGAAGAAACTATTGTTAATTTTGCATTTACTTGCAGCTCCGGAATGGTAAGACAGCCGCAGTTGCACATGGTGCTTTTTACTTTAGACAGCGAGCGGTCTACGTTATCCTTGAGCGGGCCCGCGTAAGGAACGTAGCTGTCCACGCCCTCCTCAAACGAGAGGTGCTCCGGGCCGGAGCTGCCGGCGAAACCGGTGCCGAAGTCATACCGCTGCCAGTTGCGGGCTCTGTTTGTTCCCTCGCCCCAGTATTCCTTGACGTAAGTACCGCCGAGCATGATTTTGTTGCCGGGAGCTTCGTCGAACCGTGCGAAATACCGCCCGAGCATTACAAAGTCCGCGCCCATCGCAAGCGCGAGCGTAATGTGATAATCATGCACAATCCCGCCGTCAGAGCAAATTGGTATGTAGATTCCCGTTTCTTTGTAATATTCGTTGCGCGCCTCGGCGACGTCGATAATCGCGCTCGCCTGCCCGCGCCCTATACCTTTCTGCTCGCGGGTAATGCATATCGCGCCGCCGCCGATGCCGACTTTTATGAAGTCCGCGCCGCTTTCGGCGAGATAGCGGAAGCCTTCCTTATCGACGACGTTGCCCGCGCCGACTTTCACACTGTCGCCGTATTCTTTGCGAATCCAGTCAATAGTGAGCTTTTGCCATTCGGTGTAGCCCTCAGAGCTGTCGATACAAAGCGCGTCCGCGCCTGCTTTCACGAGCGCGGGTACCCGCTCCTCAAAGTCGCGGCTGTTAATTCCGGCGCCGACGAGGTAGCGCTTTTGCGAGTCTAAAATCTCGTTGAAGTTCTCCTTGTGCTGCTCGTAATCCTTACGGAAAACGAAGAATTTAAGGCGTTTGTTTGAGTCTATGAGAGGGAGCGAATTGAGCTTGTGCTCCCAGATTATGTCATTAGCTTCAGAGAGGGTAATGTCTGCCGATGCGGTGACAAGCTTGTCAAAAGGCGTCATGAACGTGCTCACCTGCGTGTCCACAGCCATGCGAGAAACCCTGTAGTCGCGGCTGGTTACAATGCCGAGCAGCTCGGAGTGCTCGGTGCCGTCGGCGGTTACAGCCATTGTTGAGTGTCCGGTTTTGTCTTTGAGTTTAAGCACGTCTTTAAGCGTCATGTCGGGGCGCAGGTTCGAGTCGCTGCTGACATAGCCGGCTTTGTAGCTCTTCACGCGGGCGACCATGTCCGCCTCGTCCTCGATTGACTGAGAGCCGTAAATAAAAGAAAGCCCGCCCTCGCGCGCAAGCGCCACCGCCAGATTATCGTCGGAGACGGACTGCATTATTGCTGATGTGAGCGGGATATTAAGAGAAAGTGCAGGCGTTTCGCCTTTTTTAAACTTTACGAGCGGGGTCCTCAGTGAAACGTTCAAGGGTATGTGGTGTGTTGCAGTGTAGCCGGGAATCAGCAGGTATTCGCCGAAGGTGCGGGAGACGTCCTGTGTGTAAGAAGCCATTTTTAATCCTTTCTCAAAACAAGCAAATTTTTCTCTATGTTGTATGTTTAAAGTATTTTAACACAAAGGGCGGCAAAAGTCAACACGGGAAAGTTCACAATTTTCTGTTGCAATTATCGGGGAAATATGTTATAATAACCTCACACACCCAAACGTAAAACGTTTGGCATCCGCTTTGCGGATGGTTTCGGCAAAGCCGAAACGGTGATTTTATTTCAACAATAATTCGGCGCGTTCGCGCCGTCGGCGGTTTTACCGCCGCAATTGCCGCAGGCAATTGTAATTATGTTTATATATAAAGCAGGAGCGATTTTATGTTCACCGAAACTGTAAGTCTCTGGCAATACTTAGAAGAAAACGCCCAGTCAGACCCGAAAAAGCCGGTAATTATCTACGGCATGGGCAACGGCGCGGATAAAATCCTCGCCGTCATGGAAGCACGGGGGCTCGAGCCGGCGGCGTTCATGGCGAGCGATGAGTTTGTGAGGGGGCACAGCTTCCGCGGTTTCGAGGTGAAAAAGCTCGCCGATATAGAAAAAGAGTACAGTGATTTTATAATCCTTGTCGCTTTCGGGACAAACCGCCCCGATGTGCTCGAGAAAATATACAGGCTCGCAGAGCGGCATGAGGTTTATGCGCCTGATGTTCCCGTTTACGGCGATGTGCTTGAAACGTTGTTCGATGAGAAGTATGTGGTTGAAAATTTCGGCAGAATCAAGGAAGTCCGCGGGCTTTTTGCGGACGAGCAGTCGAGGGAAGTGTTTGACCGATTGATTGACTATAAAATCAGCGGCAAAATCGAACCGCTTTGCGCAACGGTTTCCGCACGCGAGGACGCGCTGGATTTGCTTAACATAAAGCGCGACGAAAGCGAGATTTTCTTCGATTTCGGCGCTTATGATGGCGATACGGCGCAGGAGTTTGCCGAATATACAGGCGGGAGCTACAATAAGATTTATGCGTTTGAACCGGACTTCCGCAGCTTTTGCAAGCTTCGGCGCAGGCACTACTTAATCGAGCCGGTGAAGCTTGAGGCGGTTAACGCCGCTGTTTATGATAAGGACGGTGAAGAAAGCTTCTCAAGTGCTGCAGGCAGGCAATCGTCAATTCTCGGCGCGCTGACAAAGGATAAGAAAATCAAAACGATTAAAGCCGATACTTTCTGCGAGAAAAAAGGGGATGTGCCCACGCTGATTAAAATAGACGTCGAGGGCTGTGAAAAACCCGCGCTTGAGGGCGCGGCGGCGACGCTGAGGAAGCATAAGCCGAAGCTGATTGTTTCGCTTTATCACCGTACCGGGGATTTGCTTGAACTGCCGCTTCTGCTTAAAAAAATGAACAGCAGGTACAAGATGTACCTGCGCAGGCATGAGTATGTTCCGGCATGGGACATAAACTTATATTGTATTTAAAAGAATTTAATATAAAAATTTCTAAACCCGGGAAACTATACTTCCGTATTGCTTTAGTGGAGAAAGGATTAAATTAAAATATGAGAAGAACTGTATTTATTCTGCTGATTGTGGCGGTAATCGCCATAGTCGGGCTGTATACTTTTCTTGAATACAGGGTGAGCGATATTGCATACGTGGGTGCTGTCTGGGAGCTCAGAAGCCATGACAGGGAGTATGTGCTGCGCAGGCTCTATAATTCCAATGTTGATGTCGACGCTTTCCGCGGGAGGGTTGAGCCGCTGCTTATTAATGCGGAGTTTACGGAGGAGGAGTTTGCAGGGTGGGCGCTGAACTCCGGCGAACCCGAGCTTTATCTCGCTTTTTATTACAGCGTGTACCCCGATTCCTACGGCAACTTCAGCGCGAGCGCGGATAATAGTCTGTTGAGCGTTTACGGCGACGGCGATGATTTTTACGTTCTTTCCGTGAGTATAAACCAGGAATCCGCGATAGGGCAGACAAGCTTTAACTTTAAAATCAAAGACCTGTATCTTGAAGTAACGACTGACGGGCCGCAGATTTATCTGCTGGGCGAGGAGTTTCACATAGCTAAAAATGAACCCGGAATGTTCCCGGGGACGCCGGTAAAAAGCGAGGACGGACGCTCCATGGCGGTCGGGCTCGGCGACATACTGGATTATTCGTTCCATGTCGCGGGTACGGGCACGGTGACGCTTAAATATACTTATAACATAGCTACAAACAATATCTTTTCAAGAACAATGCTTGAGAAGCAGCTTTTGATTGTTAACGTGTACATTGAAAGCACAGGCGACGGGGATTACAGACTGGAGTATACGTCGGAGCCGTTTTCGTCGCTGGAGGAATTTTTGGGGTAGATTAATTCTCGCAGCAGTCCCAGTACGCTTCCTTTTCATGGGTTGCAGGGCGGTTCATCAGCGTTTTCAGCGCTTCTTCGGGTTTTATGCTTCCGAACAGAATTTTGCACAGCTGTTCAATTATAGGCACTTCAACATTGTGCATTTCAGCGAGCGCCATCGCCGAGCGCGCACTGCCGTAGCCCTCGACGGTACCGACTTTTTCCACGGTTTCCGGGGCGCTCAGCCCGCCGCCGATAAGCTTGCCGGCGCGGTGATTCCGGGAAAGCTCCGAGGTGCAGGTGACGATTAAATCGCCGATTCCTGCAAGCCCCGTAAACGTCTGCCAGCGCGCGCCGAGCGCGACGCTGAGTCTTGTTATTTCCGCCAGACCGCGAGTCATAATCGCGGCTATTGTGTTGTTTCCGAACCCCATGCCGAGCGCGATTCCGCAGCAGAGCGCAATCGTGTTCTTCAGCGCGCCGCCGAGCTCGCAGCCGATAACATCGTCGGAAAGGTAAATCCGCAGGCTTTCTGTCTGCAGCGTGTCTTGAATATAATACGCCGAGGCCCGGAAGCCGCAGTTGCAGGCGCAGACCACGGTCGTCGGCACGCCTCGCCCGACCTCCTCCGCGTGGCAGGGGCCGGTCAGTACCGCAATCGGATTACAAGGGAGAATCTCGCTGATAACCTCGGACTGCCGCTTCAACGTACCGCGCTCGAAGCCTTTTCCGACGCTGAGCAGGATTGTTTCCGGCGTTATGAACCGCGCGGCTTTCTGTGCGGTTTCACGCACGAACTCCGAGGGGATGGCAAGCACTAATATTTCACAGCCCTGAATAGCGCTGATGTCCGCCGTGAAGTTAATCTCCGGCGGCAGCTTTACTCCGGGGAGAAGCTTTCTGTTCTCACCGTCGCGCCTGATTGCGTCGATTTCGTCTTTAAATGCCGTCCAGGCGGTGACGTTGTGTCCGCTTTTACACCATAACGCCGCCAAAGCCGCCCCGAACCCGCAACCTAAAACCGCTATTTTAGCCATGTTTTTAATATAGTCCTTTCTTTTATAAATTTAATTAATCATTGTCGTTTTCCCCGATTCCGTACAAATGATTATATAGTCTTTGTTGTCTTCTCTCGCTCTGTCCGAGCTTCTTCTCGTTTTTATTAATAAGCCGTCTTATGTTCTGCCTGTGCATGAAAATCAGAATTACTGCTATTATCAAAGTGAAAATCACGCCTATGTACAAGTTGGGGCTATACCGCACATAAACATCGATAAGCCATACGCAAACAGGGTACAAAGCAGCCGCAATAATACTGCCGAGCGAAACATAACGGGTAAGCGCTACTATTATTATGAACACAATCAGCGCGGATAACGCCGCGAGCCAGTTTATTATAAGTCCCGTCGCGACCGTGACAAGTACCGCTTTTCCGCCTCTGAACTTGTAATAAAGCGGGAAGCAGTGCCCTAAAACTGCCGACAATGAGGCAATCCATAAGCATAGAAAAGTAAAAAACTCATTAAAAGGGAACGAATCTCCGATTGATTCAACGGGCATAAAAAAGAGGCAGAATAATTTGATTAGCAGAATCGAAACCACACCTTTAAGCACATCGCCGAATAACACAATAACGGCGGCTGTTTTTCCTTGTGTACGAAGCACGTTTGTAAGCCCCGCGCCGCCCGAGCCGAGCTTTCTTATATCCTCGCCGCTTTTGATTTTTGTTACGATAATAGCAGGGTTAATGCTGCAAATAAGATACGGCGCTATTATTGCAAAAATAATACAAACGTATAGCATCAAACTTTTCTCCTTAGTTAATTGTCAATTGTCAATTGTCCGTCATTCCCCTCTTTCGCGCGGAATTATCACTATCGGCGTGCCGTCCATCCCGAAAGTCTCGCGGATTTGGTTTTCGATGTACCGCTGATACGAGAAGTGAAACAGGTCAATCCTGTTGCAGAAAACTACGAACGTCGGCGGCTTTACGCTTGCCTGCGTTATATAAAACAGCTTCAGTCTTTTCCCCTTATCCGTCGGCGGCTGAACCCGCGCGGTCGCAATCGCGAGCATATCGTTGAGCAGCCCTGTTGAAATACGGCGGGCATTCTGCTCGCTCGTGTATTTAATCAACTCGAAAAGCTTGTCAATGCGCTGCCCCGTTTTTGCCGAGATAAACACAAACGGCGCATATTTCATGAACGAGAAGTCTTTTTCGAGCTTGTCGGTAAATTCCCGCATGGTTTTGTCGTTCTTCTCGATTAAATCCCACTTATTAATCGCAATAATACTGGCTTTCCCCTTATCGTGGGTATAGCCCGCAACCTTGGAGTCCTGCTCGGTGAAGCCTTCCTCAGCGTCTATCATCATTACACAGACATCAGCGCGGTCAACCGCCATGAACGCGCGCAGCGCGCTGTACTTCTCGACATTCTCGCCTGCGCGCACCTTGGATTTACGGCGCAGACCCGCGGTATCGATGAGTATATACTTCTCGCCTTTGAACTCGACAGGCGTGTCGATAGCGTCGCGGGTGGTTCCCGCTATTTCCGAAACAATGACGCGGTTTTCGCCTGCGATTTTGTTGACGAGCGAGGACTTCCCGGCGTTAGGCTTGCCGATGATTGCGACCGCCGTGACGGCGGAATCAATATCCTCGGCTTCCATATCAGGCTGCGTAAAATGCTTTATAACCTCATCTAATAAATCTCCCGTGCCGTGCCCGTGAACCGAGGAAACAGGCAGCGGCTCGCCGAGCCCTAAGTTGTAGAACTCGTAAAGCTCAGGCGGATTCTCGCCCACATTGTCGCACTTGTTCACGCAAAGCACGACCGGCTTGCCGCTCTTTTGCAGGATAACCGCAACCTCGCTGTCGCCGGCGGTGACGCCGCTTCTAATATCTGTCACGAAAATAATAACATCAGCGGTATCAATGGCAAGCTGCGCCTGCGCACGCATTGCGGACATTATTTCATCTTTTGAATCCTCAATCCCGCCCGTGTCAACAAGCATGAACTCCCGCCCGAGCCAGTCGGCTTTGCCGTAAATGCGGTCGCGGGTAATACCGGGCGCGTCGTCAACTATAGACGTGCGCCTGCCTGTAAGCTTATTGAAAAGCGTGGACTTGCCCACGTTCGGGCGTCCGACGATTGCTGCGAGTGCCATCAGCTTTCCTCCCCGGGAACATAGTCGACAATGTCGCCAATATTGCATTTTAATTCTTTGCAAATCTTTTCAAGAATTTCAACAGAAACATTTTCATTTTTACCTAACCTTGCCAATGTAACGGCACTAAAACCGCACAATACACTTAATTCTGTTCTTTTTAATTCTTTTTCAGCTAAAAGCACCCAAAGTTTTTTGTAAGAAACAGCCATAAAAAGTTCCTTTATTTTTTCTTTTTTTCTTGATTTTTGATTACTTCTAATCCTAATCTAATCAATTCAACCGTAGCTTGATTTCTTGTTTGAAATCTGTTTTCAAATCGAAAGTTTTCCACCTGCTCAAACAGTTCATCATCAAGAGTTATTGAATATCTTGGTTTATCTGTTGCCATTTTTAACCTCCATTTTAGTAATATTTAACAAATTTTATTTAATCTATTGACAGTGAACCAAATAACCATTATAATATGTATAACCATATAACCACTCAACCATTTTTTAAGGAGTAAAATTTAATGTCAAAGTTTGAAGAAAACTTAAAACACGCCTTTGCAGAATCTCAATATGAGCTCGGCATGCAAAACCGAAAAACGGATAACGAATATATAAAACTCGATAAAAAATATGATAAATTATTTGACCATATCAGGGATTTGCTCGGTAAAGACCGCAAGCTTATGCTCGACTTCGAGGCGCTCGGCAACCGGAAAGGCAGCATTGACGACAAAATGATTTATCTGCAGGGCATGATTGACTGCGTGAAGCTGCTGCGAATAATAAAGATGATTTAATCCGTGAGCGCGCCATAAAGCGCCGCGCCGTCTATCTCCACAACGCGGACTTTCACGCCGAGTTCTTTTTCAACGTCGCCGACAGTCACATCATCTAAAAAAACATCTTCGCCGGCTCTTAACATTGTCGCCGGTATCAGCAGTTCTTCGCCAAGACTGCCCCTATGCGGCAGAAGCTGTTTGATTAAATCCCCGCCCGTAATCAGCCCTGCGACGGTTACGCTGTGCCCGAAAAAATCGTTTTTGATTGCATAGACCTGCGCGCTTTCCCCTGCGAGCTTTTTAATAAACGGCGCGGCGGAAACGCCGGTGGCGATTGATTTTTTGCGTTTCGCTTTAAGCTTTTTACCGCCGAATTCATGCTCTAACAGCCGCAACATTCCTACGCCGTTCTCGTACTGCGGAAAGTCACCGTATTGCTCAAAAGCGGGCAGCTCGCGCTCGGCGAGCAGATAGAGCTCGTCCGAGGCATAAACGTTTTCGTGCTTTTCAATTATTTCAAGCGCGGCGTTTGCGGATTCCTTATTAAAAGGCACGAGCGGAGTTAAATTCTTGCGGAACTTCGTAAGCCCGACAGGAACGCAGGCAATGCTGCTTACGCCGAGCGAGGCAAGGTCTGAGAGCGTTTTCTCCAAGTGCGCGCCGTCGTTGACTCCGGGGCAGATTACGACTTGGCAATTAATCGGCGTATTAGCCCTTGCTATTCTGTAAAGATGTTCTAACGCTTCACCCGCGTTTTTATTCCCAAGCATTTTTACGCGCAGCGCCTTGTCCGTCGTATGAACCGAAACATTCACGGACAGCTTCATATTAATTATACGCCTGACTTCGCGCTCTGTCAAGTTTGTGAGTGAAATATAATTCCCCTGCAGGAACGACAGCCGTGAGTCGTCGTCCTTGAAGTACAGCGTTTCCCGCATATTTTTAGGCAACTGGTCGATGAAGCAGAAAATACACTTGTTTTTGCAGTGCCGCTGCTTATCCATGAGAAATGTTTCAAACTCCAGCCCGAAGTCGTCGCCGTAAAACATATAATCAAGGCAGTCGTGAATCCCATGTCCGTTGATTGAAATAAGCCGCGAACCGGCTTTGATTCCCGCTTTGCCGGCGGGGGAGTTTTTGATTACGTTTATAATTTTCATGTTCTTAACAATTTAGGACGCGTTACCGCGTCCTAAAGATGGTTTAATATTACGCTTCTTCCTGCGCGATTATTTCCCTGCCCTTATAAAATCCGCATGAGCGGCATACTCTGTGCGGGGCTTTCAGCTCGCCGCATTTAGTACAGCGGGAAAAAGCGGGCGCGGACAGCTTCCACACCTGTGAACGCCTTTTATCGCGGCGCGTTCGTGAAACCTTCCTCTTTGGTACAGCCATTTCTTTATCCCTCCCGGACGAACAATTGACAAAGTACAATGCACAATGCACAATGCACAATTATCCTTATTTTTACAGACACTGCAATATAGTATAGCACATAAAAATTTTATTGTCAATAATTTTTTACAAATATTTTTTCACGGCTTCGGGCATTTCGCACGTTTCAGCCGATATGGTGAATGTAACACAGGTATTGTCGGTGATTTCCGCGATTCTGTCAAGCAGTCCGCCGACCTCGTTCAGGTCTCTGCCGACGATTCGCAGCAGCCCGTCGACGAATATGTCCGTGCAGTCGTAGTCTGATGCGAGCATCCCCGCGATAAACCCATGCATATCGTCGTAGCCTTTAATTTTGTAGTCCTCGATGTTGACGAGGCGGACTTTACGATGGATTTCGTGGTTAAGGGACGAGCCGAGCTGAATCGCCATAACATTGCCCTTGCTCTTCTTCTGCGCTTCGTGAATTGCGCCTATCAGCAGCTTTGTCTTGCCGGAGCCGCGTTTTCCGGGGATTAGTTTCACCATGGCGGTGTACCTCCTGTTTTTTATGTTTATTCCGGTTTCTTATATTTTTCTTTATGTTTTTTGAGGCAATCCTCATAAGTCGGCAATTGAAAACCCTCTACATACGCGGCGTCCATCACTGCGTCATACGCTTCTTTTAAAGTGTCCGATTTAGCTATTTGGTTCGCCGACAATTGAGTATAACCTTAATTTCATATGCCATAATGAGCCCGCCTTAACTGTTTAACAGCTTCTCAAGTTCAGCGCGTTCTTTTTCAAACCCGGCTTTTCCGAGGAGCGCGAACATGTTCTTCTTGTAGCTTTCAACGCCGGGCTGGTCAAACGGGTTCACGCCGAGTATGTAGCCCGAAATTGCGCAGGCTTTCTCGAAGAAGAAAATCAGATAGCCCAGTTCATACTCGTTAAGCGCGGGTATTTCAAGCACGACATTCGGCACGCCGCCCTGCACATGCGCTAAAATCGTCCCCTCGAATGCCCTGCGGTTTACTTCTGATAGGTTTCTGTTCGCACAGAAATTGAGCCCGTCCGCGTTTTCGGGGTCTTCCTCGATGAAGAAGTCTTTCTGCGGAGTTTTAATGTCGAGCACGGTTTCAAACAGCAGCTCCGAGCCGTCCTGAATATACTGCCCGAGCGAGTGCAAATCCGTGCTGAATACAGCTGAAACAGGCAGCAGGCCTTTTTTGTCCTTGCCCTCGCTCTCGCCGAACAGCTGCTTGTACCACTCATTCATCATCGCTAGCGAGTTCTCGTAAGCAACTAACATCTCCGCTTTCCTGCCTTTACGGTACAGGATATTACGCAGTGCGGCATAGCGGTAGCAGGGGTTTGTGCCGAGGTCGGGGGAGGAATACTCGTTCATGGCGTCAAAAGCGCCTTTCATCAGCGCGTCAATATCGCAGCCCGCGCAGGCAATCGGCAGTAGCCCTACCGCCGAAAGCACTGAAAACCGCCCGCCAACATCGTCTGCGATTACGAAGGTTTCGTAACCCTGCTTGTCCGACAGTTCCTTTAAAGTCCCGCGCCTTGCGTCCGTGGTCGCGTAAATTCTGTCGCGGGCGCCGTCCTCGCCATACTTCTTCTCAAGCAGGTCGCGGAAAACGCGGAAAGCAAGCGCGGGCTCGGTCGTCGTGCCGCTTTTCGAGATGATGTTGACCGAGAAGTCGCGGTTTTCAATCAGCGAAATAACCTCGTTCAGATAAGTCGGGCTTATGCTGTTGCCGGCGAAATAAATCTCCGGTGTTTGCTTCTTCAGCGAGTTGTACAGCGGCGAGCGCAGCGCTTCAATCGCCGCCCGCGCGCCGAGGTAAGAGCCGCCGATACCGATGACGATAAGCGCTTCACTGTCAGCCTTTATTTTTTCCGCGGCTTTTTTAATCCGCGCGAACTCGGCTCTGTCGTAGTTTGCGGGCAGGTCTGCCCAGCCGAGAAAGTCGCTGCCGAGGCCCGTCTTCTCGGAAAGCTGCTTGTGGGCGAGCATAACCTGCGGTTCAATCCCCGCAAGCTCGTGCCCGCCTACAAAGCCTCTCAAATACTTTTCAATTAATTTAACCGCCATATTTTTATCATGTCCTTTCCGTGGTTTAACGAGTGTGCTGGGGGGCGTTATTTGTCAAATAAATTGCCGTTATGCCAAGCTTTTCAATATAATTTTCATAAGCGTCATCTTTTTCGTTGCCGTATCTGAGAATGATTTTAATAAACCCTTGCGGAAGTTCGCCTAAACGGAAGCCGTTGAAATCCTCCATGATTTCATAAAGCGGCATGACTATAAGGTTTTCGCTGACAATAAATTCTCCCATTTTGAAATTACTGCTCTCGTTCCAGCCCCAGTCCGCTTCACTTTGCCAAACCAAGCCGGCCATAGCGTCAGCATCAGCTTCGCCGTTAAATTCAATAACCATATAGCGTGCGTTTTGGATTGAGCTTGCGTCAACGCCGTTATAAACGTTGTCCGTGCCGTCGGAAATCCAGCCCCACCAAGTACCGTTGCCGCCGCTTTGGTCGGGGGTAAGCGAGAGGTCGAATCTGTCCGCAGAGGGCACAGGGTCAGCTTCTGCCGGCCGGGGGTCGTCCTGTAAGCCGCCGAGACCGCCGTTTGCGCTGGCTTCGGGAGTTTCGGGAACAACAGAAGCTTCGCCGTTGTACGAATTACACGCTGTTAAACCGAGCATCATTATAGATGAAAGCAAAATCGCAAATATTCTTTTGGTTTTCATATTTTATCATGTCCTTTCTGCACCAACAAAGAATAAAAAGTTTCGTTTTCCCAGGCTCAATACTATATTATTTCTGAGTTTTATCATGTCCTTTCTGCACCAACAAAGAATAAAAAGTTTCGTTTTCCCGGGCTCAATATTATATTATTTGTGAGTTTTATCATATCCTTTCTGCACTAACTAAGAATAAGAAGTTTCATTTTCCCCGATTGAATACCATTTGTTTTCAATCTTGGTAAAACCCTCCAAATATTTATATTACCAGTATAACATAAATCTGTCCGCCCGTCAACACCCGAAAAACCTTTCCGTCATAAATTCGGCACTTTTTATGAATGTCAGCTCCTCCACGCCGCAAACTGCGGTTAAATCACACTCAAAGACGATTTTATCACCGAGCCGTACGGTAAACGTGCCGACAACCTGCCCCTCCTCAATCGGAGCTTCGATGTTTTCGGGCAGCGCGGCTTCAAACACGGCTTCCCCCGCCTCATCACGGTGCGAGATAAACCTTACGGGAAGCGACGGGACGACCTCGACGGCTTTTTCAACGCCGCGGGTGACGGTGAGAGGAGAAAACCCGGAAGCATCTATTTCCGGCTCAAAGTATTCAAAGTCGGCAAAGCCGGAGTCAAGAAGCTGTTCGCAGAGAGCGTCGCGCTCGTCTTCGCCGGCCGAGCCGAGCACAACTGCGACGAGCCGCATGGAACCGCGCTCTGCACAGTTGGCAATGCACAGCCCTGCAAAACGTGAGTGTCCCGCCTTTCCGCCCAGGATTCCGTCATACCACTGCGCCATTCTGTTCGTGTTGACGAGCTGGGATTCGCGTTCCGTGCCTTTGCGGACCTCGGACAGGCGGGTGGTGAAGAAGCTGCCCTTGTCCAAAATTTCATGCAGTCCGTCGTTGAAAAGCGCAGCTGTCATTATCGCGATATCGCGGGCGGTCGAAACGGTATCCTCATTGAATCCGCCAGGGTCGGCGAAAAAAGTGTTTGCCATGCCGAGTTCGGCAGCGCGCGCGTTCATGCGGTTTGTGAATTCTTGCGCGCTGCTGCCGGCATAAACGGCAAGAGCGAGCACTGCGTCATTGGCGGAGCTCATGACGACAGCCTTGACCAGCTCGCCGAGCGGGAAAACCTCGCCCGGGTCGAGCCAGATTACCGGCGCTTTCAAGCCCATCACCTCCGGCGGAGCGGGCACGGAGTCGGCAAAGGAAATGTTTCCCGCCGCAAGCTCCTCCGCAATTATAAGCAGCGTCATAATTTTGGCAAGGGAAGTTATGGGAAACTGCTCATTCTCGTTATGGGAAAGGAGAATTTCCCCTGTTTCCGCTTCGATTAAAACGTAAGCATTAACGCTTTCATTCGTGTATGCGGGCGCGTTAAACGAGGCTGCGGACACCGAGATTAATAATATATAAATAAAAGTTTTCATGATTACCTCATTTTGTTTTCTTATAGTTTTTGTAAACTACTTTTATTTATGTATAACGACCCGAAGAAAGACAAAAATAAAGAAAATAATTAATTCGAGGAGTATTAAAGATTGGAATAAAATCCTTGCGAATCGGGGAAAACGTTGTTTTCATTACCCGTTGTGAAGAAAGGGCTTAATAAAAATATGAAGTATTTTTTTCTGTTTTTAATCGGCGGATTTGTGTATGGCGCAATAGAGGTAGTCTTTAAAGGCGGCGACACCCATCTGTCCATGTTTATATTAGGAGGGCTCTGCTTTCTGCTGATTGGCGCACTCAGCAGAAAAATGCATCTTTTGCTGCGGATGTCCGCCGGGGCGGCGATTATCACAGTGCTTGAGTTCCTCTGCGGTATAATTCTGAACGTCTGGCTGCAAATCGGCGTCTGGGACTACTCGCATCTGCCGCTCAACGTCATGGGGCAGATTTGCCTTTGGTTTACCATTATCTGGTTTTTCCTGTCGTTTGTGGGAATCCAGCTTGACAATCTGGTGAAATGGCAGCTGTTCGGCGGCGAGCGGCCGGTGCTCGGGCTCAGACGAAAAAACACTGCAATAAAAAAGACGGCTTAGCCGTCTTTTTTAGCAGCAATTTTGTTTTGCATGGAATTGCCGCGTTGCTTAGCAGCAACAGTTGTCATTTTCACCGTTCAGGAACTCGCCTTCGCCGCGCAGGAATTGGCGGTTTTCGCCGCACAGGCAACGTTGCAGGCAGCGGCAGAAACGGCAGCAGCAAAAGCAGCCTCTGTTGCGGTTATTGAAATTGCCGCCGACTCCGAACAAGTTGCAGAAATTGCATCTTCCAAACATGATGTAAGTCCTTTCTTTAATAATTTTTTGTTTTTTGACATTCTTTTACATTATATGCCAAAGTTTGCAAGGTGTGAGAAAAAGAAAATCCCGCCTGAATTTGAAGTTCAAGCGGGTTAATTTAATTTGTCCGAAAACACGCAAAAGCCTTTAATCAGATGTTTAAGCATATTATGTAAATTTCTATATGGCACGAAAATAAACTATACTATTGCCGGTTTTCATTATTGCGCGTTGCTTGTATAATTTTATTAAACCACCAAGTGTGAAACATTTTATAAAGAATACTAAGCGAGGAATAAATCATGTCAATTCCGGTTAAAGGCGTAACAATTCCCAAAACCATACGTACCGTAAATATTGGGGATATATTTGTTTTAGAAGCAGCGGTTCTCCCGTGCAATGCTGCAAATAGAAGTGTAGTATGGGCTATAAAGGCAGGCTCTGACCTTGTCCGGTTTGAGAACGGTGACAGAGTGCGTGCCGTAGCTGCCGGTACTGTAATAATAAGAGCCATATCCGTGCAAAACTGCGCTATAGGTGCTGAATGTGCAGTTACAATAGAAGCGGTAAAGGAGGCGGGAAGCGAAACATGAATTTACTAACGGTTTATCCCATACAGTCATACAATTTAAATTGCCATTACTGCCCGGCAAAGCAGTGGACATATCCTGTTAATGATGAAAAAACAGCTTAAATAAGGTGCAAATATTGTGAGTTTATCAAATAGGTCTAACTCAGAAGTAACAATCACCGCCGATGCTGTTGGTTCTGCGGTAGTAAGGGCAACATCCCAATGGGATTCTAAAAATATTGCTGAATGTAACGTTAATGTTAAGGTATCTTCGACGCCAATTCGAGTGACAAGTGTTTCCTTGTCTGAAATAGGAGGAAAATTATCATGTCAATGGAAATACAAAAATCTTTAGGTTTAATTGTTGGTACTAAAGGATATTTAAAAGCTAATGTAAAACCAAGTAATGCAGCAAACAAGAATAATGTATCATGGAATATACGCTCCGGCGATAATAAAATCATAATGCTTTCGGGAAATCATGAAGGTGTTACTGTATATGCCGACGGAGCTGCCGGAGAAGCGGAAGTACGTGCTGTAATAACTGAATTTCCTGGTAGCAGGGGGCGGCAACTTTCTGATGTTTGCAAGGTTAAGGTTGTAGATGAAGGCGGAATACTTGCTAACAGTCAATTCTTTAGTACGGAAACAGGCTGGTACAGCCGTGCTTTTACCGGAAGCTGGTCTCCCCAGTGTGCATGGTATGCTATCGGCCGCGTCGGCGAAGTTCACGGCATAAAAGTAGATTTTAACAGCAAAGTGGGAATCGATGGCGAAACATACAAAGGTAGTGGCGGGTGGTGGATAAAAAATATAAAATCACAAGCCAGTATTGCAACATTAAATTCTGACGAAACAATTGATATTGATGAAACAACTAAAAGAGATATTAAGGTAATAAAAAGCTCGGATTGTACCGAGGATAACATTAAAAGCAACAGTATAGCAAGCTTTTTATTCTATGTTGATATTTCAAATGCCACAGGTTATTATGGTCATGTTCAATATATCGAGCGCGTGGAAAAGATTAACGGTGTAACCTGGGTTTATTTTTCGGACAGTAATGATAGCAGAGGCACCGGAACGATTCACACAAAAATCTACGCAGACTTTATAGCGCAGTATAGCGGTGGTACTGCTTATGAAGAAGAACCCATTTTCCAAGGTTTTGTTCAATTTGATTAATTACATGAAAACGCCCGATATTAAAATCGGGCGTTTTTTACTCTAATCTGACGTAAAACTAATAAAGCCGCTTGGATTTATTTCCATATACCTTTCAAGACAATTTTCTGCTTCTTCCAAAGATGCATTTAGAGGATTTATCCCTAATACTTCAAGCCATGGTAAATCAAAAATAATTTCATTTACAAATTCTATTCTTACAGTGTGTAAAACCAATTTTCGTAAATTTATTAAATCGCTGAGATTTGTTAATTCTATATTTTTACCATAATAAATTATTAATTCTTCTAATGTGGTTATTCTGTTCAATCCATTTAAATTAACATCTTCAAATCCACAGGCATTGATGTAAAGATATTCTAAATTCAAGCCGCAAAGCGGATCTATTGATTTCATGTTGGAAAACCAAACTCTTAATTTTCTTAAATTCGGAAACGCTGTTATCTCTTCTTCGTCATTAATATATGCATAGTATAAATCGAGTTCTTCGAGATTTTCAAGCTCTATTTCATTTAATAAGACTTCAAATCCGCTGCAATCTAATTTCAAAACTCGTAAATTCATGCCGTTTAAAAACGAAAAGTCAGAAATATAATAATGATACCAATCTCCGAGAAGTCCGGGCGCACGGTTTTGATACAGCGTTAAATTTTCAAGATTTTTAAGTTCAGATAATAATGAGATGTCAATTCCCTCTGCTTCTATCCATATTTCAATTTCTGTATAAAACATTAAATCTTCTATATCTTCTGCTGTTAAATCCCTGTTTAAATGAAGTGTTAATGGTTCTGCAACTAATTCATGTGTTTCGTTATCCTGCTCAATCTCATCATAAGTTTCAAAAGTCTGCTCAGGTGACTCCTCTTCCGCGTCCTCCGTTTCGTCATTAACAACATCTTCCGGCGGGTATTCGGGTTCGCTTTCAACCGGGATTTGCGGAGGGAGGATTACGGCATCGTCCTGTTCTGTACATCCCCCAAGTGCAAGAACGAATACAATCGCGGAAATTAAGAACAAATTAAGTTTCATTGATATGTCTCCTTTTCATTTTGTATATTTTACATTATATACCATATTATTAATTTTTGCAAGTTACATTTTAGTTACAATTGTTAAAACTCGTCGGAATTTAAAGAGTGATTATAATACCAGTCCGAAATTAAACTATGTTGTAGTCGGTTTTACTTCTTCGGATAATTATGTATAATGAATATATTAATTGAAGGAAGGAGTGTTATTATGGAAGAAAAGCAAATATTAGACCAGCTTAACACTTTGTCAAATATAACAAGGGAGCAGAGTGTTTTAATAGAGAAATTATCCGGCAGAGTGGATGTATTGACAGAAAAAATACAAGTGTCCGAAAAGAAACTGTCTGATAATGAATGTATTATCAACGGAGTTTTTGAGTTATCAAAAAATGTTGCAATTTATGCAAAAGAAGTGGAACACTTAACAAAAACAATGGACAAGCGGGTAACTGATATTGAAGAAAGGCAGTATAAGCAGGGAGAGAGAATCGGTGCACTTGAAATTAAACCCGCAAAGCGGATGGAACTCATTATAACGACAATAATCACTGGTTTTGTCACATTATTACTTGGTTTATTTGCCGGATATTTCTTGTAAGGGGATAAAGATGAAAAACCAACTGTATGAATTATTTAGCTTAAAAAGCATCATAACACTCTCGTTAACCATTACACTATGCTACCTTACTTATAATGAAAGGTTGCAAAATGAGCACTTTTTACCTATTGTTACGATGGTATTCACTTATTATTTTACACGGCAGAAAAACAATCATCCGCATGAAACAGAGGACAAATCAAATAACAAAGATAAATCCGCAGGCTAAGGCTTGCGGATTTATCTTTCTTTCTAACGCACGAAAATAAACTATACTATTATCGGTTTTCATTCTATGTTAAATTCGATATAATTAAGTCCCAGGGTTATGTTAATTTTCTCGAAAGACACTTAAAAATCAAAGCTAAAAACGCACGATAAATAAGTATAAAACCGAGAAAGTGAATTACAAAAAGTCAAATAAAGTGGTAAAATGAACTCTCAAATATCGA
>WRCY01000025.1 GCA_009783695.1 Oscillospiraceae bacterium
AGATTTATAACTATGATGTCGCTTCGCCGATAAGCGCGAAAAGGCTCAGGTATCTACGCGCTTTTAAACCCGATATAATCCACATTCACAACGAGTTCGGCATAGGCATGTCCGGGCTTCTTATTGCAAAGATTCTGAAAGTTCCGCTGGTTTACACTCTGCATACCATGTACGACGATTATGTTTATTATGTCGCGAATAAATACTTTTGCAAATTCATCACCGCCGCGACGCATAAATATGCAAAAGCGCTCGCAAATCAGGCAGGCGCACTCATCGGGCCGTCCAGAAAAGTCGAGGAGTTTTTCAAGAAATGCGGCGTTAAAAAGAGCGTCAATGTAATCCCGAACACAGCGGAAACAGACATTTTCGACCCCGCTCATGTTGACGCAGACGCACGGGAAACGATTCGCGGGCAATTCGGTTTTTCGGAAACCGACACAGTTTTCTGTTTTTGCGGGCGGCTCGGCAAGGAAAAAAACATCTCGTGGCTGATTAAAAACTGGGCGGAGCATGTAAAAACCGCCGATAATTTAAAGCTTCTCATTATCGGCGATGGGCCTTTTTATGAGCAGCATTTGAACGAGATTGAAAGCTTAAACGCTCCGACTGTTTCGCTTGCCGGACGGGTTGAGCATGTTGATTTACCGCCTTATTATGCGGCTTGCAACGCTTATCTTACCGCCTCGCTCACCGAAAACCACTCGATTTCAATGCTTGAGGCGATGTGCATGAAGCTGCCGGTTCTGCATATTAAAGACGAGCTGAACGCCGGGCAGGTCGCAGAAGGCGTGAGCGGCTACAGTTTCAGCAGCGGCGCGGAGATGTACGAGCTGTGCAAAAGAATACGCGACATGCCGCGCGATGAATTTATAAAATTCGGCGAATCCGCGCGTAACTCAGTAATCAACACGGGCTCCGCGAACATGGCGCGTGATATTTTAAAAATCTACGAGTTCGTGATTAAGTCTTATACGCACAGAAAAAAAATGAGCAATCTGCGGCTAAAGCCCCGGCATTAAAAAGCAGGCAAGAAATTTTATAAAAACAGCTGAATAGGAAACGGCGTTCCCATATGCGTTTTTAAGATAAGGACTTGGCGAAGTGAAAAGAATATTAAATCTACTGACGAGCAGAGCTTTTGTGGTCAGCGCGCTGATGTTTGTTGAAATCGCGCTGATAGCTTCAATCATGATTTTTTTATCATGGCTCGTCATGCCGATTTTCTTTTTGTTTTTGTTGTCGAACATAATCATAGTCATAGGTATTATCAGCAGAAACAACAACCCGATGTTTAAAATCGCATGGATTGTTCCCGTGCTTGCGATTCCTGTCGCCGGCGCGCTTTTTTACATTATGTTCGGGCGTACGCACCTCAATAAAAAGAACACCAAAAAGCTTACTCTTGCCTACAACAGCGCGGACGGTTTTTTTACGGTGAACAATGAGCTTCTCGCCCGCATTAATGCAAAAACCCCGCACATTGCGAAGGAGGCTTTTTACATTATGGAAAGCTCCCGCACGGACATCTTCGAGTTTACGGAGACCGAGTACCTGTCGCCCGGAAATGTGTTTTATGAGAAACTGGTTTTTGAGCTAAAAAAGGCGAAAAAGTTCATCTTCATCGAGTATTTCATTATAAACGAGGGCGAGATGTGGGAAACAATCAAGCACATTCTTGCCGAAAGGCAAACCTCCGGCGTTGAAATCCGTGTGCTCTACGACGACATGGGCTCGGCAATCAGCGGCGTTGCGCCCGCGTTTCAACAGGAGCTGCGCAAACTCGGCTTTAAAGTGGCTGTCTTTAACCCCTACAAGCCCTCCCTCGACAAATTTCTCAACTACCGCGACCACCGTAAAATCTGCATTATTGACGGGAAGGCCGCTTTCACGGGCGGAATCAACATAGCCGACGAGTATATCGGTATTAACGACCGCCTCGGTCACTGGCAGGACAGCGGCGTTATGCTGCGCGGTGACGCAGTGAACCGCATGACAATTATGTTTTTGCAAATGTGGACGTTCACAACAGCCGAGCCGCCGGACTACGCCGATTACATGGTTGATTTCCGCGCTAATCATGACGGCTGCGTGATTCCTTTCTCGGACGAGCCGCTGATACAGGAGCTTATATGCGAGAACGCATACATCAACATAATCGCGAACGCCACCAGGTACGTTTACATTAACGCGCCTTATTTAATTATCGACCGCAATGTTTCATCGGCGCTCATCCGCGCGGCGAAAAGCGGGATTGACGTTAAAATCATCACACCCGGCACACCCGATAAAAAGTTGATTTATTACATGACGCAGTCAAATTATAAGGATTTGATTGAAGCGGGCGTTGAGATTTATGAGTTCACGCCCGGATTTATTCACAACAAAACTATAATTTCCGACGATGAAAAAGCAATCGTCGGTACCGCGAACTTCGATTACCGCAGCTTTTACCTGCATTTTGAGAACGGCGTGTGGCTATACGGTTCAAAAGCGGTTCTGCAGGCGAAGAGCTCGTTCGAGAATTCGCTCATACAGTCACGCAGGGTCACATGGGAGCAAATAGAAGATACGCCGTACGGACGGCGGCTGCTTTGCTCGCTGCTGCAGGTTTTTGCACCGTTGTTATAATTTAAAATATCTTAGGGGAATTTTAAAATGAAAAAAGTTGTTATATTCTTTCTTTGCATTACAATGATATTATCATTATCATCAAGAGTTTCTGCAGACGCATTTACCACTGAAGACGCGCTGATGGCTTTAAGAGCAACTGCAGGGTTGATAATTTTGACTGCGGAGCAAACAAGCAGACTTGATTTAAACAATGATAACATAATTACTTCCTTTGATGCGCTTATGATTTTACGAATAATTGCAGGTTTACCGGCAACACCGCCACCTACGCCGCCGGAACCTATATCCGCACCAGCAGTTACGACTACAACAATCACAACATCCACTACATCAACTCAAAATATTGCCATAACCTCCACATATTATTGGGTTCCGAACGGAACTGTCTACCATTCAACAAACGGCTGCCGTTCGCTTGCAAGGTCGAGAGATATTAATTCAGGAGCATGGGAGCAAATTCCGCGCGGACGCACAGCATGCAAAAATTGTTTTTAATTATTTTAAGGAGAATAATATTGAAACAAACAGTAATAAATCGGGGAAAACGAAACTCCTCATTCCTTGTTGGTGTAGAAAGGACATGGTGAAAACATGACAAAAAGAGAAGCGCAAAAGCCTGACCTTCCTGCTCTGCTTGAGCTTTACAGGCACCTGAACGTCGACCCGGCCGACCCGATTCTCGAACTTGACGAGCGGATAACTGCGCTCTGGGACGAGATTTTGTCCGACAGGAATCATCGCGTGCTGTTAATCGAAGCCGACGGCAAGCCGGTCACCACCTGCGTTCTTATAATCGTCCCGAATTTAACACGCGGCGCGCGCCCTTACGCATTAATCGAAAACGTCGTCACTCACCCGGATGCCCGTAAAAAGGGCTATGGGAAAGCGGTTTTGGATTACGCGAAAGAAATCGCAACAGCTCTGGGCTGCTACAAAATCATGCTTATGACGGGCAGAAAAGACGAGGCAACGCTGCGGTTCTATGAAAACTGCGGTTATAACTGCGGGGATAAAACGGCGTTTATACAGTGGTTTTTATGAAATACCGCGCGGAAATAACAACAAGAGAACAACTTTCGGCGGCACTTGCAATCAGCGCGTTTGAGTACATATACGCGCCCATGGAGTTTCTCAGTGCGAAAACGCAAGGCAAGCGACGGATTATCGCTGTTCCTCCTGTGTTTCCGGGCGGGAAAGAGCCGCAATTTGCCGCAGTATTGCGCAAATTGAAGCAAGCGGGCTTCAAAGGCGCGCTTGCTCATACTTTGGGGCATATCGAGCTTATAAAAAGCGCGGGTTTAAACCCGCACGGCGGCTTCCGCCTTAATATCACCAACAGCCTTGCTCAGAAGCAGTACGAAGAGCTTGGTTTGGCTGACGGTATTTTTTCGCTTGAATTATCTTTTAAAAGTATGATGACGCTTGAACGTAAAATACCGGCGGGAATCATGGCTTACGGTCGTCTGCCGCTGATGATTATGCGGCGCTGTCCCGTCAGGGACGACAAGCTCTGCGGAAAATCGGGATGTTACTCGCTCACGGACAGGCTTGGAAACAAACTGCAGACTTATTGCAGATTAGGCGAAGTCGAAGTGTTAAATCCTGTTCCGCTTGTTTTAAACAACTGCAGCGAAGTTCCGGCAGATTTTTGCGTTGTGCGCTTCGCTGCAGGCGAAAAAGTGCGGGAGAAACCGGTGAGCGAAAGATTTACAAGAGGATTATACGGGAAAATATAAAATGTTTAAAATAATAACTGTTGAATCGGGAAAACAATGTTTTTAACAGCATTTGAGAGAAAGGACTTAACGAAAATATGAACATCAAAGTAAAAAAGCTAAGCGAAGACGTGGAGGTGCCTTTCCGTGCAACTTCGGGGAGCGCGGGCGCCGATATTTACGCGTATGTTAAAACCGATGTTTTACTAAAGCCCGGTGAACGTGTGCTTATCCCGACAGGCCTCATGCTCGAAATCCCTGAAAATTACGGCGGATTCGTGTTCCCGCGCAGCTCTCTTGCATCAAAGCACGGCATCTCCCTGTCGAACTGCGTCGGCGTTATTGACAGCGACTACCGCGGCGAACTAAAAGTTGCCGTTATCAATCACAGCGCCGACAATTTCGTTATTAAAAACGGCGACAGAATCGCGCAGCTTGTGATTCTCCCCGTGTGCGGCGCAAAGTTTATTACCGAAGAAAACCTTTCGGAAACGGGACGCGGACAGGGAGGCTTCGGCTCTACAGGAAAGAATTAGCAAGCTTGAGCTCTGCACTTATAATCGTTTAACTTAAGAAACAGTTTTGCTGTTTCTTACATTCGCCCGTTGAGCGAATACCGCGCCACGGGCGCGGAAGTTACGGTTTCATACGGCGTTTGCCGGCAGAACCGACCGATGCGCAAAGCGCATCGAACTTAAAAAGTATTCCATGCTTTTTAAGTTAAACGATTATATCTATGTTAAGTTCGCCGTCATCATTATTTTAAGAGATTTTAAAAAGTTGTTGTAATTTTTACCAATTTGTGTTATACTATAAAAATGAAACTTAAAAAATAGCAACGGTTTAAAATAAAACCTCGTGAAACGGGGAAAACGTTGTTTTTAACAGCACTTGAGAGAAAGGGACTTACTAAAAATGTTTTCGAAGGACATTGGAATTGATTTAGGAACAGCTAACACGCTGGTTTACATGAGGGGCAAGGGTGTAATCATACGCGAGCCGAGCGTGGTGGCTGTGGATGTAAAGCATGACAGAGTGCGTTATGTGGGTCAGGAGGCAAAAGATGTAATCGGCAGAACCCCGGGCTCAATCGTGGCGGTACGGCCGCTCAAGGACGGCGTAATCGCCGACTTCGACATGACTACGAGCATGCTTCAGGCGTTTATCAAAAAAGCGATGAAAGGACGTTCTTTTGCACGTCCGAGAGTTATTATCTGCATACCGTCAGGCGTTACCGCCGTTGAGCGAAGAGCGGTTAAGGAAGCTACTCAAAACGCAGGCGCAAAGCGCGTTTCCATCATAGAAGAGCCCATGGCGGCGGCAATCGGCGCAGGGCTGCCCGTCGCGGAGCCTACCGGCAGCATGATAGTTGATATAGGCGGCGGCACCACCGAGGTTGCGGTTATATCGCTGGGGGGCATTGTAACATCGAAATCGGTCAGGGTCGCGGGCGACGAGTTTGACTCGTCTATAATCAACTATATTAAGAAAAAATATAATCTTCTCATCGGCGAGCGCACGGCTGAGAATCTTAAAATCGGCATAGGTTCCGCGTTCCCACTTTCCGACAACGAACCTGTCATGGATATAAAAGGACGCAATCTTCTTAACGGCTTACCGGAGAACATCACGGTCACAAGCGAGGAAATCCGCGAGGCTCTTCATGAGCCGCTGAGCCACGTCGTCGAGGCGGTCAAGGTAACACTTGAAAAGACCCCGCCCGAACTCGCCTCGGACATTATTGACATGGGGATTATGCTTGCGGGCGGCGGCGCAAACCTGAAAGGCTTAGACCTGCTGATTCATGCAGAAACGGGAATGCCGGTGAAAATTGCGGAGCGCCCTATTGACTGCGTAGCGGAGGGTACGGGCAAAGTGCTTGAGAATATCGACAAGCTGTTAGACGTGCTTAATGAGGACGACGCAAGGTATTGAATAATTAACAATGAACAATGAACAGTGAACAATGTATGTTTTTGTACATTGTTCATTGTCAATTGTAAATTGTCCGTTAGGGGGTCGTGAGTTTGAAAGACTTCATAAAGAGCGTAAGATTCAAGGTTCTTCTTTGCGTCTTCGCGCTGCTTTTCGGGCTTATGCTTCACGCGGCGATGAACTCGGGTACCGCCAATGTCCCCGAAGCTATACTGCGAACCGTCACGCGGCCTTTTTCATACGCGGCGACTTCCATATCAAATTGGGTCAGCGGCACTCTTGACAAGCTCATAAACGCCGACAGATACAAGGAAGAAAACGATGAGCTCCGCCGCCGGCTTTCGGAAATGCACGAGCTTATTATAAATAAAGAAGCCTTGATAGAGGAGAATCACCGCCTTTATGAAATGCTCGGGATTACCGACGAACGCGAAGACCTTTCGCTTTCTCTGCCTGCAGCAGTAATTGCACGCGACGCCGTGAGCGTTTCGGGGAACTTTACGATTAACAGAGGCTCAAACCACGGCATAAAAGCAAACGACCCTGTAATCACCGCCATAGGATTGGTCGGGATAATCTCGGAAGCCGCCCCTACTTATTCAAGGGTGAGAACTGTTTTATCAACCGAAATAAACATAGGCGTCAGAACGCCGGCAGGTATCGCCGGAATCATCGAAAACGACTTTCTGTATTCTGCCGACCGTTTATGCCTTATGCAGTATATAGAAAAAAACAGCGGCATCGCAGCGGGCGACATCATAGTTACCTCGGGCGGGAGCGTATATCCTGCGGGCTTGATTGTAGGTACGGTAACGGAGGTTTTCCCCGCCGATAACGGGCTTTCGTTCCATGCGCTGATTGAGCCGTCGGAAGATGTAATGCGCGTTACCGACGTGTTCGTTATCACTTCTTTTGAGGGTCAGGGGGTGTTGCCGTGAGAGAGGGTTCAGGCTTCAGGCCGAGGGGTTTGGCGCAGCGGCGGGATAAAAAAGACTTTTTACGCCGCCTGTGTTACTTCGGGGTTGCAGTATTCTTCTATATGCTTATGACCGGAGGATTTTTCCTCCGATGGCAGCCGCTGCTGATGATTCCGCTTGCAATAGCCGTCGCTATGTTCGAGCGTGAGGTCGCGGGCTCGCTGTTCGGCGCGTTTTGCGGGCTGATGATTGACGCGGCGTGCGGTAACCTGTTCGGGATGTCGAGCATTTGGCTTATGCCCTCGGCGCTCGCCGCTTCCCTGCTGGTGATGAATTTAATCCGCCCAAACTTCATAAATCACCTGTGGCTCGTAACGGCAACATGCATAATAATGGCGTTCATGGAGTACTTCTTCAAGTATATCATCTGGGACGAGCCTAATTCGGGAGTCATTTTAATAATGTATATTATACCCTCGTATCTGGCGGCAATCGTGCTGTCGCCCGCTGTATATTTTCTGATACGGGCAATTTCTCTGAAGTTCAGCGAAAAAGAGAGTGCGCAGCTCTTAGAGATTAATGATAATGCAGAAGCCCAGCCTCCTGATAGCAAAACCTGCTAAACCGGGCAAACGCATTTTAGACGCTGCGCCGGTGAAAAAAGAACTTATAAGAAGTTTGAGAATAAACACAATTGAATCGGGGAAAACGTTGTTTTCATTTCACTTTTGTGAAGAAAGGGCTCATAAGAAGTTTGAAAATAAACACAATTGAATCGGGGAAAACGTTGTTTTCATTTCATTTTTGTGAAGAAAGGACTTATTGAAAATATGAATCTTCCTGATTTTATAAGAACTCCTAAATTTCCGGGCGACAAAAAGCTTGAAAAATTAAATTTTGTTATCCGATTTTCGGTGTTGATAGGAGTAATGCTGGTTTTCGGGTTTATCGGCGTGGCGACGCTCATGAAAATACAAATAGTTGACGGTGCTTATTATTCCGCGCAAACCCAGCGTAGCTTCACGGCTAACCAGTCTATTCAGGCGGCAAGAGGGCAGGTGACGGATTCCGAGGGGCGGCTGCTTAACGGCAATCAGACTGTATATAAAGTGATTATTCAACGGGCGTTCTTCCCGTTCGGCGAGGAGAACGAGGTAATAAGCCGAACGCTTTCAATACTCGCGGAGCACGGCGAGGAATGGCATGACAGCGTGCCGATTACGATGGCTGCGCCGTTTGAATTTTTAAATGTGAAAGAGAGTGAGCTTGAAAGCTTTAAGCGCAGTATCGGCGTAAATATTGACGCTTCTGTTGAAAACTGCATTAAGGCGATATTTGAAAACTATAATATAAGCGGTGATTACGACGCGGAAGCCGGACGCGCCGTCGCGGGCGTACGTTATGAAATGCGGCTGCGCGACTTCTCGTTTGCAAACAGGTTCACACTTGCCGAGGATATTTCTTTTGAAACGCTCGTCGCTCTCAAGGAAAGAGGCATGGGTCTTCCCGGCGTCGATATTATCGAAGAGCCCATGAGGATTTATCTGAGCGGCGATGTTATGGCGCATACAAGGGGAGCAATCGGGCGCATTTCAGCGGAAGAATTCGCGGAGCTGCGCGAGCACGGCTACAGCCTTAACGACACGATTGGCAAGACGGGTATCGAATTCTCAATGGAAAGCATACTCCGCGGTGAAAACGGCACGCGCACAATAGTGCGCAATATGCAGGGAGTTGCAGTTTCCGATGAAATCAACGTTTCTGCGCGCCCCGGGAACAGCGTCCGCCTAACCATAGACTCAAGGTTTCAAGCCGACTTGCAGGAAATGCTTCAAAACCACATCTACTGGCTGCGCACGCTTGACCAAACATATAAGAACGAAACGTTCAACTGGCGCGGGCTGAATTCCGAGGGCGGCGCGGTCGCCGTGATTGAAGTGAAGACCGGCAGAGTGCTCGGACTCGCGAATTATCCGACCTACGACATAAATGATTACGTCACGAATTATGAGGCAGTGCTCAACGCAGAGCTCACTCCCCTGCTCAACCGTGCGACATCGGGACTCTACCGCCCGGGCTCTTCGTTCAAGCCGATTACGTCTGTTGCGGGGCTTTATAACAATATAGTCGCGCGCAACACCACCGTTGCGTGCGGCGGGACGTATACATTCTTCCCCGATTATCACCCGCACTGCCATAACCGCGGCGGTCACGGCGGGGTTAACGTGATTAACGCGCTGCGCCTGTCCTGCAACATCTACTACTATGATATAGGCAGGCGTATGGGCATAGACGCGCTGGTTGAAACCACGAACGCGCTCGGCATCGGCGTAAACCTGGGGCTCGAGACAGGCGGGCCCGCCGGCAGAATGACCACGCCCGAGATTTACGAGCAGCTGCTCGGCTTCCCACTGACCGCCGGCGATACTATTCAGGCGGCTATCGGGCAGTCCGAAACGCTGATTACCCCGCTGCATCTCGCGGTTGCGGCGGCGACTATTGCAAATCACGGAGTGCGTTACAGGCCCTATCTGGTGGATTCGGTCTGGAACTACGACTTTACGGAGTTAATCTACAAAACCGAGCCGCAGATAGCAAACATCTTCGGCGCCGACCGCGACGATGTGTGGACGGCGACCCACGACGGCATGGTGTCTGTTTCCGACTTCATAACATGGCCTGTCGGCGTTTCGTCGCAGTTTGCGTACCTGCCGAGCGTAGCGGCGGTCAAAACCGGCACGCCGCAAGCCGCAAACGATACGTACAACTCGGTTATAATGGGCTATTATCCCGAGGACGACCCGGAAATCGCTTTCGCTGTCGTCATCGAGAACAGCGAGTTCAGCCGCAACTTAGTGCGCAATATTATCGACTCGTATTTCTACGACGCTTACGAGCCCGACATTGACGAGAACGGCATAATTATTTCCCCGTGGAAACGCTGGGACGATGAAAAGGCAGCAAGGATTATGGGCGGATAAAGATGTTTGTAAATTATGCACAATTAATTCTGCGTAAAATCTAATGATTTCACAAATTTATTAATTATTTTCATTTTTCTATTTAAAACCGGAAAGTTTTGTGCTATAATAAAATTACGTATTCAAACGTAAGGTGTTTAACACCCGCTTTGCGGGTAGTTTCGGTAAAACCGAAACAATGATTTCATTTCCCGCTTATTGAAGGAAGGACTTAATGAAAACTTGAAACAAAATCCTCGTAAACCGGGGAAATGTTGCTTTCATTTCCCGCTTATTGAAGAAAGGACTTAATAAAATATGAATATAGCGTTAATCGCTCATGATTCAAAGAAAGAGCTGATGGTTCAGTTCTGCATAGCGTACAGCGGTGTCCTGTCGCGGCACAGTCTGTGCGCGACGGGAACGACAGGCAAGCTCGTCGGCGAAACCACGGGGCTGCAGATTCAGAAGTACTTAAGCGGCTCGCGGGGCGGCGCGGAGCAAATCATATCGCTCATTTCCTGCGACGAAATAGACGTGCTCTTCTTCTTCCGCGACCCGATAAGCGCGAAAGCAAGCGAGCCCAACGACATAAACATCCTCCGCGTGTGCGACGTGCGCAATATCCCTGTCGCCACGAACATAGCCACGGGCGAGGCGCTGATACATGCGCTTGAGCGCGGCGACCTGGACTGGAGAGAGATTGTGAGGTCTTAAGCCTTACGATTTTAAACAGTTTAACGCCGTGCAGTTTTGACGCGGCGTTTTTCACTTTTTAAATCAGCTTAATCACTCTCAGCAGCTTCACGCAGTCAGCCATGCCCTGTATGTAAACAAATTTATCGTCAATGCTGCCTTTCTGGTTTTCCAGCGCCTCAAGCTTCAGCATCAGCTTCCGGTTTTTCCCCAGCAGATTGCTGATATGTTCAAAGAGCTTGCTGTGTTGATTGTCAAGCTTTATGTATTCTTTATCTGTTTGCCGGTTCTGCATACAAAGCTCATATCGGGATTCCGCAAAGGTGTGCTTTAGGCTTTCATCAAATTTGGTCATGGTTTTACCTCCAATGTGTTTGTTAGATTTAATATATTAGCGTTCATTATATTATTATAGCATATGTTTGATTTTTTGTCAAGCATTTTTAAAGGAGTTTTTTCATGGGTATTTATTATTACAAATTAAATGATTTATTGAACCGCAGAGGATTAAAGAAAGGCGACCTTATAAAGATGGCAGAAATCTCAAATGTTACTGTTTCTAAATTATCAAGTAATAAAGTAGTACAAACTGATATGATAGATAAAGTGTGCAAGGCATTAAACTGCCAGCCCGGCGATATTATGGAATATATTCCTGATGAAGATAAAGAAGGAGAACGCTGATGGCATTAATCACACGTGCCCCGCGCGGCACCGAAGACAAGCTCCCCGCCGATATATACAGATGGCACACTGTAGAGAAAATAACCAAAGCCGTCGCGGAAAGCTACGGCTGCAAGGAAATCCGCACGCCTACCTTTGAGCATACGCAGCTTTTTCAGCGCGCAGTCGGCGGAACGACCGACGTCGTGCAGAAAGAGATGTATACTTTTGACGATAAAAAAGGCAGAAGCATAACCCTCAAGCCCGAGGGTACCGCTGGCGCGGCGCGCGCCGCAATCGAGCACGGGCTAATCGGGCAGGCGCTGCCGCTTAAATTATTTTATTTCACGAGCTGCTTCCGCTACGAGGCGCCGCAAAGCGGCAGACTGCGTGAGCACAGGCAGTTCGGGGTGGAGTTCTACGGCGCAACCAAGCCGCTCGCCGACGTAGAGGTGATGTGCCTTGCGAGCGACGTTTTCACACGGCTCGGCATTAAAAACGCACGCCTCGAAATCAACAGCATCGGCTGCCCGGAGTGCCGCGGCGAATACAAAAAGGAATTAGTGGCTTTTTATAATCAATATCTTCCGCCGTCAGGCGGCAATGCGGGCACAGGCGTTTCGCTGTGTAATTTATGCAGCGAGCGGCTTGAGCGCAATCCTATGCGGCTGCTTGATTGCAAGAACGACTCCTGCCGCGAAATAAATAAAGACGCGCCTGTGATTACAAAGTATATTTGCGGGGATTGCGAAGTGCATTTCAGTGCGGTCAAAACCGCTCTTGACGCGCTCGGCGTAGCGTTTATCGAGAATCCGCGTTTAGTCCGCGGACTTGATTATTACACGAACACGGTCTTCGAGTTTAAGTCCGACAGCCTCGGCGCGCAGGATACTTTCTGCGCAGGCGGGCGCTACGACGGGTTAATCGAGGAAATAGGCGGCGGTAAAGTTTCGGGGCTCGGCTTCGGAATGGGTCTTGACAGGCTTATTCTCGTTATGCTGGCGCAGGGGTTAGACTTCGAGCCGGCGAAATCCTGCGACCTCTATATCGCCGCGCTCGACGCAGACGCTGAGCTCGTCGCTGCAAAGCTCGTAAAGGAGCTGCGCGGGCAGGGCTTTTGGGCGGAAGCAGACCTTGCGGGTCGCGGACTCGGCGCACAGATGAAATACGCGGATAAGCTGGGCGCAAGATTCAGTATGGTTATTGGCGGTGATGAACTAAATAGCGGCACGGCAGTTATTAAGAATATGCAAAGCGGTGAAAAACATGAAACCGCCTTAAAAGCCGAGGAAATAATTTTGTTAATCAGCAAGATTTAATCGGGGAAAACGTAGCTTCCGGCGCCATTTACAAATGGCGCGATGCTTCTTGTGAAGAAAGGACTTAAGTAAATAAGTTTATCAGTTAAATAAAATTTAATCGGGGAAAACGTAGTTTCCGTTTTGCTTTTGTGAAGAAAGGACTTAATAAAAATATGCTTAATAAAATCTTAACCGAAGCCGACTGCGCCGAATGTAAGCTCTGCTGCGGCTTTTATGAGAGCGAGATTTGGGAAGTGCCGGTGATTGATGATGAGCTGGCGGCTTTGATAATCGAGCAGTATGACTTCGGTATTGTCAGTAATCAGCGCGTTTTTAAAGTCGGATACGACGAGAAAGGCTTATGCCTTTGCCCCGCTTTGGGCAAGAACGGGTGCAGGCTCGGCATGAGTAAGCCTTTCGACTGCAAGCTGTGGCCTTTCCGCGCGATGAAGCTCGGCGAGCTTGTTGTGATTACAGTTTCACCTCTGTGCAGGAAAGTGAATGAGAAGCCGCTTGGCGAGCTTGTTGAATTCGTGAACTCGGAGCTCACGGACAAAATAAAAGCGCGGGTGGAAAAATACCCCGCGCAAGTTAAAGATTATATTAACGGTTATCCGATTCTGGCGGTTCTGTAGGCTCGTCAGCGTCGCGAACTTCATAATCGCGGACATCGTGAACCTGAATGTTATTATTATCACGTTTTCCGAAAAACCGCTCCATTGCCCTAAAAATGCCGATTTTATCAAGAATCAGCGTAACAAACCGAACAGCGATAACAAATATGGCAATATTCGCTAAAAATTTTATGAAAATCATGTTTTTACCATGTCCTTCCTGCCTTTATGAAAAATGAAGAGTTTCGTTATCCCGATTTAATATCAATTGTTTTAAAACTTAATTCTCCTTTGTTTTATTTTATCACACAGCATTTAAAAAGTCAAATCCTCACCCCCTTAACCTTTCTGTCATAAGATGACTTAGTAACAGAGAGGTTTTTATTTATGCTTTTTGACTTAACACAGGCGCTGCTGCTTGTTTTCGCGGTGTCTGCCGACGCTTTTATTTCCTCCTTTGCATACGGTGCGAAAAGAATTAAGATTCCTTTCTCCTCCGTTATGGTTATAAGCGGGGTTTCCGCTGCTTTTTTATCGGTTTCTCTTTTTGCGGGAGGGCTTGTCCGTGGGTTTTTGAGCGAAGATACAGCAAAGATTCTGTGCTTTTTAATCCTTTTCTTTTTAGGGCTTGTAAAGCTGCTTGACAACGCGGTCAAGACCCTCATAAAAAGGCGCAACAAGCATATCAACGGACAGCTGAGATTCAAGTTTCTGAGTTTTAATTTTATCCTTAATGTTTACGCAAACCCCGAGGACGCGGATGAAGACCGCTCGAACATTCTCAGCCCGGGCGAGGCGGTTTCGCTGTCAATCGCGCTGTCGCTCGACGGGCTCGCGGCGGGGCTCGGAACAGCGCTCGGCGGCGCGAACAAACCGCTTATTATCGCGCTTGCTCTTGTAATAGGCGTGCTTGCGATTACACTGGGCAGCTTTATCGGAAACAAGGCGGCGGGTCAATCAAAGGCGGGATTCTCCTGGCTTGGAGGCGCGGTGCTGATTGTGCTGGCAGTTTTCAAGCTTGTTTAATACTAACATCTGATATAGCCGATTAACTTGAAAAATGCTCCACATTTTTCACAGCAAACTCGTTTGCTGACGCACCGTAGGCGCGCAATCGGCTATGCAACCGAATTAAGCCGCTTCACGGCTTACGCGGCAAATATCGCGTCTTCAAAAATGCTTAAGCATTTTTGAAGTTTATTGATTATATATTAAAGAATCCACCGTTTTCGGTGGATTCTTTACCTGCACTCAGCAAACCGGAAGCACATCAATTACGTCCATGCGCGGCGGGAGCCCGGGGAAGATTGAATTAAACCTGATAGTTACAAATCTGCCCACGCAGAAGAATCTCGCGTCGCGGGTGTCTGCGCGCAGTATCTGGTTGTTGGCTACGTTACGCACGATGAGGAAGTTGTTCTCTCTGCGGATTACCTGCGCTCTTATTTCCCGCGGAATAGGCGTGAATATGGGAGGCGCGGGCGGCGGAGGCAGAGGAAACGGGGGCGGGCGGTGCCCTGGACCTCCGCCGGGCGGCGGAGGCAGAGGAAACGGGGGCGGGCGGTGCCCTGGACCTCCGCCGGGCGGCGGTCTGTGTACGGGGGGCTGCACAAGCTGTATGTTTGTCGCGGTGATTTGGGGCGGTTCGCTCATGGTCATGATTCCTGTGTATGTAACTCTAACGCGGTCTCCGACGTTGAATGCACGCGGATTGTTAAAATTCACTACAATCGCTTCGCCGCTTTCCTCGTTCCTTACAGTTAAAGTCCGCGGGCCGATACTTAGGACAGTGCCGGTCATTTGCATAGGTTTATCCTCCGAAAGTTTATTTTATTCTATATTATGTCGGTTAGGATTTTTGGTGAAAATTGGTATATAAAATACAGTATAATGTTAATAAATTATTAACATCTACTATGCAGTTTTGTGATATTATATAAAAGGAATAATATTTTGCCAAAAAAGCAACTTTTTAGGCATTTCAAATGTATTATTAGTAGAGAAATTATTTTACATATAAAGGTATTGGTGTTTTATGGGTGCGATGATAGTTGTCAAAAACCTTATAAAGATTTATAAAGTCGGCTCGGACAAGGTCGTGGCGTTGAATGACGTCACGTTTTCCATTGAGGAAGGCGAGATTTGCTGTATTCTGGGTACATCGGGCTCGGGTAAGTCCACTCTCCTTAATATGCTGGCAGGGCTTGAAAAGCCTACACGCGGCGAGATTTTAATAGGCAATCAGCGTATTGAGAAGATGAACGAGAAAAGAATCACACGGTTCCGGCAGAAAAACGTCGGCTTTGTTTTTCAGTCATACAACCTGCTTCACGGAATCACCGCGCTTGAGAACGTCGCCATGCCGCTTATATTCCGAGGAGTGAAAAAGAAAAAGCGTGATAAAATCGCGTTCATGATGCTGGCGATGGTGGGACTCGCGAAACGCGTTAAGCACAAGCCGACCCAGATGTCGGGAGGGCAGCAGCAGAGAGTCGGGATTGCGCGCGCGTTCGCGGCACGGCCCAAAATAGTCTTCGCAGACGAGCCGACCGGCAACCTTGACTCCCGAACCACAATCGAGGTAATGGAGCTTATGGTTACGATGAGCAGAAAAAACAACCGGACGCTTGTTTTAGTTACGCACGATAAAGAAATCGCCGCCTATGCCGACAGAATAATACAGCTCAAAGACGGCGAAATTATTTCGGACGAGAGAAAGGAGCTTCAGTTTGAAACGCAAAAGAACGCTGTTATTTAATCTCGCCGGTATTTTAAAAAGAAAATGAAAAAGAAAGGTTATAAGTTTGAAAATAAAATAATTGAATCGGGAAAAATGCTGTTTTCATGATTCATTTGTGAAGAAAGGACTTAATGAAAATAAAGATGAGAAAATTATTACTTACGCTGCTTACAATCATAATAGCAATTAACGCCGCGGGATTTGTGTCGCTTGCGGCAGATTCCTCCGATGCCATACCGGAAATAAGGCGCTCTACCTCCGCAACCTCAGACACCCGCCGTGTTAAAACCGGCGAGAGCTTCGATATTATCATAAACGTGTTCGATGCGAGCTACCTGACAGAAATATTCACGCTTAACAGCCTGGATTACGGCGACTTAATTCTGATTTCAAGCGATGTGAACGCTCCGTCTTCAATAGCGGTGAGCAGAAGCTACCGCTTTACATTCAGAGTGCCCGACAACGCCGCAAAACGGCAGGACATCATCTACAGAATCAGCTATTCATACATGGACGAGGACATGGGAACGCTGTCGGGTTCAAGGACGTTCAGTATCCCTGTCGAAGTTACCGACAGCACAGCCGACGCGGGTCCCATGCTTGAAAACGTAAGGCTCGATTCCGCCGAGGTTCCGAAAAACACCGAATTTGAAGTGTATGCTGATATATTTAACGGCACGGACAGAATTACCGAAGCCGTGCTCACCGTAAACAGCGGCACAACGCAGTTAGCGCGCAGGTTCATAGGTACGGTTGACGCGGGTAAGATTGTTTCTGACAACCTGCTGCACGTATCGGGAATAACAGCTTCCGGCGAGCACAGGCTGACCGTTACGCTTTCTTACATAGGCAAAAGCGGTGAAAACCTCACCATGAGCAGAAATGTTACTGTTAAAATAACGGAGCCCGTTGTTCCAGCCCACCCCGTGCTTGAAAACATAAAACTCAGCGACAACGAAATACCTATGGGCGCGGCATTTGAGGTAAGCGCCGATATATTTAACGGAGCGAATGACATCACAAATGCGGTATTAACCGTTAACAGCGGCACTGCGCAGCTGGCGCGCAGGTTTATCGGTGTAATCGAGGCGGGAAAGATTATGCCCGAGAATACTCTTACGGCGTCGGGAATCAGCTTTACGGGGCATCAGGACTTAACAATCACGCTTTCTTACATCGACAGGAACGGCGAAAGTCTTTCCGTGAGCAGGAACATCCCCATCAGAGTCGTTCACGATGCGGGACTGCTCAACCTTCAGAATATATCAGCTCCGCTCCGCGCTGATGTTGACGCTCATGCGACAATGTCTTTCGCGCTGACGAATCCGACGTCTGTCGCAATTATCGGAGTGGAAGCGTTTTTATACGATGATACCGGAAAGGAGCTGACCTCCGTCTACATAAGGGAAACAGGCGCACATTCCAGCGATACGGTTACACTTTCGTTCCCTGTTACGGGCAGAACAGGAATCCGCAGTTACAGCCTTTCCATTATTTACAGAGATGCTGCCAATGAAAGAAAATCCATTTCCGGCAGCTTTTCGATTAATGTAACGGCAGGTGAAGACGATGAAAGGCCCTCGGGACTCAGAATCCAGCGCATTGATACCCCGGCACAGACCAACACAGGCGTGCGGACCGCTATACCCTTTACTCTCGTCAACGCCGGCAAAGGCACGGCTTACAACGTTGAGATTTATGTTTTAAACGAGCAGGGCGTTGAGCTTGCGCGGGAGTTCGTGGGTTCAATCCCGCCGTCGGGAAGCCAGACCGGAGCTTTTAATCTTCGGTTCGACGACCCTGATAATTATAATTTAACGTTCCACGCAGTCGGCGAAAGCGCGGACGAGTCACTGTCGCAGGCGAGCAGGGCGTTTGAGCTACGGGTGGTGAATTACCGCGTGACCATTACCGACGTGGGCGGGCATGAATGGATATGGAACAACATGTCGACCATTGAATTCACGGTTATTAACGGCGGCAGCGAGGAAATGCTCAATGTAAATGTCGAGCTTGCGGACGCCGAGGGCAATACTTTCGGACATACATATGTCGGAACTATTCTGCCCGGCGAGAAGAAAGAGCGGGTCAGATTCAGGGATATATTCATATGGGACGACGGAATGGGCGCCATGGAGCTGTTCATTAACCTTACATACGAAAATAAAGAAATGCAGGAGTTCCCCATATCGCACTCCATAACCGCAACTTTTATGAGTGACGGCGGTTATGTTGAGCCGCCAAGCTGGGGTGACGATTATTGGGAATTTGAAGAAGAAGAATCGGTCTCCGTCTGGCTTATTATACTTATCGCGGGGATTAGCGTTCTTATTGTCGGCGGTATTGTAACAATAATCATAATCCGTAAAAAGAAGAAAACAAGGGACGAGGACGATGATATTGATTACTTTTTATCTCAAATGAAAATGGATAATAGCAGTCCGCAGGACGAAAAAGAGGAAATCACAAACACTTAAAAGTATATCCAATAAATAAAATACCCCGTTACGGGATATGAATTTTCGCGGACGGTTAACTTCTAAAGGGGAGATAATAGTGAAATTTATAGATATAATCCGTACCTGCCTGCGCAATCTGACTAAACGAAAGCTTCGTACCGCGCTTACTATTTCGGGCGTGTTAATCGGCACGAGCGCAGTCATTGTCATGCTTTCGCTGGGAACGGGCATGAACATACAGATTACAAAAATGCTGGAGGAATGGGCGGATTTAACGCTGATTCACGTTTACAACTGGGGCAGGTGGGACCCTGACAATGACGTGGTTCCTCCGGACCTGGACGACGACATGGTAAAAACGTTCATGGACATGAAAAATGTTAAGTCCGCAACACCTTTTTATACCAACTTTTACAGTGGGATGCAGATTGCCGTATATACCGCAGATGGCTGGGTTTTACAATGGACGCCATTCATAGGCGTTTATATGGATGAGCTTGAAAACTTCGGTTTTAAATTGCTTGAGGGACGTTTTAAACAGGAGGGGGACCCGCCCACAACTATTTTAATAGGGCCGAATACAGGCAGCTATCTTCGCAGTTATATTTATGAGGACGAATACGCCTGGTCGGAATGGGGTTATGATGAAGAAACAGACTCATGGGAAATAATCAGCATGCCGATTGAGGATTTTTTTAAGGAAGAGTTCCGTATAATCCCCTTAACAATGGACAATAGATGGGAGCCTGACCTGTCGGTAATCGGCTCGCAAACCGCGCCTAACATGGAATACGATGAGGAACTAAAGTTAGTGGGTATTCTTGAAGCTTCACCCAATGACTGGGAAGCAAGAGAGGGAATCTTCATTGACATCAGCTACATGGCGGGGTTAATCAAGGCATACAACGAACTTAACCCCGATAACAGATATGAAGAATTCGACGGGATATATCATAATGTCCGTGTAAGGGTTGATGATATGAACAATGTCCCTGCCGTTGAAGCTGAGATTAAAGCTATGGGTTTCTACACATCGTCATTCAACGAAATGCGCGAAAACATGACCCAGCAGGTAAGAACCACGCAAATGCTGCTAGCGTTGGTTGCGGCGGTGTCGCTGTTTGTCGCGACTATGAACATAACCAACACAATGATAATGGCTATTATCGAACGCACAAAAGAAATAGGTATCATGAAAGTGCTCGGCTGCGATATAATTAAAATCCGTACAATGTTCCTCGGAGAAGCCGCACTTATTGGATTCCTGGGTGGTGTCGCGGGAATTGGATTCAGTTATTTTCTGTCATTCATTATAAATAATTTCCTTGGGCAGTTTTTCATGGATTTATTTAATTACGGTACTATAGAAGAAGGTACTAAGGTTACTATTTCAGTTATTCCTGTATGGCTTTTATTTGCTTCGCTTGCCGGCGCGACAGTAATCGGAATGGCGGCGGGATGGTATCCGGCGTGGAGAAGCACAAAAATCAGCGCACTGTCGGCGATTGCACATGAATAGTCAAGTGAATTGCAAATTATATACCCACCAGCCCATAAAAGGCGAACCCCATAAAAAAATACTGCCCTCTAAAACTGCTTTGGTTTTAGAGGGCGGCGGCACGCGCGGCTTTTACAGCGCGGGGGTTTTTGAAGCTTTTATGGACGCGGGAATCATGTTCCCGTATATCGCGGGAGTGTCGGCAGGCGCAGCAAACGCTCTCACGTACGTCGCCGGACAGCGCGGACGCAACCGGCAGATTGTAGAAAATTATGTCGGCGACAAAAAATATGTCAGCCGCCGTAATCTGTTCAGATACGGCTCGCTGTTCGGTTATGATTTTATTTTCGGAACGATTCCAAACACGCATATTTTTTGGGACAGGGAAGTATTTGAGAGCACGGATATCTGCTTTTTAACAGGTGCAATCGACTGCAATACAGGCAAGACCGTCTGGTTTGAAAAGTGCGAAATTACCGCGGGCTTCCCTGTTACCGTAGCTTCCTGCTCGGTTCCGTTGGCGGCGAAAATTGTGAAATATAATGGTATCAACTTATTGGACGGCGGCGTGAGCTCACCTATTCCGATTGAAAAATCAATCGAGGACGGTAATGAATTTCATGTTATCGTGCTTACACGAAATCAAGGTTATGAAAAAGAAGCGTTTCGCCACAACAGAATACTAAAGCTGTTTTACAGGAAATACCCTAATTTAATTACTGCGATTTTAAACAGGCATGAGGTATATAACAGGCAGCTTGCGCTTTGCGAGCAGCTTGAACGCGAGGGTAAAGCCGTAATTATCCGCCCGCAAATTCCTCTTTCCGTTGAAAGAGCGGGAACAGACATAAAGCAGCTGCTGGCGCTTTATGACGAGGGTCACGAGGAGGGTAAGCAGGCTGTAAAAGCAATCATAAAAGCACTTGATTATTTATAACGGCAGTAATTTTTTTAAACTCGCCGTGCAGCAAGCAGCGTGTGATTTCATCAAGCATAATGCTTACGGCGCGTGTCCATCTCTTTTGCTTTAATTCCGTAAGGGCAGCTTTGGCTGCTTTTTTGTTATAGATTCCGCATGCTGTTTTTATTTCGCCGAGCTTTTCGTACAGGTAAATCATATCCTCCCCGGAAACTTCCGGCAAATAATCCGGTTCTTCTTTTTTATATTTGCAGGTAAGTGTTTTAAGTGCGTTTATAAATCCCGGCGTTTCGGAGTTTATAAAATCCATATCGCCGCTTTCCCCCGCTTCTTCCAGTCTGCGCGCGATATCGGAAAGCTCCGCTTCGCCTATATTCATGAGTGCGCTTTTCATGCCGTGAACAGTGGTTGTAAATAGCTCCGTGTCCGTTACGCTGCTGCCCGTCACGCTTTCCAATACAGGGAGGGCGCTTTCTATATCCTGCATTATCGCCTGTGCCATTTCGTCGTCAAACATATTAATATTCATACTTTCATTAAGTCCTTTCTTCACCAATGCGGCATGGAAACGTCATTACCTTTTTTATCTTTCCTTTGCAAACGAATCATGAATACAATGTTTCTCCGGTTCAGTTGTTTATTTTTAAGAATTTTCCTCTCTCTAACAATTCCCCGTATAAACACGGGATAAATATTTTCGCGCAATTTCCGCAAGATTGTAAATCTTCCCGACATCAGTTGCCGGAATATCATACTCATGGTTCGGGAAAAACCGTGATATGTGCAGCGGCATGTTCTTATTAACCGAGGCAAGCCACACGACCATTGCTTCGATTTCTTCCCTGCTGTCATTCTCGCCCGGAACTATAAGCGTAGTGACTTCAACATGGCAGGCTTCGTTTGCTGTTCTTATTGTGCTTTTCACAGTTTCCAACTCGCCGCGATGTTTTTTATAAAAACTGTCCGAGAACGATTTTAAATCAATGTTCATCGCATCAATAAATGGCAGAAGCTCTGCCAGCGGCTCCGCGTTGATAAGACCGTTCGTGACAAGAACATTCTTCAGTCCCTTACCGCGAACAGCTTTCGCGCAGTCAAGCACGTATTCAAAACCGACGAGCGGCTCGTTGTAAGTGTATGCAACGCCAATATTCCCTGCCGGAACGCACTCCTGCGCCTTTTCGGCAAGCTCATCGGGCGACAGATAAACGCTTGCGGGTTCGCTGCCGAATACAGAAATCCTATGGTTTTGACAGAATCCGCATCGCATATTACACCCAAAGCTTCCGACTGATAAAATCTTGCCGCCTTTGTAAAAATGCTCCAGAGGCTTCTTTTCAATCGGGTCGAGTGCAATCGAAGTGATTCTTCCGTAATTGAGGCACTTGATTTCGCCGCCGATGTTGCCCCGCGCTTTGCATAAGCCGGTCTGATTTTCAGAAAGCACGCAGTTATGAGGGCAGATTCTACATCTCATGTGTATCTTATTACCTCGAATCGTTCGAGCGTATAAGGCTCGTCTTTTCTTATTCCGGCTTTCTGTAACGCAATCGAAACCTGCTGCTCCGCTGTATCAACACCGTCTAAATTGGGCAAAAGCAAACCGCGTTTAAAGCCGCTTGCCACGATTACGCCGTACTTGATTACATCGAGCTCGTGCACGCTTTCAATCGCTTCAGGTGCGCCGAGAACGTCTACGCTGTACGTTATATTATCAAGTTCATTTACTTCTACCGGCGGAAATCGCGGGTCTTCAGCCGCCGCACACACTGAGTTGCGCAGAATCTCCTGCGCGACGCTTTCAGTGACGGGTGTAATTGTTCCTATGCAGCCCCGCAGGTTTCCGTTTATTTTGAGCGAAACGAAAACGCCCGCTTTCTTATTCAACATTTCATCGGGCAGGTTTTCGGGAATCTCAATAGTTTTACCGGTTTTTACGAAGCTTTCAATGTTGACGCGTGCCAGTTTTACCTGTTCACTTTCACGAGGGATAAAAGACGCGACTGCGTATCCCACTCCGAAAGTGCCTTCATACGATAAAAGTTTTGGTGTCACGGCGCGATTATCACCATTAAGCACGCCCGCCATCATGGCGAACGGACGCAACCCGCACTCCGCGCCTTTTTCAATAAGCTCCGGCGGTATGCTCATCAGCCGCTTGAAATCGCCGTCTGCAAGCGCGCCGGTGATTTCCACGTCAAGCCTTGCACCCTCTTCCGATGTGAAAAGCACATGCGACAAATCACCGCTTGCAATGAATACGGCGCGTTTATTATTCTCATTAAGATACTGCGCTAACTTTTTGCCGTATTCGTAGTTTTCCTGTAATGAATATCCCGCGATTTCTACCCGGATTAACTCGTAATCCGGGTAGTATTTTTCCACAAAATAAAGCGGTACGGTTGTGCCATGGTCAAGCTCCTCGTCGCGTACGTTTGCGTGCGGGGAGCAAAGCACGATGGTGTCGGGCTTAAAGCGCGCAATCTCCCGCCCGCACTCATGGCAGGCGTCGATGGTTTTCTGTATTTCCTTTTCACGCCCGCCGCCGATTTCCGGTATCATTACAGGCGGGTGCGGCATTACAAACGCTGCTAATACCATATTTTATTTAAGTCCTTTCCTCACGAAATCATTTTAAAACAACGTTTTCCTCGATTTTGTGCCGGTTGTTTTCAACTTTCTATCCTCTGGGTTCAATCGCGGGTAAGGGCTCAATCTCGGGCATAGGCATCGGCACGATTTCACCCCACTCTATTTCATTCCAGTCATCTTCGTCCCAGTAATCATCTTCATCCCAATCATCATCGTCCCAGCTCCAGTCCCATTCCTCCCATTCCGCCCATTCAGCTTCCCATTTAGCCTGCAACTCCTTGTACCATGCCTCGTAGTCGAAGAAGCGCAGTTCCTGAATCACAGCGGCGTTACTGAGGTGTGCGGAAACGATTCTGTCTTCCGCAATCACATAAAGATAATCGCCGATATATAACCCACGCTGGAATCCGCCGCTGTACCACCAGCTTTCGTTATCGCTGGTGCCGTATGCGATTTCATTAATCAGCGTGAATCCGTTGTCCGGGTCATAGGAGAACACTGCGTAATTATACTCGCTGTACCAGTGGTTCCTGCTGCTGAAAGAATAGGTATACGGGAAGCCGATAATATTTTTCTCGGTGCAGATGAGGATTGCCTTATGATTCCATTCTGCTTCAGTCCAGAACCACGACCATGCCCAATCGTCAGACCACCAATCTTGATTATTAGTTTCCATTTCAATTATATAAACGTGGCGTTCGGATAAGTTTTCATTGTCGGAAGTGTCGAACATTGAAAGCTTGAGCCCTGTTCTCATGCCGTCTTCCTCGTCGGCATCAACGCCGATTCCGAGAAGCAGCCCGTCAGCCCACCTGTGCATATAACGCGAGAAACCGGGGATTTTTAGCTCGTCGAGCTGCACGATATTATGCGGGTCGCTGAGGTCAAACGAGAATAGCGGGTCTACCATAAAGAAAGTGACGATGTAGCCTATGTCGCCGTCAAAGCGGACTGACTGCACGTTCTCGCCGAAGCCGATTTCATGAACCTCATCAAGCACATTGAGATTCCCGTCCATAGTGTAAAGCGACGCGCCGTGCGGGCCCCAGCCCCACCACCAGTTGTCTTCCGCAGCTTCAACCTCGCCCCATACTTCCGTGACAATTCTGAATATACCGCTATGTTCGTCCATATAAAATTGAGTTCCCACGTTACCTTTAACTTTACCCGAAGCTACGAAATTAACATTCCCGCCGGAAATCGAGAACTTGTTTATAACCGTAAAGTTCTGACCGTTTCCTCTCCACCAGCCCCAATCGTCAACATCGTCATCATCATAAACATACTCGGTTCTTGTAAGATAAATATTATCAAGAGAAGCGTAAATCATATGAGTTCCGCCGAGATTTGCGCTGATTGAAACTGACATATCGGCTCTGCTGACGTCGAGCCCGCCGATTACCGTATACTCAACCCATTCAAGCTTTTCAGGCAGCGCAATCATGCTCGCGGGAACAAGGCACGGCTCGTCGCCGTTGACAGTGAAAGAAGGAATGTACAGATGCAGGTCTGCCCTGGCGAATTCCATATGCGAGGGAGGATTGAAATTGCTTATAATATAAATGTTGCTGCCGAGCATGCGCGAGGAATTATACCAGCCCTTTTGCGAGTATGACGAAACAGGCGCGTTAAAATCGCCGCTCGTATCATACACTTCCACAATCGTTTCATAATCCCAGTACCAGCGCCCCCAGCCCCAGTATGAGTCGGACATGACATATCTGCCCTGCGCTTCGTCAAGTTCTGCAGCTTCAAGCTCGATTTGCTCCCAGTTGTTCCAAATTGTAATCAGCTTGCCGTCATAAAGCAGCATTTCCGATATGCTTGCGTTGCTGCCGCCGTTCCGGATTTTTGCGAGCAGCTCCATGCTGCCGTTGTTGACCGCGATTACATTTACGCTGTTGTCTGTGCGGGAGGCGATGTAGATGTTTCTGCCGTCGGTTTTGACAATATCGCTTTCCTGCACGCCGTCAACCTGGTTGTTAGTATCGGAGAAGTCGTCGGAATTCTCGCCGCCTATTCCTGCTTCCGTGCTTACGTAATTCGCGCCGCCGTCCATGTCGGCGCCGCCCCCGCCCATCGCAGCGGCAGAATCAGCAGGTGCCGAGTTTAATGCCGGCATCGACTCAGCGGAGTCTTCTTCTGCTTCCGCCATGATAAAGCTGTCGGTGTATAGCCTTGATGCGCGCTCGTTGTTACGCGCGTTCAGCTCCATAATCATAGCATATATCTCGTCATAGTCCGAGGCGAGAGTAACGCTGCTGTTCAGGGTCTGAAGCAGTCCGCTGCCGTTAGTTTCGCTGCCGCGTCTGCGTTCGGTTAATTCATCGGTTTCCGTGCCGGTGCAGGCGGCGAGCGCGAGCAGCATTAAAGCCGCAATAAGTATTGCTGATATTCTTTTTTTCATTATATGAGCCCTCCCAATTACTTTTTTATTCACTACTAACACAATACAGGTATGGAAAAGGTTGCATACTTTTACAATAATAACATAAAACCCCTGCATTTGCAAGAAGTTCATAAGACATTTTACGAAAATGGTGTAATCGCATGGTTACGCCGTTTTCTTTTGTGGCTGTACAGCTTCGGCAGATTCCGAAGCCGCATTAAAATCAAAATCACCGATAAAATTATACTCAATTCCGATTACACGCGGGTGCTTCTTGCTGTATTTCGGGGTTGCCGATATTTCGATTCTGCTTATGAGTTCGCGCAAGACAGCCCCGTCTAACTCTTTTAAGTCGGTGTACTTCTTTGCGGCAGCGGTAAAAGATTTGGTGTTAATGCGCTTCTGCGCCTTTTGGCTGACCTCATTACGCATGGCTTCGATCGATGTTTCAAGTTTTTCTTGTTCGATTTCATAGTCGCGGGAAAACTTCATAAAACGTTCGTCAGTCAATTTTCCCGTTACGTTGTCCTCGTACAGCTTTTTGATAATCGTGTCAAGTTCACCAATCCGTTTTTCCGCTTTCCTTATCGCTTCTTTATCAGCGACAAGCCCCTTGTCATGCGTTTGTGCGGCTATTTCTGCAGCTTCGCGGATAAAATCTCCCTCATGCCTTGAAACGTAGGTGATTGCTTCGCGCAGGTTCTGCAAGATTATTTCTCCGAGCACCGCGCTGCGGATTTGGTGTGATGAATCGCATAACTCACGATGATTACGGTAATTAGAACAAATGTAGTATTCAACTTGTGATTTTGAGGTGTTCGCTCGGCTTAGGTACATCTTCGCTCCGCAGTCCTTGCAGAATACAAGTCCGCTGAACAGCCCCATTTCGCCTTGCCTTGTCGGGCGTTTGCGTGCTTTCCGAAGGTTCTGCACAATTTCAAACACGCTTTCATCAATAATTGCGGGGTGAGCGTTCTCGAAAACAGCCCACTTTTCGGGGTCATTTTGCAAGGTCTTCCTGTCCTTGAAAGATTTTACCGAGGTTTTAAAGTTTACCGTATGCCCTAAATAGTCCAAACGCTCTAATATTTTAGAAACGGCTGAACAACTCCATTTATACGGGTCTTTCGCGAGCCTGCCGTTTGTGGGTGTCCCCTGCTGTTTGTGGTGAGCTGCCGGGCTAAGTATTAGCTGTTGTTGTAAATGCTTTGCTATTTGCGCAGGACCTTTGCCCTCAACGCAGAGATTGAATATCATTCGTACCACGTCGGCGGCTTTTTCATCAACGAGCCATGTTTTCTTGTTGTTCGGGTCTTTAAGGTAACCGAAAGGCGGAATTACGTTCAGCTTTTCTCCCGATTTACCTTTGTTTTGAAAGGTTGCTCTGATTTTTTTGCTTGTATCACGGGCGAACATCTCATTGAATACATTGCGGATTGCGGTGAATTCGTTATCTCCGCGTTTGCTGTCAACACCGTCATTAATCGCTATGAAGTGTACGCCGTACTCTTGAAAAACTATGTCGGTATACATACCCACCTGTAAATAGTCACGACCGAGACGGCTCATGTCTTTAACGATAACGCGGGCGATTTCCCCTGCTTTTATGTCGGCCAGCATCCGCTGAAACCCGGGTCTTTGAAAATTTGTGCCGCTGAATCCATCGTCCTCATCATAATGCCGTATATTTTCATAACCGTGACTTTTACAATAGCCTTCCAAGATTTTACGCTGATTGGCTATACTGTTGCTTTCGCCCTCGTTCCTGTCCTCCTGGCTTAAGCGCTCGTAGCAAGCCGTGATTTTATCCTGCTGGTGCTGCTCTTTTTTACTATAGCGGGATACTTTACAAAGAAGTTTTATTTGATTTTCAAGGTTCAAATCCGTTTGCTTGTTAATGTTTATAGTCATAATTTACTCCGTTTCTGGCAAACGGACAAGCAGTGTGTTATGTTCTTATTATACCATAAAAACCGCTCGTTGTCCACCTTATTGTGCGTTTTTTATTGAAATGTTTCAACTTGTTTTAACCACTTCGTTCATTATGAGGCGGCGAATTTTTGATGCTGCGGTTTCCTGTGCTCCCACCTTGACTGTGGCTGCGACTATATATTTAACACCCCCTATTTCGTATTCACGCACAACAGGAGGTGTTGTTATATTCGATTTTTCAATATTCATTGTTGTCTCCTTTTTTCTTGTCAACTAAGCCAACACTGACCGACAGCGCAGAATCGAGTTCGCGCATCGCGTCATTCATTAGCTTTCCTATGTATTTGCCGAGCCGGGAGCGGTCAATTGTACGAATCTGCTCCAACATTATTATAGTGTCTTTTGCGAGATGTTTGTTGTCATCAACTTTTAATAGTACATGGGTTGGTACATTAGATTTATCAAGTTGTCCCGTGGTCGCCGCTACTATGACGGTCGGGCTGTGGAGGTTTCCGCTGTTGTTTTGTATGACTACGACCGGTCGAATGCCGCCTTGTTCTGAGCCGCGAACAGGATTTATGTCTGCGTAGAACATATCGCCGCGCCGTATTTTTCTTCTTTTTCTGCTTTTCATATCTTCCTCTTAAATGTAAATAAGCCGTTCTTGATGAAGGCAAGAACGGCTTATCATCTCTGTTTTGATTTTTAATCATCCTAATTTATTTATAAAGTAGGATTGCGTGCGCTTTATTCGACACTACTCCCCAAGCGCAGGAGCTCTGCAGAACTCCGGGCAACTAATACCATTCTCCATTAAAAATGGGGAATGGGGATTCCACGGCTTGCGAGCCGCAGGCGCTGCCGCAACAGCGCCATCCCTGTTATCCGATAAATCGGATAACAGTATAAACATATACAGCGATTGGTTAATCGCTTCACGGGAATCTCACCCCTGCATGGTTCTCATGCAGCCGCCCTCATTGTTTGATGCTGTGACTGGACGGGAGTATCATTATGGGCTGCCGGGGTTATTGCGAAACAACCTACCACGGGTTGCTTTTGGGCGGATGGTTCTCGCTCTACACCTTTGATGTTATCGTTTTTATTCTTATTAAACTAAGAACAGGCGGTCTTGGCGCATCCCCTGTGTCGCTTTCTTTTGTTAAAGCCGGCAGCTAACGTATATATGCCGTTGGATATGACCGGTGAGGTACCGGTATTTGTAACGAGAGAAAACCCCTCAATATTAATAAGGGAAAAATTGAGGGGTTTGAGCCAAATTATTTTTTAATCCTTTTCGCCGAGATTTTTTCGTAACCCTGCAAGTATCTTTCTTTTCCTGTTATTGACAGTTTTTTGAGGCAATCCTTTCTCGGCAGCGTAAGTGCGTTCTGAGACCTTATTAATTACGACATTCATAATGAGCTCGTACTCATCGGACGGCAGTTTCCTCAAAAGCTCCATTGCCATTTCACCCATAAGTTTGCGGATAGCTAACTCTTCGTGGTCAGTTGTGTCAGGCAGAATACCGTGACCGTTAAGGTCTTCAGCAATTATATTATCCAATGATACTATTTCTACTTCGCGTTCACGTTTGCGGACATATTTCGCCCGGTCTTTGTCCTTGTGAAGATTCCGATACTGTTCCGGCGATACTTCGAGAAGAATGTCACCGAAATAAAAAAAGCGGCGGTTGGGGTATTCCAGTACCTTTGTTCCGATGATGTTTAACTCCGATAAATCTTTTTCTATGTAGGCTTGTCCGTCTTTGATGTAACAGGCTTTAATTTTGACCATTTGATTTTCCTCCATTTTTGATTTTTGTGATATTCGCGTAAAATCAAAAACAGAAGGAGGTGAACGACAACGGATTATATTAATCACTATTACGGTTACATCCTTACCGTCAATTATAATAAACCTTTGCTTAATGTCAGCCATAATAGATTTCCTCTTATTTCTTAATATAAAATGCCCTGATGAGCTTTTCATCAGGGCAAAATATCGCATATTATACAAAATAAATATAAAAAAGCTCTGCTTGTTTAAAGCAGAGCTTAATTCATGTTATCCTAAAGTGAAATAACTTACTTTTTTATTTTACGCAGCATCAGAATAATAATTATTATCCTCTTCATCTTTTATTTCTATCTCTACATCATCATAATATTCAAGGTCGATGTCTTCGTCAAAGTATTCGTAAACCTCGTAACACTCACAGTGTTTGCAAGCTGTGTAACAATCGCAGTATTCACAAATCTCATATTCCTCATAGTGCCCGAATATTTCATAACATTCACATTTCACTTGATACTCGTTCTCCTCATGGCACAAACACATTTCTTCACATTTGCAATCATCTTGATTTGTATTACCCTCGTCACACAAGCAGTTCTCTTCACATTCACAGTCATCTTGATTTGCATGACCCTCGTCACACAAGCAGTTCTCTTCACATTCACAGTCATCTTGATTTGCATAACCCTCGTCACACAAGCAGTCCTCTTCACACTCACAATCATTATAATCATCGGGATTTTTACCGCATATGCAATCTTCGATACATTCGCAACTCATATAATCATCATCAGGCTCATCTTCCCCCTTGCCGCTCAACGCCCTCAACCTCGGAAGCCCCGCTTCCTCACACATCTCCCAAATGTTCTCGAAGTCCCAGCCTTCGTAGGTTTCAATGTCCGCCATCTGTTCGGTTGTACGACCCCGCGCATTTGCAGA
>WRCY01000026.1 GCA_009783695.1 Oscillospiraceae bacterium
TCGCCGGTCTCTGCGCCAAGGGACAAACCGAAATAGAAGATATTTATCACATCGAGCGCGGCTATGAGGATATGGAGGCAAAGCTCCGCGCAATCGGCGCGGATATAGAGAAACGCAAATTCCCCGGGCCCGATGTAATGAGAATCGCGATGTAATATAGCAGGGTTGCCGCACATGGCAACCCTTTTTGGTAATTCTATACAAAATTCTATAATGAAATTTTAATATATTCGTAGACATAGTACCTTGCATTATATAGTACGGTGTGATACAATATAGATAAGGGAGATGGTTCCGTGCATGGAATTAACTCCGTTGAATCGGGTAAACACCGTTTCATATTAATGCATTTTATGAAAGGATTATATTAAATATGTATTGTGGTAAATGCGGGGCGCAGAACCCCGACGATAACTGCTTCTGCGGCAAGTGCGGTTACAAATGTGACACAGACACCCAAGACTCCGGCAATCATGCCGGATTTAAAGGAAACGATTACAGCAATGTTTTTAGCGACAGCGATGTACAGGCGAACAGGGTTCCCGCGCTGCTCGGGTATATTTTATTTTTTATCCCGCTCATCGCCTGTCCGAACTCGAAGTTCGGGCGGTTTCACGCGAATCAAGGGCTTATTATCCTTATTTTCGCGTTTGTTAACAGCCTTTTGCAAAGCATTTTTAATTTCGGGCGCTGGGGCTGGGGATGGTTTTGGCGCGCGAACTGGTTCCCCAATCCGTTTTCAATTATTACCGGGGCAATAGGTTTAATTCTGCTCGCCGCTATTATCTACGGAATTGTGAACGCCGCGAACGGGAAAGCCGTTGAAATCCCGATTATCGGGAAATTCAGAATCATAACATAATAACACCTATGTTATATAACCGATTAACTTGAAAAATGTTTTGCATTTTTCACAGCAAATGAGTTTACCGGCGCGCCGCAGGCGCGTAATCGGCTATGCAAATCGAATTAAGCCGATTCGCGGCTTACGCGGCATTTGCCGCGTCTTCAAAAATGCTGAAGCATTTTTGAAGATAATTGATTATAAAAACGGGCGGATTATCATCCGCCCATACGCTGTTATTTTTAAGCTGTAAACCCGTAATATCTCTTCAGCTCCCGCAGAATCATCACGATAGTTTCATCCTCAGGCATAAAGAGAAAATCACTGTTGACCTCCTCGTCGCCAATAAAAAAGCTGTTGTTAATGATTACAAGCGGACTGTTTCGTTCTTTATTTTTGTCAAGCCCGATGTCTTCGTCTATATTTTTGCTATGCGTGGGGGGAGAGATGTCGATTAACTGCCCCGTCATGGAGGCAAGCGAGTTGCAGTATGCGCCCGAGGTTATGTTTCCGATTTCCTGGATTACAGAAAGGCTCATCTCGTCAAGGTCGCCTAAGCACTCGACGTTATTCTGGAAGAAGTAGTTTATAATCTTGACGGCGAACTGCTTGCTGAGAAGCTGCAGAATGTTACCTTTTGCGGCGCCCTGAAGCCCCAGCCGCACCGCCCAGCAGGTTTCGCTGCGCTGTTTGAGGTAATCGGAGGTTTCCTGCGGCGACATTATGTAGACCGACGGCGTGCTCATTACAACCTTCATACTGAGCATCTGCGCCAGTGACGTGGACGCATGACCCATGCCGATACTGCCGATTTCTTTTAATATGTCAAGGTTTTCATTCAAAAGTGTAGTAAAGTTATCCACTGTTATATCTTCCTTTCGGGCTTTCGTGGTTATATTTTATTTTAACATATTTATTTGCTTTTTTCAAGAGTATTTTTTATTTGAAGTTATAAAGTTTAAATTAATATTATTAAATCGGAAAACGGCGTTTTTATGTACATTTGGTAAAGGTATACAAGAATCGCGTAAAACGATACTTTTAGTCCCTTTGGTAAAATTTGCATATATAGCTGCTTAACCGAGGAAAATTACGATTTTATATCTCTTTGGTAAAGAAAGGACTTAATTAAAGTGAGAATGAGAAAGAAAAAGAATCTTGCAGAGCGGGTTTTTGCATGCTCGGGATTATTAATTTGCAAATTATACAATACCGGTGAAGAACCGGAGGCGAAGTTACTTGATTTTTGCAAAATTTACGGTAATTCCGACCCCGTATGGCTTGAAATCGGCTGCGGCAAAGGAGGTTTCGTCAATCAGGCTGCAAAAATCTACCCCCATATCAACTTCCTTGCCGCCGAGAAAATTGAAAACGTCGCAGTTTCTGCGTTAGAGCGGACAAAGCTTGAAAAAATCCCGAATATCCGTTATATAACAGGCATGGCGGAATATCTCGGTCATGTAATTGCGCCGAACTCTGTTAAGCGCATTTATCTGAACTTCAGCTGCCCTTTCCCAAAGGAGCGCCATGCAAAGCACCGTCTTACCCACCCGGCTCATCTCGAAATATATAAGCGAATCCTCACCGCAAACGGGCTTATTATTTTTAAAACCGATAACCGCAGCTTCTTTGAGTATTCGCAGGAAAGTCTTTCCTCATGCGGATTCCACATACAAAACGTAACACATGACTTACATAACAGCGGTATTACGGGAAATATTATTACCGAATATGAAAAGATTTTTACAAAGCAGGGGCAGAAAATAAATTATTTAGAGGCAATTGTTGACAAACAGGCAATTTCTTGTTATACTAAAAGTGACAAAATTTAATGCGGGAGGTTACTCTTATGAAACTTACTACCATTTTGATTGGCGGAGCCGCACTTGTGGGTCTCGGGCTTTATTTAAGCAAGAAATTCGGAAGTAAAATCGAGGAAGACGATGATGTTGTGGTCGTTGCCGGCGAAAAAGAAACCTACGGCGAAAAACTGCACAAGGCTTCTATGTTCGCTGTCGGCGCGATTAAGACAGGCGCGGATAAAATAGTCGAGGGCATAAATGATATAAGAAAACAGGATATGGTAAAAAAAGGCGAGCAGACCATTTGTGACGCGAAAGAAGCCGCCGGTGATTTTGTCGGCGACCTTAAAGACAAGGTTACGGGCCGCGATAAGGTTATTGTCGTTGAAGAAGACGATATATTAGACGGCACCGACGACTTTTTTATGGCTGAAGATACTTCCGATGATGACTTTAAATAGAGAGTAAAACTTAAGGACGCCGACGGGGCGTCCTTTTGATTTTACCTGTCGTTAAAATCAATGTATTCGCGGTGTTTGCGGATGTTTTTATAAGCCGGCCGGATAATCTTTCCGCTTCCGGTAATCTCTTCCATCCTGTGCGCGCACCAGCCCGGAATTCTTGATATAGCGAAGATGGGCGTGAACAGCTCCTCGGGCAGCTCGAGCATCTTATAGACAAAGCCGCTGTAAAAGTCTACGTTTGCGCTGACGCCTTTAAAAGTCTTGCGCTTCGCGCCTATTACCTCGGGGGCGAGCCGCTCAACGCGGGAATAAAGCTCGAATTCGTTTGAAAGTCCTTTTTCTTTAGACAGCTGCTCGACGTACTGCTTGAAAATAAGCGCGCGCGGGTCTGACAGCGAGTATACCGCATGCCCCATGCCATAAATGAGCCCGGAGTTGTCAAAGCCTTTTTTATCAAGCAAATCTGCAAGATACTGCTCAATTTCATGGTCATTTTCCCAGTTCTTAACTTTTTCCTTCATATCGTCGAACATCTGCGATACCTTTATGTTCGCGCCGCCGTGCTTGGGGCCTTTGAGTGAGCCTATTGCCGCCGCAATCGTCGAATAAGTATCGGTTCCGGACGAGGTGACGACGCGCGACGTGAACGTCGAGTTATTGCCGCCGCCGTGGTCGGCGTGCAGAACCAGCGCTATATCGAGCACCTCCGCTTCAAGCTCGGTATATCTGTTGTCCGGGCGAAGCATGTAAAGAATGTTGCGCGCTGTCGAAAGCTCGGGCAGCGGCGCGTGAATGTAAAGGCTCTGGTCATCGTGATAATGCTTGTACGCATGATAACCGTAGACGGCGAGCCGCGGAAACAGCGAAATCAACTGCAGCGACTGCCGCAGTACGTTCGGGATTGAAATATCCTCCGCTCTCTCGTCATAAGAATAAAGCGTCAGCACGCTTCTTGCCAGCGAGTTCATCATGTCGCGGCTCGGCGCTTTCAGGATTACGTCCCGTGTGAAGCTTGCCGGCAGGTCACGGTATGCAACCATAAGCTCGTTGAAAAATTTTAACTGCTCGGGTGTGGGCAGCTCGCCAAAAAGAAGCAGATAAATCGTCTCCTCAAAGCCGTGGCGTTTATTCTTCACGAAGCCTTTCACAATTTCATCAATATCATAGCCTTGATAATAAAGCTTACCCTCGCAGGGAATCATATCCCCGTCGTCGATTGTGTAGGATTTTACTTCGGCTATATTCGTGAGCCCCGCAAGCACACCCTTGCCGCTGATATCGCGGAGACCGCGCTTCACCTCATATTTCGTATATAGCTCAGGGTTTATTTGCATGTTGCTTGTGACTCTCTCCGACAGCTTTATTATGTCTTCTGTAATTTCCGAGTAAGAACTCAATTTCTGTACCATAAAAATCTCTCCTTTCAACTTTTTAAGTATAACATAATTTCAATCGCCGCAGGCGATTGCGGCGGTAAAACCGCCGGCGGCGCAAACGCGCCGAATTATTGTTGAAATAAAATCACCGTTTCGGCTTTGCCGAAACCACCCGCAAAGCGGGTTCCAAACGTTTTACGTTTGGGTGCGTGATTTTATTATAACATAATTTTGTTGACAGGTCAACTGATTTATGTTATAATTTATGTGTATAATGTTAAAAGAGCCGGAGAAAACCATGAAAGTTATAAAATCTCATACTTATAATATAATCAACCCCGAGCCGTTTGAAATCCCGTATCCGCTTGTTTTTGAGCTTCTTTCCGGGAATACGCTGCTCGCCGAGTATACGATTTCCGAAACGGGCGTGGTTGATTACAGCTTTAATCCCAATGCCGGCGAAAAAATTTTAACCAGCATCAGACGCCCGCTTACAATTAATGACATTTATTTTCTGTTCACGAGCAGGATTTTTCCTGACAAAACGCCTTATACCGCTATTGAGCTGGAGCGCTTTGAGCTTTCGGAATACCATCCCTACACAGTAATCCGCAGAACCCGCGGCATGCTGCCGGGCGACAAGTACTGGCTGCGCTTCGAGGGTGAGGAAATCAATTATAAAGCCGCTTTACAGGAACACCGCGGTTATTACGAAAGAAGTTATAAGAAATACATGGATTCGCTTGCGGCGGCAAACGTTGAACTGTCAGCGGCAGATATTATCCCCGATGACAATAATGGCACTGCGGCGGAAAAGCCCGCGCCTGTCTCCGAACAACCCGCGGCACAAGCAGCAATTTCAGAAGCCGAGGCTGACGAAATGAGTGAGGACATGATATTCTCGCTGATGGCTTCAATGAGCGGCGAGCTAAACGAGGCTGATTCTAATATTAAATCAAGCGAGCCTGCAGCCGAACCCGTATCAGAAGGAGGCATGATGTCGGAGGACACGATTGCAGCTATGCTGGCGGCAAATTCTGTGCAGGAAGAACCAAAGCCTGCAGCCGAACCCGTATCAGAAGGAGGCATGATGTCGGAGGACACGATTGCAGCTATGCTGGCGGCAAATTCTGTGCAAGAAGAACCAAAGCCTGCAGCCGAACCCGTATCAGAAGGAGGCATGATGTCAGAGGACGCGATTGCGGCTATGCTGGCGGTAAACTCTGTGCAGGAAGAACCAAAGCCTGCAGCACAAGAGTCAGCCGCTTCTGTGCCTGACGCCGCACCTTCGCTTAAAGGGAATGAACCCGCCGAAACCTCCGGCGGTAATATGTCACCTGAAGCTATAGCCGCGCTGCTTGCAGCCAACCAATAAAACGAAACGGACACTATTTTAAAATAGTGTCCGTGTTTTTGATTAGTGCCGCTTATTTCTTTTTAATCGGGATTTGAACCTCTGTGAGCCAGTCAGATTCATTTTCCTTGTTCCAAATGCCGTCGATGTAGCTTTCCCTCGGATTATCAGCGGCGATGTAGCCGTTTTTTTCAATCCAGTCGTGAGCATAGGCATAGGCTTCCCCGATTCCTGTATACGCGCCTTTATGCATGACAGAAAGGGCGGTGACAGACTTTAATTCCTTAAATTTGAAGTCATTAAAGTCCGGGTACATCTTATCTACCGCTTCACAAAACTCAATGCTGATGTTACTTTCTTTGTGCTCGCCGTCAAGATAAATCACAAAGCAATACTCGGGGGTGGCGCATTTTAATTCTGGATATTTCTTTGCAATCTCTTCGCCGATTGCGGGAATGACCTCGAAATAAGCGTTGTAGTTTGGGATTGTTATCCTCTTGGAATAAACGATGCACTCCGGCAGTTCCTTTACTGTTGCAGAATAGTTCATGGTTTTCTCTCCGTTCAAAATAAATTCGATTCGGGAGAGTCGGTTTTTATTGTCGTCAAGCTCCGTCATGAGCTCAGCCCTGCGTTTTTGCAAAATCGGTTGCGGGTCGTGCCCGGACAAAATCGAAATGATTTCATTGATTGAAAGCCCGATTTGCCTGTACTGCTGTATTTTATGAAGCTTCACAAGCTGCTCGGTTGTATAAAGCCGATAACTTGTGAATTTATCAGTTTCTTCGGGTTTCAAAAGACCGATTTCATCATAATACCGCAGCGTTTTAACCGTCGTCTTACTCATTTTAGAAAACTCGCCGATACGGAACATAACCTCTCCTCCTTCCTCGTAATTTACATTCTACAGCCTCCTGTAAGGGGAGAGTCAATAGGTATTTTAAAAATATTTTTTAGTTATTATGACAGTCTGCTTTTAAAATCCCCGTACCCGAACTCCTTAATGATTTCAAGCTCTCCGCTTTGCCGTAAAACAGCAATCGACGGCAGCGGCATACCATTAAAAGTATTGTTCTTTACCATTGAGTAAATTGCCATATCGCAGAAGAGCAGCTTGTCACTGCTTTTTAGTTCACAGTCAAAACTATAATCCCCAATCACGTCACCGGCGAGGCAGGTGTTTCCTGCAAGCCTATACGTGTATTTTTTTTCTCCGGCTTCTCCGGCGCTGACAATCTGTGGACGATACGGCATTTCAAGCACGTCGGGCATATGGCACGCCGCCGAAGCGTCCAGAATCGCAATGTTCATGCCGTTTTGCACGACATCAAGCACACTCGCCGCAAGCCAGCCTGCATCAAGAGCCACAGCTTCCCCGGGCTCGATATAAACCTGTAAGCCGTGCGCTTCCATGCGTTCTATACACTGTATAAGCCGTTCTATATCGTAACCCTCGCGCGTTATATGATGCCCGCCGCCCAAGTTTACCCATGCGAGCTGCGGTAACAAATAAGCAAACTTCCGCTCGAACTCGTCAAGCGTGACCTGCAGCGCGTCTGCGTCCTGCTCGCAGAGCGTGTGGAAATGTAAGCCGTCAATGCCGCTGAGGTCTTTGCCCTGCAGACTTTCAAGAGTCGCGCCGAGTCGAGAGAAAGGCGCGCAGGGGTCGTAGATTGCATGGTTTTGCGTGGATTTTTCAGGATTTACGCGCAGTCCTGCGGTTATGTTGCCCGGGACCCGCGCTTTGTATTTATCCCACTGTGTAAATGAATTAAAAACTATGCAGTTACAAATTTTAACAAGCTCCATGAAGTCTTCCTCCGCATAAGCCGGCGAGAAGACGTGAACTTCCCTTCCCTGCATTTCCTCATAAGCGAGCCGTGCCTCAAAAAGCCCGCTTGCCGTTGTGCCGCTGATGTACTTTCCAATCAGCGGGTACAGCGAAAACGCCGAGAAAGCTTTCTGTGCGAGCAGAATCTTACAGCGCGTGCGCTTTTCCAAGCTGTGCAGTATTTCCAGGTTTTTTACGAGTGCCGCCTCGTCAATGACGTAACAGGGGGTTTTTAAGTTTTCGAGCCAGTTGTGCATTTTTTTCCTTATCCATTTTTAATTTTCACTTTTATCTTTTTCATCGCCCAGTCATAATGGCTTGCGGTCACGGATACGCAATAACTGCCTAAAGTTGAGCCGCCTACCCAAGGGAATGAGTTTTTCGCAAATAATTCATCATTTGAAAACTGCTCAATTAAATCTAATACTTTTTTATGGCTGCCGCAAAGCATTTGTTTTGAATCTGCATAGGTCGTGGATTGATGCTTTTCAAAGAACATAATGTTCATTTCGCCGTATGATTTCCAGTTATACGGCTCGGGTATAAACGGCTTTGCCTCGCCCTTTTGGTTAGATGCAACCCAGTTTAACAAAAGATTATGCCACTCATAAAGATGGGTGAGAACGTCGCGCAGATTCTTGTCGCGCTTCCAGTGCGCCTCTTTCTTTGATAATATGCTCTCATCAAAATTAAAATCTTCGTTTTGCTTCTCTGCCGGCATAGAATCAATCAGGCTCCACAGCTTTTCAAACTGCCCGTTCGCCGCTTTTATCAAATCCGGCTTTGTTGTAGGTCTGGACATAATAAATACTCCTTAAATATAGTTTTCTTTATTCTACAACAAGCAATATGACAACTGTATGTCTTATTCCACCAAAACTGGCTCAAAACACTCTTTCCACGGCAGCCCCCACTTGTTCAGCGCGTCCATGAACGGGTCGGGGTCGAAATCCTCGGTGTTAAAAACACCCGCCGGAGAGCCTGCGGCAGCAGTACCGGCTTCGCCGGAGTTCAACCCCCAACCCTGCATAATTAACATCGCGCCTATCATCGCAGGCACGCCCGTTGTGTACGAAATCGCCTGCGTGCCGACTTCCTTATAACATTCTTCATGGTCGCAGATGTTATAAACGTAGTAGTTTAGCGGCTTACCGTCCTTTACACCCTGCATGATACAGCCGATGTTCGTTTTGCCCTTAGTGCGCGGCCCCAGGCTTGCGGGGTCCGGCAGCACGGCTTTAAGAAATTGAATCGGTACTATTTGCTTGCCCTCGTACTCAATCGGCTTAATCGAAGTCATGCCTACGTTTTCAAGGCACTGAAGATGCGTAAGATAGCTCTGCCCGAACGTCATGAAGAAACGGATTCGCTTTAACCCTTTGATGTTTTTTGCGAGCGATTCCAGCTCCTCATGGTAGAGCAGATACATATCTTTTTTTCCGACTTCCTCAAAGTCATATTCGCGCTTGATTTCCATAGGTGCTGTTTCAATCCATTTACCGTTCTCCCAATATCTTCCGTTTGCCGATACCTCGCGTATATTAATTTCGGGGTTAAAGTTCGTCGCGAAAGGATAACCGTGGTCGCCGCCGTTACAGTCGAGAATGTCGATATAATGAATTTCATCGAAATAATGCTTCATCGCATACGCGCAGAAAACGCCCGTCACGCCGGGGTCGAAGCCGCTGCCGAGCAGTGCTGTAATTCCCGCTTCCTTGTAGCGGTCATGGTAATCCCACTGCCACTTATACTCGAATTTTGCGGTGTCAAGCGGTTCGTAATTCGCGGTGTCGACATAGTGCGTCTTTGTAGCGAGACAGGCGTCCATAATTGTCAAATCCTGATAAGGAAGCGCGAGGTTTAAAACCACATCAGGTTTAAATCTCTCAATAAGAGCAATGAGCTCCGCTGTGTTATCCGCGTCCACCTGCTCGGTGAAAAGTTTCGCGTCCGTCTTGTCTGCCCACTTTGCGGCAAGCGCGTCGCATTTCTCTTTAGTCCTGCTCGCAAGCATAATTTCCTTGAAAACCTTGCTGTTCTGACAGCATTTAGCAAATTCCGCGCTCGCCACGCCACCCGCACCTATTATTAATAGTTTTCCGTTCATTTTTCTTGTACCTTTCGATTTATAATTAATTAACTTCAAAAATTCTTCGTCATTTTTGAAGACGCGGCAAATGCCGCATAAGCTGTGAAGCGGCTTAATTCGATTGCATAGCCGATTGCGCGCCTATGGTGCGACAGCAAACTTGTTTGCTGTGAAAAATACAGAGCATTTTCAAGTTAATCGGCTATATAATTTAGTTTTATTCCTATGTCGGTGAGCCGCACACCGCGGTAAAAGCAAATCACAGTTCCGCAGATGAATAGCGAATTTACCGCGTACTCCGCAATTATCAATTTCTCGCCAAACTCAATAAGTGCAAAGAACTCCTCAAGGGTTCTCCTGCCGTGGTCGAAGTTTTCGAGCCTGTATATTACAGTCACGGATAACCAAATATACATGCCTACCAGTGCAAAGCAAGCGATAAAAAATACCACGCTCGTCGGCTTCAACAGCGAGTTTTTTAAATATCTGCCCACTTTTTTACGGCGCACGGAGAAAAGAATTGCGGTGATTATTCCCACCGGAATAATATACACAATGAGCGGTTTAACAAATCTTATGACCCAGGGATTTATAAGCTCCAAGTTATAAGCATATCTGATTAGCAAATGTGTAAGAATCACCGCGAACAGGCTTGTCCAGCTGATTGATAGTATTTTTACCGCTTGAGTTTTTCCGCGGAAATGCATGCCGATGATTATTATAAACAGCAATTCAAACAATAGAAAATCAACGATTCCGAGGTCATAAAAAATATAAAGAAAATCTTCGTTTTCTATATATGCTGTCAGTAAATAAAACGCAGTCCGGAGAAGCACCGCCGCCGATATTAATGTGTAATATTCCCCGTTTTTAATTCTCTTTTTCTGCATTACGATTCTACTTTCAATGAAAGTAAAAGCTCGCGCAGAACCTTGCACGTTGCCGCCGTTGATGCGCCTGAATGGTCATAGGGCGGCGACAGCTCCGTCAAGTCGCAGCCGACTATATTTAATTCGCACACCTTACTGATTCCTGACAAAAGCTCGTTGAAGCTGATTCCGCCGGCTTCAGGCGTACCTGTCGCGGGAAACACGGAAGTGTCGAGCACATCTAAGTCAATCGTGAAATACACCGGCTTCTTTTTGAGCTTACGCACGATTTCATCAAGGCCGTCAAGGTTGAATTTTTGCGTATAAACACGGTCTTTAGCCCACGCGAATTCTTCCCTGTCGCCCGAACGTATGCCGAACTGGAATATTCTGCCGTCACCCGTGAGCTCGTGGCAGCGCCGCATAACGCAGGCGTGCGACAGCTTCTGCCCCAGATACTCGTCACGCAAATCAAGATGCGCGTCAAACTGGATTATCACCAAATCGGGGTATTTTTCAACTATAGCGCGTACCGCTCCGAGCGTTACAAGATGCTCGCCTCCGAGCATGACGGGCAGCTTTTCATCGGTAATTACCTGCTTCGTGTAGTTGTAAATCGTCTTCAAAACGGGCACGGGCGCGCCGTACGACAACTCAATTTCACCGCCGTCATAAACCTTTAAATCATTGAGGTCGCGCTCAAGATAGGGGCTGTATGTTTCAAGCCCGAAAGACTCGCGCCGGATTGCACCGCCGCCAAAGCGCGCGCCCGGCCGGTTCGAGGTCGTCCCGTCATACGGCGCGCCGAAAAGGATAATGCAGGCATCGTCGTAATTGCTGCCGCAGCCGATAAAAGTTTCAATATTCTGCGTTTTTTTCATTTTCGACATCTCGTAACATCTCCTCTACATAAGTCGGTAAAGCGAAACAGCCGTAATGAAGCTGAGTATTGTAATACTTCGTGTCAAATCCAAGGCTGTTCCACTTTGCGGGGTTTAAGTCGTTTGTGGGATGAAGCGTTTTTGACGCAAATCCGAAGAGCCAGTGCCCCGACGGATAGGTCGGAATATGCGCCTGATAAACCTTGCTGATTGGGAAAGTTTCCGCTATTCTTTTATGTGCACGCTGCATGGCGTTCGCATCGTTCTTGTAAAATGGGCTCTCGTGCTGATTCACCATAATGCCGTTGTCAGTAAGAGCCTTAAAGCAGTTGCCGTAGAATTCTTTGGTGAACAAGTCCTCGCCCGGCCCGAACGGGTCGGTGGAGTCCACGATGATTAAATCATAACAGTTATGGCACTTGCGGATAAACTTTAAACCGTCCTGATAGTAGATTTCAAGCCGGGGGTCGTGGAAAGCGCACGCGGTCGTCGGCAGGTACTTCTTGCTGACCTCAACCACAAGCTCATCTATTTCAACAAGGTCTATTTTCTCGACATAATCGTATCTGCAAAGCTCGCGCACCGCGCCGCCGTCACCTGCACCGATGACTAAAACCTTGCGTATATCGGGGTTCACAGCCATGGGAACGTGCACAATCATGTCGTGGTAGATGAACTCATCGCGCTCGGTGAGCATCATGAAGCCGTCGAGCGTCAGGAAACGCCCGAATTCTTTTGAGTAGAATACGTCTATTTGTTGAAATTCACTCTGCCCCGAATACAACTGCTTGTTCACCTTGATTGAAAACCGCACACCGTCAGTGTGGTATTCGCTGAACCATAAATCCATAATTACTCCATTTTCATTTTCGCTTCAATTAAATCTGCTGCTGAAATAATATCTGCCGGAAGCACATGAACATTTGGTAGATTGTTATCATGCCAACAATCTTCAATTATATAAAGAAAAACCGGCATACTAAAATTAAATTTCTCAGCTACACCAACGCCTCTTGATGCATAAGTCACTTCTGCCGCTCTCCATGTACTGCCGCTTCTTAGAATAAATGCAAGCAAACAATCACATGACGAAATCGTTTCATAAATTTCTGTGTAAAATTTTATTTTATGGTTGTCGTAGTCACTTAAATAAATTATTTCATGCCCGCGATTTTCCAGTTCTGATATTAAAACGAAAGCGTCCTTATAAAGTTCTTTTCCGCCATATTCATCGCCTATTTCCGCCCTTGAAATATAAATTCTCATTATAATTTTCTCGCCTTCCAATTCACAACACAAACAACAACGTCCCAATCGTTATCAAAACCGCACCGATAATTGTCTTAGCTGTCACAGCTTCTCCTAATATTATGAACGCCATAATCAGCGTTATAACAATACTAAGCTTGTCAATCGGCACAACCTTTGAAACCTCGCCGAGCTGTAAAGCCTTGTAAAAAAACAGCCACGACACTCCCGTCGCACAGCCCGAGAGAATCAGAAACACCCAGCTTTTCTGCGTTATGTCTGCGATTTCATTCTGCTTTCCTGTAATAAAAACCATACCCCATGCCATAACGAGAACAACGCAGGTTCGTATAGCGACGGCTAAGTTAGAGTTTACGCCGTCGATTCCGACTTTTGCGAGGATTGATACAAGTGCAGCGAAAAATGCCGCAAGCAACGCAAATAAAATCCACATATTAAATCCTCATTGGTTATAACGCTCGTTTCATCGGTATGTATATTATGCCGTCTTTTTCTTGCTGTTCACCTGTTTTTTCAAAACCTAAACACTCATATACTGTAACAGCATAAGGTGATGAGTTTACAGTTATTTGTGTTACATCTTGTTTATCGTTTAGCTCCTCAAGCACAGCACTAAATAATTTCTTCGCTATTCCTTTTCTGTGGTGCTGTTTATCAACGAACATGAGAGCGATATGGGAAATATCTCTTGTAGCTATAACTCCGATAATCTTATCGCCCCGGAAGTATCCCCACATCTTTTTATTTCCGGATTCCAAATTTGAAAATACTTCCTCATATTTCTTATCAAGATAATTTTGAAATGTATTCTTTCCCCGCTCTGAGTAATCAACAGCAACAAATTCCGAAAAAACCTTATTAACAAGGTCAAGTGCCTGCTCTAAGTCATTGCTGCCTATTTCTTTAATCATACTCAGTCACCTGCATATATTACAAAAATTCTATATTAATTTTCCTTATACTATTACATTCAGCCTTTCTATTTCCTCATCTTCCGTGCCCATCATGAAGCAGCCTTTCTCTTTTGCATACTTTATATAATCAACAATGTCAGCGGTAATCCGCTCACCGGGCGCTAAAATCGGTATTCCGGGGGGGTAGCACATCACAAACTCGCTTGAAACCCGCCCGACGGTTTCACTGAGCGTCAGTGAAATTTTCGCCGCGTAGAACGCTTCCTGCGGCGTCATCTCTACTACTGGGTCGATGTATTCCTGCGTCAGCATACCTGCCCTGCCGCGCTTGTGAAGCCTGCGGATTTCAGATAGTGCTCCGACAAGCCGTTCCAAATCGCACTCTCTGTCGCCGACGGAAATATAAGCCAATATGTTGCCGATGTCGCCGAATTCAACCTGAATGTCATAATCATCGCGCAGCAAATCGTAAACCTCAATGCCTGCAAGCCCGATTTCAAGCGTGTTTACGGGCAACTTCGTTATATCAAAGTCGTAAATAGTATCTCCGTTTATAATTTCCCGCGAGTATGCGTAGTAATCTCCGATGAGGTTAATTTCCCACCGTGCATACTCGGCGAGCTCCGCGGCTTTTTTAAAAATATCTTTTCCGTGTAAAGCAAGATTCTTGCGGGAAATATCAAGGCTGCTCATTAAAAGATAGCTTGCTGAAGTAGTCTGTGTAAGATTAATTATCTGCCGCATATAACTCTCATTAACGCCTTTATTAATCAGCAGAAATGAGCTTTGCGTGAGCGAGCCGCCTGACTTATGCATACTCACCGACGATAAGTCCGCGCCGGCTTCCATTGCACTGAGTGGCAGATTTTCTCCAAAATAAAAATGCGTGCCGTGCGCCTCGTCGGCGAGCACGAGCATATTGTTTTCATGTGCCAGTTCACAGATTGCTTTCAAGTCGGAGCATACGCCGTAATATGTCGGATTATTAACTAAAATCGCTTTTGCATCCGGATTTTGCTGAATTGCTTTTTTGACGTCTTCAAGCGACATTCCAAGAGAAATGCCGAGCGTTTTATTGACCTTCGGATTGATGTAAACAGGCGCAGCGCCGTTCAAGACCAGTGCGTTAATCACGCTTTTGTGAACATTGCGCGGGAGGATTAATTTTTCACCGCGCTTTGTCGCTGCAAAAACCATCGCCTGCACTGACGACGTCGTCCCGCCCACCATGAAGAATGCGTACGCCGCGCCGAACGCCGCCGCCGCGAGCCGCTCAGCCTGCGCGATTACGGAAACAGGGTTACATAGATTGTCGAGCGGCTTCATGGAGTTCACGTCCATACTCATGCAGGACCTGCCGAGGAAGTCAGTGAGCTCGGCGTTCGCGCGCCCGCGCTTATGCCCGGGCACATCGAAAGGAACAACGCGCCTTGACGTAAACTCTTCGAGAGCTTCTTTAATGGGGGCGCGGGATTGGTTTAATTCTTGCATCTATATATCCCTTTATTAATTTTCTGTACCCCTAAGCAACACAAAATCATCAACATAAATAACATTCGAGTTATACTCATCCTCGCCTGTTTCAAAGTAAATCAAAACGCGCGTATGGTGAGCGGGTCGGATATTTATTTTTCCGCGTAGCAAAATCCAGCCGTCCGGCGTCGTGTAATTTTCAGGATAGCGTGTGTCCCAGTCGTCGTGCTTGCTCCCGACAGGCAGCCAGTACTTCGATAAAATCCCGACATCTCCGCAGAAATCATCCATCGTATCAAAATGCGGGAAATCTACCCCGCCTATTGTGGCGTGTGTTTCCAAAGTCAGGGTCAGCCTTTGCGGAACGGCGGACTTTCCGAATTTCACCCACGCCTGCACCTCATAATCATATACGTCCTGCTTTAAATAAGATGTGACTTCAAGGGTTGCGCCGTTCCAGTTCATTCGCCGCCCCGATATTTTCATACACGCCGAACCGCTGAGCTTTTCCTCACCGGACAGCTCCACGCGCACATCATACTTGCCGTAATCAAAATGCTCGGGGTCGAGAATAGTCCTCGCCTCCCAGCCGTTTAATGATTCCTCGAAGTCATTATGATACAGTACGCGCGAGGGATTATACTTAAAATCAAATACATCTTTTTCTTTTATATCTTCCTCTGTTTTCTTTTTAAGCCACTTACCGAAAGGCAAAATACATCACCTCTTTTTTAATAAATATTGCTTCCCGAAAAGATTTCAATCATTTCCTGCCGCAGATTGTTCATGATGTCAAGCCTTGTCTTCGGCGGGATTTCATATACATCAGCGTTAAACAGATAATTCTGCAAGTCTATGTCTTTAATCAGCATTTTGGTATGAAAAATATTCGACTGATAAACGTTCATGTCCATCGCATCGTATTTCGCAAGGGTGGCTTTGTCGATGTATTCCTGTATGCTGGTGATTTTATGGTCGATAAACAGCTTCTCCCCGCCGATTTCCCGCGTGAATCCGCGGACGCGGTAGTCCATTGTTATTATGTCCGAATCGAAGCTGCCGATTAAAAAATCCAGCGTCGACAGCGGCGTGATTTCTCCGCACGTCGTCACGTCTATGTCCACCCTGAACGTCGCGAGGAAGGTTTCCGGGTGGTATTCGGGATAAGTATGAACGGTGACATGGCTCTTGTCAAGATGCGCAATAACCTTATCGCCCGAAAGATGCTTAATCATACTCTCCTCTGCAATAAGAATTGTAACAGAGGCGCCCTGCGGCTCATAGTCTGCGCGCGAGATATTAAGAACCTTCGCGCCTATCATGTCCGTGACCTCAGAAAGAATGTTCGTAAGACGTTCGGAGTTGTACTGTTCGTCTATATAAGCGATATAATCGCGCTGCTCGCGCTCTGTCTTAGCGTAGCATACGTCGAAGATGTTGAAGCTGAGTGATTTTGTAAGGTTATTAAAACCGTAAAGCGTTAATTTGTTTTCCAATCTTTTATTATTCCTTTCCCGGCATCAGTAAATCATGAAAGTCCATCTCCCTTAACGGCAGATTTCTTCCAAGCTTGCGCGTTCCTTTCTATATTTGATGGAATTACAGTATACTATATTTTAAGTAGAATTGCAAGTATTATTTTACATGCTTATTCCGTATTTTTTTGCTACCCTTATATCATCGCCCATGAATTTCAGACAATCCATTGTGAGCAGCCTCGACATAATGCGGTCGCCATAACGTTTTTTTATTTCAGTTTCCGTAAAGTTTGTATTAACTATTAGCGGTAAGCCCGCATTAATGCGAGTGTTGAGAAGATTGTAAAAAGCAGCGATATAAAATTGGCTTTCAAACTCCGCGCCAAGGTCATCAAAAATAAGTAAATCAGCCTCCTGTAATAATCCGGCAGTATCGTTTTCGTTCTCACTATTAAAACGTGAAAAGTGCTCCTTTTCGATTTTACGCAGCAGGTCGGGCGCAGAGCCGTAAACCACGCTATAACCTTTTGCAATCACGGTTTTCGCAATTGCTAATGATAAATGAGTTTTCCCGAGCCCTGTCTTTCCGAGCATAAGAATACCGGTGCAAGGCAGATGAAAATCATTGGCAAAATCCCTGCAAAGCGTGAAATTGCGCGACATTTTGCTTCTTATATTAATGCCTGTGTCTGTATCTGTGCGGTCGGGATACATATTTATATCAAACATTTCAAAGCTGCTTAGCTTAATCGGTGCGGCATTATTCAACTCCTCCGATGCCAAGCGCTTGACAATCTCTTTAAAGCACGAACAGCGGCGGTTCTGATAAACACCGGTGTCACAGCACTTCTTGCAAGTGTAAATTTCACACAGATAATCCGGCGCATATTTGTACTGAACCAACAAATTTATTATTGCCTCCTGCGCTGTTAAGTTCTCGCACCGAAGCCGCTCCAAACGCGCTTGTACATCTTCTCCACTTAAAATAATCTCACAAAGCTTCATGCCTGTTTTCGCCATCTCGCGTCTAATTTCCCTGTACCGGGGAATTGCTTTTTCAATTTCTCGTTCGCGCAGATTTAATTTTTCTACAACAATTTCACGACGGCGTTTTATCTCTTCCTCCGCTTTTTTATAGAAATCAGATTTCATAATTTCCTTTTACCGCCTTACTTTTCATTAATCAATTTTGATATTAAATCTAAATCAAACGACGATTTTGCGTTATTGGTCTGCTGCTTTGCTTTCTTGAAATTCTTCTGCGACTGCTCGAGCTGCTCTTTATTTCTTATGCCGTCTTTTTTCCAGTTTTCAATAATCTTATCCATGTACGGAAAAACTTTTTTCACCTCTTGGCTTAGCGACAAGTCATACGCCTCGTAAATCATTTCCTCATCGTAACCCAGCGCTGACCATTTTCGGATAAAATCCTTCTGCTCTTTTGAAAATGCGTTGCTCATTTCAAAAAGCCTGCGAAGTTTATTCTCAAGGCTGCCGATTTCGCGTAATACTTTTATCTCGTCCTCCGCTTGGCTTATTGATAAAATCTCGCGTTCGTGCCAATCCTTTGCTATTCTTCTCATGTAGGCGGGAGTGGCTTTGCCGCATGAGGCGCAGTATTCAACCAGCATCAGCGCGCACTCGGCGGGAATCCCCACATCTTCGGTGATAATCATGAGTGAATTCTGCTCGTTGTGCCGCAGCGGCCTGCCGAAAATACGCTCACATTCCCTGAAGAGGAAGTCCATGCCCTTGCTGCCGCGGACGGCGCCTGCGATTTCTTTCGGGCAGAAGCGGGGTTCCCGCTCGAGTTCAATTTTTTTAAAGTTGGTTACAGGTCGGACGCTTTCGGATTTAATCGGCATATCGGCAGGAATAATTTCATTTTCCCGCATTGCAAAAATTCCTGTCTGCTCCCAAAAAAGCAGTGCGTCTTTTACGTCGTCCGTTTTTACTCCGGTACTTGAAGAAATTTCATCAGCTTCGATTTCGCTTCCGGCGTTCCGCAGAATGAAAAGCAAAACCTTTAAATTGTTGCCGCCTGCGAGTTTTATGTAGTTATCAACAACAGCCGCCGGAACCGCGAACACGCTGCTCCATGCGCCGAGATTGAGTTTATGGCTCATATTTTCATTAAGTCCTTTCTTCACCAAAGGTGTATGAAAACAGCGTTTTCCCCGTTTCAGTTGTATTTTGTTTCAAACATTTTTCTCCATTCCCTCCTGACACCAACGAATCATGAAATTATATATCCCCGGCGGTAAGGCTTATTTTAAGCTTTCATCTTGCCGCCTTTCAAAAGGGTGTACAGATTTAAGTATAGCACAAAAAACCCGCGCAGTCAACCTGCGCGGGCCGTATATATTAATTTTTGCTTCCCCCGACGCGCTCATTTCGCTTTCGTGAGGATTTACTTGAAACTTTACATTTTTTATTTAAACGCACTACTGCGATTAATCCGGCTCGCTTATAAAACTCTTCCGGTTTCTTTACACCTTCCGACGCTTTAAAGCGCAGTCATTATTTTGCCGGCATATAAATTTTCAAATAGGCTATGAACCTTTTCTTCTGCTAAACGCGATTGCGACACCGCCGCCTTTTCAAGCGTATTTCCGGTAGAAGCACCGACCTAAACCCGTTAAACTTTCAAACCGTTAGAGTTTTTCAATTTAACCGTGATTTCAAGCACTGCTCAATCGGCACACGAGCCGCAATCTGCGCTCAGCACTTTGATATCTGCATCCATTGGACTCGCCTCCATTCCCGGTCGTATTTGCATAACTCTTTCTTTACAGACTTATGCACCTGCCTCGGTTTCGTTTCTTACTCGCCTTTCGCTTCCGCTTTCTGCAGCCCTTGCGGTAATTTCACCATCGTTAATCTTACCGTTTTCGCCGCATGAGTTTCCGCTCAATTCTTTCTTAAATTTCTTCCGTGACTATAGAATACCATAATTATGCAACAATGTCAATAGTTATATTCAACAAATATTTTTAGGATTGTTTATTACTTTTGCCTATGTTTTATATATAACTTCAAATTAATGGAAGAAAATGCAGTTTTTCTTATTGACAAATGCGTATTTTTACTGTATACTTATCTTAAACACGAAAACAACACAAAGGTGAAAGTTTGAAAATTAACAACTGAATCGGGGAAATGTTTTTTTCATGATTCATTTGTGAAGAAAGGACTTAATCAAAAAGACATGGCTGACTTTGAAAAAGACGCAAACTTAGAAGAAACCGACGAATTTGAATCCGATATAATTGAGCTCGACGGAGAACAGTTTGAAATTATCGACGCACTGACTTATGATGATGTTAATTACCTTGCGCTCATTCCCTACGACGAGAGCGAGGAGGACGACGGGGACGAAGAGGTTGAGTTCATAGTTTTGAAAGAAGTTGAGGAAGACGGCGAGTTTTTCCTTTCGACGATTGACGATGATGAGCTTTCCGATAAAATCGGCGAGATGTTCCTGGCACATTTCGACGAGATGATGGACGGATTTGAGGAAGTTTGATTTAAAGCATACTGCTTCGTACGTTAAAGTATGGTTAATATAATCCAACACATATAAAACGGGATTTCTGCTCTGTCAGCGGATTGCAGACCTCCCGGCGGCTTGCCGCCGGACGAAGGGAGCGTGAACCTGCAGGCGAACTTTACCCACCCTGCCATCGGCGGGTTTTATATGCCATACCCACGGCGTTAGCGGTTCCGCCGGTTGCCTTTCGGGGCAGCCGGCGTTTTTATATTTGGAAAGTGAATTATTAAAATGAAAAATAGAATACATTTATTCGGCGCATCAGGTTCAGGTACTACCACTATTGCAAAAGGTATTTGCCAAAGAATCCGTTATAAACATTTTGATACCGATAATTATTTTTGGTTACCTGCAAATGAACCTTTTACATTACAAAGACCGCAGGAAGAACGAAAACAACTTATGGAAAATGATTTATCAAATTGTGACCGCTGGGTATTGAGCGGTTCTCTTGCAGGCTGGGGTGATATATTTATTCCGTTGTTTGATTTAACGGTTTTTGTGTATGTACCGCATGAAATCCGAATGGAACGCCTTAAAAAGCGCGAATATGAAAGATACGGTGACAGAATAATGCCGGGCGGAAACAAATATGAAAGCAGTATTGAATTTCTTGACTGGGCAGCTTCATATGATACAGAAACACGAACCGGACGTAATTTATCAAATCACAAAAAATGGTTTGACAACATCAAGGGCTGCGCTATAAAAATTGTAAATGAATCGTTGGAGGATAGTATAAACAAGGTTATTGAAGCTATAAATTAAAACGACCGTTTAAATCTAACGGTCGTTTTAGTTTATGTTTATTAGAGCCCGCTATTACTTCTGAGTTTCAGCCGGAGCCGGTGTGCCGTTCTTTTTTGCATTGATTTCGCTTTCCCACTGGTCAAACATCTGAAGAACCCTGTCTCTTGTCTGGTAGCTGATGCTCGGCAGATTTCCGCCTCTCGCGCCTGCGGCCTGCCTGAAGCCTTCGAGAAATGCATTCTTCAATGTCTGGAACTTGCTGTCGTCGCCGCCCGCCAGTGTTTTTGCGAATGTAAACAGACGTTCAGCCGTGGCTTCAACGCCCCAGTAATCATCGTGCTTTGCCGATGTAGCTTCCGCGGCCCTAAGTGCGTTTAAAGCGTCGGGAGTCTTGCCGAAGTTAAGCTTTCCGACCGCGCTTTTATTAATCTGCCCGTTGACCTGTGCCGAAACCATGCTGCTGACAGCGTCGTTCTTAAGCTGGCGCGCGGATTTGCCCGCTCTTGCGCGGAAATCCTCGCTGTCAATGCTGCGGTTTTCAGACCTGTTTGCGCCTTTGGTGTAAGCGGGCTTGTAAGTTACGTCCGCTTTCTGCTCAAGCTTGTCGATGTTGTTGTCGGCCGCCAGCGTTGTGCCCTTCTTCTGGGTTTCCTGTGACGCCGGCTTTGGAGCGGTGTGATGTGACGCTCTTCCGGTATCATGCGGTTTTTGTACGTTCATGGGATTCTCCTTTCGTCGATGAAAATGCCGCACCAATTTCCTTAAACTGGTACATAATACTTCATTTTTAATATCGGACGGAAACTTAGAAACTTTAGCACTCTGCAAAAATTATTTTCGTTGACAAAAGATTCTTTCTGTGATAAAATATGTAAGGTAAAATCAATTTACATAAAAGGAGATAAAATGGCTTTAATAGTTGACAATCTTGTCAAGCGGTACGGCGAGTTCACCGCCGTCAAAGGGCTCAGCTTCAGTATTGAGAAGCCGGGTGTCTTTGCGCTGCTCGGGACTAACGGCGCCGGAAAAACCACCTCAATCCGCGCAATTCTCGGTATGCTGTCAAAAGAGGGCGGCACGGTGACATGGAAAGGGCGGAACCTTAACACCACGCAGGAGCGTGTAGGTTATCTTGCGGAGGAACGCGGTCTTTACGCGAAATACACGGTTTATGAGCAGATGATGTATTTTGCGGAGCTCAAGGGATTAAAAAGACCTGCGGCTTCCAACGCCATTAATTCCTGGCTTGACCGCCTCGGCGCCTCGGAATATATCAAGAAGCGCGCCGAACAGCTTTCCAAGGGGAATCAGCAGAAAATACAGCTCGCGATTGCCCTCATATCCGAACCGGAGCTGTTAATTTTGGACGAGCCGCTGAGCGGGCTTGACCCTGTCAACACTGACCTGTTCCGCTCGGTAATACGTGATGAAATAGGCAAAGGCAAATTTATAATTATGTCCAGCCACCAGATGCCGACGATTGAGGAGTTCTGCGAGGATATTGTCATACTTCACAGAGGCGGAGCGGTTCTTCAAGGCAACCTTAACGAAATCAAGAAAGGCTACGGCAGGGTAAAGCTTTCGGTTAAAGCGGACGAGAATATCTTACCGCTCGCGCTTGAATGTGGGCTTGAGGTTGTCGCGCAGACTCCGAACCAGACAGACTTCAAGGTCGGCGCACCCTCACAGGCGGAAACATTCTTAAAAAAAGCCGTCGAAAACGGCATAACTGTGGTGAAGTATGAGCTGCGCGAGCCGAGCCTGCACGAAATATTTATAGAAAAAGCGGGAGGTGACGATGCATGAGAACTAACTCTGCCGTAAGGGGATATGGATTTCATGATATATTAAAACCGGAAAGGATGAGGGAATATGAAGGCTAAAGGCTGGCAGCAGGTTTTTAAGTTCACTTTTTTACAGATGATAAAAAGCAAATCATATATCATAAGCACTGTTATAATTGTAGTCTGCTTACTGCTCATGTCGCTCGGAGTTAATTTTCTGCCGTCAATACTTTCGAGCAGCATTGACGAAATCTTCGGCACAGGCGAGGCGCAAGCCGCTTTCGGCATTTCAAAGCTCTACATCAGCGACCAAAGCGGAATTGAACCCGCACCGGATTTTAATTATTTATCGGAGTATAAAATAGATGTAGCTATGGTTTCTGCCGCCGAAGCCGAGCGGATTACAGAGCAGGTCAGAAACAGCCTTGAACCGGAAGCGTTAATCGTTATTAAAAAGGCTGATTACGGCTACGACGTATTCGCCTCCCGCCCGGAATCCGGGGATATTTCAGGCGCTTTGCACACGATTAACGATATGGTTTGCAGCACGCTGTGGGAGGCTCATATGATTTCCATAGGCGTGCCCGAAGACAGTCTCGGAGAAATATCCGTATATGTTAACGCGCAGGTGACCGTTGCGGGCGAAACACCGCGCAACGAGATGGCGACGATGCTTGCAAACTCAATTATACCCATGGTTTCCTCGATGATTTTGTTTCTGTTCATCTTCACTTACGGCTCGCTTACCGCGCAGGCGATTGCGACCGAAAAAACCTCCCGCGTCATGGAGACGCTGCTGACCTCCGTCCGCCCGATGGCTGTAATCCTCGGAAAGGTACTCGGAATGGGGCTCGCTTCGTTTACGCAGTTTTTTGCACTGGTGGCGGTAGGCTTCGGGGTTTCGGCGATTGTTGCTCCGTTCGGTGCGCTCGGGCAGGTGTTCGGCTCGGTTGAAATCGCAGTTGACGACGTTCAGATGCATATGTTTAAAAGCGCGTTTGACGAGGCTTTCTCCGGCTTCAACGTTATGTCAATAGTCTGGATAATCGTGATTTTCCTGCTCGGTTTTATGTTCTACTCACTAATTGCGGGGCTTTTCGGCGCGACGATAAGCCGCATAGAGGACTTACAGTCCGCGCTCACCCCTATGTCGCTCATCGGCGTTCTGGGCTTCTACCTTGCATACGTTGCGCCTGCTTTCAGCATGGAAAGCGAAGAAGTAAACATCGTGCAGAAGTTCAGCTACTACTTCCCTATTTCGTCGCCGTTCGCGCTGCCTGGGGTTATTATCTCGGGCGAAATGAACATGGCAGGGGCTTTTGTTTCGGTGGGGTTTCTTGCACTGTGCTGCGTTTTGATGCTGATGTTTGTATCGAGGATTTATGAAACAATCATAACGCATACAGGCAACAGAATCACAATCGGCGCAATGTTCAAAATGGCGAAAAGTAAATAGAAAATAAAACGGAATCTTACGATTCCGTTTTATTTTAACTTACTTTCTTACGTTAAGCAGTATGATGCCCGCCAGTAATAAAACTGCTCCGCAAGCGATTGCATTAATCTTCCAGGGGATTCCCGAGTCGTTTGTTTCCTCTTGTGCTTCTGCTCCTGCAAAGCTCGGAACGGCTACTTCCGTTACGGGGTCATCGTTGTCGTCATCGGGTATTTCTGCATCCGGGGCAACGGGGATTTGCGGGCCCTGTGCAAGCGCGACTATGTTGGTGAATGAATCTTTTGCTTCAAAGCTTCCGTTGAACAGCAGCGGGCTTCCCTCGCTCCGCCAGCTCTGCGGGTCTGCCTTACCCCAGAGCGTAACGCGTTCAATCTTGTCCGCATGCCTCATTAACACCTCGAATACATCTCTGTATAAATCCGCCTGTTTACGCAGATTTTCTTCTGTTGCCGCTTCAAATCCGCCGTATCTGCCCATAGGTATATCGAGCTCGGTTATACTTATTATTGCACCGGTTTGCGCAAAGCGAAGAATCGTCATTTCAACGTTGATAGGATTGAGGTCAGCTGTCCAATAATGCGCCTGCATACCGAGCCCCTCGACGAGCAGCCGCCCGGGGGCGTCGTTGCGCGGGTCGCCGAGCCATCTCGCGTTGAGCTCCTCCGTCATTTGCGCCATAGCTTCACGCTTTCCGGCACTTGTTTCGTTAAAATCGTTGTAATACAGAATCGCATTAGGGTCTGCTATGCGCGTAAAAACAAACGCGTCATAAATATAGTCAGACGGGTGTTCGCCCGCTTCCTCGTCCATGCCGTTTGCGTATGCCGCATACCAAGGGGAAGAATCCCTCTCGCCTTTTTCCGTTCTGAGCACATCTTTCCACCAACCCTCTTCAACGACCGGCGGAGGAGCACCGACCGAGGTCAGGAGCGCCTCGTTCACAACATCCCACGAGTAGATTCTTCCCGCAAAATGTCCGGCGACGGCGTTTATGTACCTTTCCATATTATCGCGGGCTTCGGCGCGGGTGAGCGGGTTTCCGTCCTCGTCGCCGGTCAGCCACGGAGCAGACTGCGAGTGCCACACCAGCGTATGCCCGACTACCTGCACATCGTTTTCGAGCGCCCAGTCAACCATTAAATCTAAACGGCGCATACCGAAATCCCATTCACCGGGCGTTCTCGCTATATTTACAGGTTTCATCGCATTTTCAGCTGTGAGGAAATTATAATGGTGCAGGAACATATCGGTTGTTCGCCCGTCTGCGATTTCGTTAGGCTCGAGTATGTTCCCGATTGGGAAATAATCCGCGAACACCTCTTTGAGCGAGGGCAAAGTTAAGTCCCATTCTCTTGCCGCCGCATTAAAACTCATACTGAAAGAAAACATAAACACCGCCGTTAAAATAAATGTGAGTAAATGTTTTTTCCTTTGCATATTAATTCTCCTTAATATATTTATTTTTAATGTAATTTATAACCGATAGTAACATTACCCCTGCGATAATCCCGAAAACAGCGCCCGCCGTATCTATTAAAACATCAAAGATGCTGCCGGTCCTGCCGGGGATAAAATGCTGATGAATCTCATCAAACGACGCATATACAACCGAAATGCAGAGAGCTGCAAGCATCTGAAACCTCAGCTTCTTTATAAAAAAGCTGAACGTTAAAAAGACGTTGAATCCATACAGCGCATATAAGGTAAAATGTGCGGCTTTCCGCACAGAAAAGTGCAGCTCCGATATGATTTCGTTCTGAAGCTCCGTGGGCAGTGAATCGAATTTATAAAAAATAAGACGCGCAGAAACGCGTGTGACGTTAAGACTTGTGCTCCCGCTCACCACTCCGTTCTGCAAGGAGAACATAAAGATGGCGGCCATTATAACTATTGAAAAAAAGAGCGGAATTATAAATATTCTGCTTCGTTTGTTATCTGCCATCATGTATTCCCCAATACAGCGGCGGCTGTTTCCATCATGCTTACGAATGTTTCATCCGAAAGCTTTTTACGAATCACCTGCTCCGCCTCCGAGAATCTCGGCGGGCGCATCCTGATGGAGTGAAGGTCGGTTCCGAGAAGTTTTATACTGCCGTTTTCAATTAGTTTTAATGTTGTTTTACGGGTTCGAGCCGATATAATTGAATCGCAGTTGCCCTGCGCGGTCAGCCCGTGACTAAGCACCTGCTCTACCATTTTGGCTTCGCTGAAGTCAAAATATCTTTCAATGTGTGCAAGAATTATTCTAACGTCGCATGAGTAGATAAAGTTAGCAAGCGAATTTAAAAACGTCGACGTGAAAGGCGCATAAGGGAGCTCAAGCATTAAATAGTCTGTTCCCGTTATGCACAGCTCCTTAAGCGGCAGATTTTCAAGCCCGCCGGTGAAATAAACCTCCGCACCTAAAACTATTTTAGGATACTCGATTCCTTTTTCCTTTTCCGCTTCGATTGCCTCGGAGAGCTCCCACGCGCTTTCCCTTCTGTGGTCAAAAAAGCTGCTCACGCTCTCGCGGTGAAGATACAGGTGCGGCGTTGCGACCACTGTTTCCACGCCGTCGTTTTTCAGCATACGAAGCATACTGAGCGATTCGGCGACGTTCGCCGCGCCGTCGTCCATATTTGGCAGAATATGCGAGTGGAAGTCAATTCTTGTCATATTTTCACAAAGTCCATTTTTCACCGCCGGGATATAAAAATGGCGTTTTTCCCGATTTAATAATATTATATCTAATGACTATTTTTCTTCTGCGGCTGCCTGCCGTATGAATATTTGTAATTCTTTTTGTAGTTCTTTGCGCCTCTTGCGTTGCAGTTGGCTTTCACGAAGCCCAGAACCTTGCCGCTCGCCATCTCGATGGAGCGCAGAGCAGCGTTTATATCCGTGTGCGTTGTAATCCCTTCCCAAACCACAAAAAGAATACCGGATATAATCTTATTCATCAGCTGTGAGTCGGTAACGACGTTAATGGGCGGCGTGTCGATTAAAATATAATCATAGTGCTTCGACAAGGCTTTCAGCAGGCTATCCATCAGGTCCGAAGCAAGCAGGTCGGCGGGGTTCGGCGGAATGGGGCCGGAGGTGATAATATCGAGATTCTCCTCGATATTGTATTCAATCGCGTCGTCAATTTTATCAAAGCCGCCGAGGATTGTCGAGAGCCCTTTTTTATTCGCAATCCCGAACAGATTATGAATCGTCGGCTTGCGCAAATCTGCATCTATAATGAGCGTTGACGCGCCCATGCCCGCAAGCGTCAGACCTAAGTTAGAGCAGGTTGTGCTCTTGCCCTCGGACGGGTTCGAGCTTGTAATCACAACGATTTTCCGTTCGCTCGTGGAGAGCGAAAACATGAGGTTAGTGCGGGCGGTTTTATAAGCCTCGGTGATTACGAAAGGCGTATGCTCGCCGAGCAGGTTCTTCTTTTTTCCGTTAGCGCTGCTCATAATTATTTTCATTAAGTCCTTTCTTCACAACTGAATCATGAAAACAGCATTTTCCGATTCAATTGTTTTATTTTCAAACCTTATACTCCCCTTTCACCCTTACATCGAAGTTCATAACCTCGGCAAATACGGGAATATCATAAATAGTGAACAGGTCGTCCTCCGCCTTAACTTTTATATCGAGAATCTCTTTAACAAAAACAAACAGGTAAGTCAACGCGAAACCCACGAAAAAGCCGAGAATAAGGAACAGCGTCGTATCAGGGAACACCGGCTTTCCGGTTGAATACGGGCTGTCCACCAGGCTTATCCTGCCGGACTCTATGATTTTATCGAACTCCTCGACGCATATTTGCACGAAGACTTCAAGCATGAAAACAGCCATACGCGGACTGTCCGCGGTGATTGTAACTTGCAGGAACTCGGTGTTATTCGAGGTTCCCATCTTGACCATGTCCATGATTTCATTAACAGTGTAGGCGACGTTTGCCTCCGTCTTTAGCTGCCGGGCGATGTCCCGCGTTGTAAACAGCTCTGCGCAGGTGTTCACCATGTTACGGGCCGCCGTAATGTCCTGAACGTTTACGATTTCGCTTTGAACCCTGCTGTTTTCTATATAGAACTTCGCGACTGCCGAGTATTTTTTAGGCAGCACGAATTCGGACAAAACAAAAGCCGCGAATGTCGTCGCAACAGTAACAGCGGCTATAATCGCAGCGTATTTCTGCAGAATACGCAGCAGGGTTTTTATATCTACGGTAAATTCCGTATTGCTCATATTTTAATACTCCCTCATATACTTCAAATTATATAAAGGTTCATCTCCCCATGCAGCAGATTGTGTTTTCACAGTTATTAACAAGCTCCTTTTTTTGTTATTACGACTTTAAATGTCTTAAAGAAAATCCTTGCATCTAAAAGCAGATTTCTGTTGTCGATATAAAACATATCCATTCCCACACGCTCTTCATAGGTGGTGTCGTTTCTGCCGTTTATCTGCCAGTATCCGGTGAGCCCGGGCTTTACGCCCACTAACTTATCCGCATGTTCGCCGTACTTGTACAGCTCGCGCTCCACAATCGGGCGCGGCCCCACAACGCTTAAGTCGCCCTTTAGAATATTAAACAGCTGCGGGAGCTCGTCAAGGCTTGTAGCCCGTAAGAATATGCCGCTTGCTGTCATACGCGGGTCTTTTTCAAGCTTGAAGTTAATCTCGAACTCCCGTTTTTGCTCTGCTGTAAAGTTTGATAAAACCTCATCGGCGTTATGTACCATGCTGCGGAACTTATAAATCTTAAAGATTCTGCCGTCCTTGCCTATGCGCTTCTGGGTATAAATCGCTTTTCCTTTTGATTCAATGCGGATTGCGACTGCAATTATTAGAAAAAGAGGCGATAAAACAATCAGCCCTAAAAACGAAGCGGCAATATCAAAGCTTCGTTTGACAAAAAGATATAACCCGCGGCTTTTATTTTTAGGCATTGATGCGACCTGAATTTGAACGGTTTTTTCACATTCATCGCTTTTTAACGCCGTCGTGCCGTCTATGTATGCTTGTGGCGTATTCATTTTTACTCGTCCTTTCGGTTTTCGTTTTAAATTTTTGACGAAATGCCGTTGGATTACATATAATATAAATTCTACCACATTATAAACGAAAAATCAATATGTAGCGTAAAATTTGTTAAATATGCACAAAAACAAGTAGTAAAAAAGAATGGTTGACAAGTTGAACGTTCTGTGGTATACTGTATTGGTTATACTGCGCCGCTGTGGTGGAATGGCAGACACAAAGGACTTAAAATCCTTCGCACGAAAGTGTGTACCGGTTCAAGTCCGGTCAGCGGCATTAATCGAATTATTAAAATAGACAAACCCTCATGAATAAAGGGCTTGTCTATTTTCAATTTTATACCCGATTACAAAGGCATATTGAAATATGGATAAATAAACCCATAGGATTTTTATGTGAATTTTTCTTAATCCCATGGGTCTTTCTCAAATCGTTTTTCATAAAACAGCTTAAGGAGGACTTTTTATGAAAAATGTAATTTCTATGCGTGCCAATGACAAGGAGATGACATTAGGACAGGGGTTTGAAGCATTCATTAAGATGAAAACTATTGATAATTATTTTGTTCATCATATGCCACTCAAATGACAAGAGATAGTATGGTTTCGGCAATACAAACATATAACCGCAATCGCGGTGTTGAAAAGACAAGTATTCACCTATTTAGACACATATTCGCTAAAAACTGGATAATGAATGGAGGGGATATTTTCCGCTTACAAAAAATTCTGGGGCATTCAAGTTTAGAAATGGTAAAGGAATATGTTTCTATGCTCGGCGTGGATATAAAA
>WRCY01000027.1 GCA_009783695.1 Oscillospiraceae bacterium
ATGAAACTTAGGTTTAACTGTGCAGTTTTATCTACGTTTCGGGGAAAACGGGATATCTGAATTAAATGAAACTTAGGTTTAACTGTGCAGTTTTATCTACGTTTCGGGGAAAACGGGATATCTGAATTAAATGAAACTTAGGTTTAACTGTGCAGTTTTATCTACGTTTCGGGGAAAACGAAATATTTAAATTTAATCAAACTTAAGAAAGGACTATAATAAGAATATGGCAAAACAGATTATTTACGGAGAGGAAGCCCGCAAAGCTCTTCAATCCGGTATCGACCAGCTCGCAAACACAGTTAAAATCACACTCGGGCCCAAAGGCAGAAACGTGGTGCTCGATAAGAAGTTCGGCGCGCCTTTGATTACAAACGACGGCGTTACAATCGCAAAGGAAATCGAGCTCGACGAGCCTTATGAAAACATGGGCGTGCAGCTTGTTAAGGAAGTCGCAACCAAAACCAACGACGCGGCGGGCGACGGCACAACGACAGCGACGCTTTTTGCGCAGATTATCGTTAATGAGGGCATGAAAAACATCGCCGCCGGCGCAAATCCGATAATCGTAAAAAGAGGTATTGAGAAAGCTGTTGACGTGGTTGTAGATGAAATCAAAAAGGCATCGCATCCTGTTAAAGGCAGCGAGGACATCGCACGCGTAGCGACTATTTCCTCGGGCGAAGAAACTGTAGGAAAATTGATTGCTGACGCTATGGAAAAAGTAACCAGCGACGGCGTAATTACTATTGAAGAAAGCAAAACCGCCGAAACATACAGCGAAGTTGTTGAGGGCATGCAGTTCGACCGCGGTTATGTTTCACCTTACCTTTCGACAGACGGCGACAAGATGATAGCGGAGCTCGACGACCCGTATATTCTCATTACCGATAAGAAAATTTCGAACGTTCAGGAGATTCTCCCCGTGCTCGAGCAGGTAGTGCAGAGCGGCAAGAAGCTGCTTATAATCGCAGAAGACATCGAGGGCGAAGCGCTCACTACAATCATTCTTAACAAACTCCGCGGAACCTTCATCTGTGTAGGCGTAAAGGCTCCCGGGTTCGGTGACAGGCGCAAGGAAATGCTACGTGACATCGCGATTCTCACCGGCGGTGAAGTTATAACCGAAGAGCTCGGACTCGACCTCAAAGAGGCTACTCTTGAACAGCTCGGTACCGCAAAGCAAATCAAGGTTTCTAAGGAAGACACGATTATCGTTGACGGCGCAGGCAGCAAGCAGGCGATTTCCGAGAGAATCAATCAGATTAAAGCTGCAATTGAAGACACTACAAGCGAGTTCGACAAGGAAAAGCTGCAGGAACGCCTTGCGAAGCTTTCGGGCGGCGTGGCAGTGGTAAAAGTCGGCGCGGCTACGGAAGTTGAGATGAAAGAGAAGAAGCTGCGTATTGAAGACGCGCTCGCGGCTACAAAAGCTGCAATCGAAGAGGGAATAATCCCGGGCGGCGGAGCTGTGCTCATTAACGCTATGGGCGCGGTTGAAAAGCTCGCGAATACCCTTGAGGGCGACCAGAAGACGGGCGCAAGCATTATTCTGCGCGCGCTTGAAGAACCGGTTCGTCAGATTGCGGTCAATGCAGGGCTTGAGGGTTCGGTAATCATCGACGCGATTAAACGTTCGGGTAAAATAGGCTACGGCTATGACGTGCTGGGCGACAAGTATGTCGATATGGTTGAAGCGGGCATAGTTGACCCCGCTAAGGTAACGCGCAGCGCGTTGCAGAACGCGGCGTCGATTGCAGCGATGGTACTGACCACCGAGAGCCTTGTAGCTGATAAGAAAGAGGAAAATCCCGCACCTATGATGCCTCCGGGCGGCGGAATGGGCGGAATGTATTAAAAGCCGGCAATTACGATTTAATAAAAAGCAATACTGATTTTTCAGTATTGCTTTTTTGTTTTGGATATGTTATACTCTAAATATACTACTTTTTGGAGGATTTTTACATGAAAAAAATCGTTTCATCATTACTTATTGCAATAATGATTTTATCGTCGGCGCTGCCGGCGGCCGCATCAAACATAACGTATTCCACCTCAGATGCGATGACAATTCTCAGAGACGTGGCGGGTACTATGTCCTTAACCCCGCAGCAAAGAACAAGGTTCGACTTAAATAATGACGGAGATATTACCACCGCCGACGCGCTTATAATTCTGCGTGTAGTGGCGGGGCTGCAGGAGGCTCCCGAAGTTACACCGACTGTGAGTGAGGGTGATTTTACCGTTATACTTAACAAGCCTGATTACGTGCGGAATGAAACCATGCAGGTGACGGTATCGGGGCTCACGCAGCGGGATATTAATATCGGTGCAACCATTGCCGTTTACAACAGCGGAGCAGCGCACAAAGACAGCCTGATGACCAGAACCCCTCCGGTCGGCGAGGGTGTTATTGAGATACCGGCGCCCTCCCGTAACGGCGTTTTTGAGCTCCGTCTTTACAGCACAGGTTCGCCTTTCAGAGAAGAATCATTTATAATGAGTATAACATTCACTGTCGGCGGCGCAAGATAGCGCATAGTTTTTATATTAACGGACGCCCGGTACAATGCGGGGCGTCCTTAAATTTTTTATGTTGCTTTTTTTTTATATATGTGTTATTATTAAATTCATAAGGGAGATGCTCTGAAATTTGGAAATAAATATAACTGAATCGGGAAAATGAAACTCTTCATTCCTCGTTGGTGGAGAAAGTTTAAAAATAAATACAACTGAATCGGGGAAAACGAAACTTTTCATTCCTTGTTGGTGGAGAAAGGACTTAATAAAAATATGAATAGAATAATGATTATCGTCAGTATAATCATGGTAATTTTTATCGGCGTTATTATTTACTCTGCCGCAACCAACAAGCCCGAACCTCCTCCCGAACCCGAAGAGCCATGCCCGAACACGGTTACGGTTGCAGGTGAGGATTATAAAATTGACTCAACTACCTCGCTCTCCATTGAATGGACTTCGCTCACGGGCGAAGATATGAGGAGCATCGCATTACTTGTTAATCTGACGAGTCTTGAGCTGAAAGTATGCGAAATCACTGATATACGCCCGCTTTCCGGGCTTGTGAATCTTACGCGCCTGGATTTAAGGCTCAACAGCATTTCGGATTTAACTCCGCTCAGCGAGCTGTTGAATCTGACGCATCTTGATTTACGACACAACGATATAAGCAGCGTTAACGCTTTGGCGGATTTAACAAATCTTGTTATGCTTGAGCTCGGCGGAAATAATATTTCTGATATAAGCCCGCTGTACGGCAGGTTGCCATATCTTAAAAACCTGTACATCTACGACAACGCAAAGGATTCCAGAGGCTATGATTATTTCGATGAACGTTTGTACGGGGATATAATAAAAGAGCAGTTTCAAAGGGCGACAATCCATTTTTAATATATAGTTGATTAACTTGAAAAACCGCTTTACGGTTTTTCCGGCAAGCAAAGCTTGCCGCCCGTGCTGTAAGCGCGTAATCAACTATGCAATCAAATTAAGCCGCTGCGCGGTTGTGCAGCAACCGCCGCACCTTGAAAATGCTATTGCATTTTCAAGTTAATTGATTATAAAAAACAGGAGGACGATAAAGCTTGAAAACAAATGGTACAAAAACAGGGAAAAAGAGAATTTTTATTCTTCATTTGTGCAGAAAGGACATGGTAAAAAAATGAGCCAAATCAAAGACATTAACCTATGGGAGAGCGGCAAACGCAAAATAGACTGGGTGGAGGCTAATATGCCGCTCCTGCGCGGAATCAAAGCCGACTTTGAGAAAACTAAGCCGTTTTCGGGGCTTAAAGTTGCGCTGTCTGTGCATTTAGAGGCGAAAACTGCATATTTATGCAAAGTGCTTGCATCAGGCGGCGCCCGGATGTATATCACCGGCAGCAACCCGCTTTCAACGCAGGACGATGTAGCTGCCGCGCTCGTGCAGGAGGGGTTGGAGGGCGGCACCTGCCTCGAAGTCTTTGCGTGGCACGGCTGCACGGATGAGGAGTACAAGGCGCATATTTCCGAGGTCGTTAAAATTGGACCTAACATAATTATTGACGACGGCGGGGATTTGGTGAACCTGATTCATGCTGAGTATCCCGAACTGATTCCGGGCGTTATCGGCGGCTGCGAGGAAACCACGACAGGTATTATCCGTCTTATTGCAATGAACCGCGAGGGCAGGCTGAAGTTTCCGATGGTACTGGTGAACGACGCGGACTGCAAGCATCTGTTCGATAACCGCTACGGTACAGGACAGTCGGTTTGGGACGGAATCAACCGTACTACTAACCTGATTGTTGCGGGTAAAAATGTTGTAGTCGCAGGCTACGGCTGGTGCGGCAAGGGCGTCGCGGCGCGCGCTCTCGGGCAGAACGCCTCAGTCATTATAACAGAGATTGACCCCATTAAAGCGATGGAAGCGGTCATGGACGGCTTCAAGGTCATGACCATGAACGAAGCGGCAAAAATCGGCGATGTCTTTATCACCGTGACCGGTTGCCGTGACGTTATTGTCGAAGCTGATTATAACAACATGAAAAACGGCGCAATCTGCTGCAATGCGGGGCACTTCGATATTGAGGTTGACGTCGCGGGACTTAAGAAAATCGCGGTCGAATCCAAGCTCGCGCGCGACAACATCATGGGTTACAAGCTAAGCAACGGCAATTGGATTTATATTATCGCCGAGGGGCGGCTCGTGAATCTTGCCGCGGGCGACGGACACCCGGCTGAAATCATGGATATGTCGTTCGCGATTCAGGCGCTGTCGGCGCTGCATTTGGTACAGAATAAAGGCAAGTTCGCAGACAACGTTGTGAAGGTACCGCTTGAGGTTGACCGGGATGTGGCGTGGCGGCAGCTCGTGAACTGGGGGATTACGATTGACAAGCTTACCGATGTGCAGGAAAAGTATTTGAACAGCTGGGAAGGGCATTGACGAACAATGAACAATTGACAATTAACAATTAACAATTAACGGGAAGCGTATATGCGCTTCCCGTTTTCTTATATATTTGGGATATTTTGTCTTATATTATTGTAAAGGGGTTGACGGGGGAGGGGATTTATGATACTATTAACACAGGACATATAAATCAAACATTAAAGGAGAATAATTTCATGAGTTTAAGAGAAAAGGCAAAAAAGGCAAATGTCGAAAGGATTATTAATCTAATAAATGATGCGGCTGAACATGGTCAACATGACCTTGACCTTGGAGGTTTTGACATTAGTATTTCAGAGGATATGAAAGAGTCGATAAGTCAGGCGTTTGACGACGGAGAGATAGAATTTGTAGGTTCTACATATATAAGATGGTGAATATTATCTCGAGTATGATATTGGCTCTTAAGAGGTATAATTTTTATGAATGATTTTTTATCTGCTTTTAATAATCATAAACCATATGTATTCCCAAAGGGTAAATTCGACCATATATTTTTATTTATCAGCGATTATTTATATCGTATGCATGAATTTGGACTGGCTATTGATATCAAAGGGGGGATAGGAGAAATTCCTGTACCGAAAACCATAGCAATGAAGTTGTTTTATGATTATTTCCATGCCGTAAAGGAAGCGTGCGATGATTCCGTATTAAGATTTATGACAGACCAGGCATTTTGCTTTTTGACTTGCGGGGAAGAAAAACGCACAAAACAAGAACTGGCGGAGCTTGCCCTAATGAAAAACCTATTATATTACTGTAGGGCGTATACATGGGACGATATGCTGGAGGGGGTATCATATATTAATTGTTTAGCAAGTTTTTTATGTTCTGCTGAGGGTAGACGCGATGTTACAACAAATTTAAATAAAGTAGAAACATGTATTCAAAAATTAAAATGCATACAAAAACAGGATTAAAAAGTATGAGGAAAGAGGTGATGCCCGGCGAATGTGTTTTTACCTTTTATTAATCTATTGAATATTTGTTTTGACTGTTAATATGAGCGGATTTACGGCAGGTAACCCAATATCCGGCACCATTCTAACATAACTTTTAACACAATAAAAGCACTTCTCAAAGGAGAAGTGCTTTTTCGTATTATAATTTTCGCTTTCTCCCTTTCGGATAAGGATTTTTTATATCCGTCCTGCCCATAATGTAATCAACGCTTGTACCGTAGAAGTCTGCGAGATTTTCAAGCGTCTGCCCGTACATATCCCGCTCGCCCCTTTCATAATTGGCATACGCGCTTCTGCTGATATTCAATACCTCGGCGACATCCTTCTGCCTTAAATCGCTGTCTTCACGTAAATCCTTCATTCTTCTGTACATATTTCTGCTAAGCCCTTTCCTCACCAATGCGGCATTAGAACATCGTTTTCCCGATTCAACAGTTATTGCTTTCAACATTTTCCCCAAGCTCTTGACAAATGTTTCAATATGTGTCATAATTGTATCATGACACGTACTGAAACATTGTAATATGTTTAAATACTAAACATTTAAAGGAGCGGCATATGAATTTAATAGAGAAGTTAATTGAGCCGATAAAGAAAAAATCAAAGAAAAATAAGACGGGAGACAGATGGACTTGTTTATCATGCGGTCAAACAAACGCAATGCACCGCCTCGCCTGCAACTATTGCGGCAAGGATAAAGAGCACACATAAAAAGCACTTCCCTCTCGAGAAGTGCTTTTATTTTATGCATTTATTTCCTATTTATCCTTGTTGTTGACGTTATATGCCAGCGTCAGCAGGCTGTCCCCCATATGCACGTTCTCGGTAATAATCCCCTCAAAGTGCAGATTTATGTCATAATGCGAGAAGTTGAGAAACGCCTTGACGCCGCTTTCCACCAGTATTTCGCAGACTGCCGGCGCGCTGTCTTTCGGTATGCAGAGCACAGCAATTTCCGGCTTTTTTTCACCACAGAACGCCGTGAGCTTTGTCATGCTGCATACGGAAAGCGAGGCGATTTCCGCGCCCTCAAGCTGCGGGTCAACGTCAAATATGCCGATAAGCTCACAGCCGTACTTCGGAAAATCAAAGTACGAGGTGATTGCTTTTCCGAGGTTGCCCGCGCCGATTAAAATTGTTTTAATCTTTTTCTTTACACCGATAATCTCGCCGATTTCACGCCGCAGCACATCTACATTATAGCCGTAGCCCTGCTGACCGAAGCCGCCGTAGCAGTTCAAATCCTGCCGAATCTGCGAGGCTGTCAGCTTCATGCGTGCGGACAACTCGGCGGAGGAAATTTTGAGCGTCCCCTCTTTCTGCAGTTCACCCAAAAACCGGTAATACCGCGGCAGACGCCGGATTACCGAGTTTGAAATATACCCTTTGGCAGGCATTTCCTTATCCCCCTTTCCCATACTCATGAGATATAAGGATTAACTCGCCGCCGTCAGCAGATTTTATTTTCAAGTTAAAATCCTTTTTAACCTTTCGCCGACTTCAATCAGGAACTCTTCGGTGTTTACTTTCTTCTTTTCGGGCAGGGTCGAGAGCATAACCAGGTCACCGGTCATTATGCCGCTCTCTATGGTTTCAATCGTCGCTCTTTCCAGGTTCTGCGCGAATTTGCAGAGCTCCACGTTGCCGTCGAGCTCGCCGCGCTTGTTAAGCGCACCGGTCCACGCAAACAGCGTTGCGACAGAGTTTGTCGAGGTTTCCTCGCCTTTTAAGTGCTTGTAATAATGGCGCGTGACCGTGCCGTGCGCGGCCTCATATTCGTATGCGCCCGAGGGAGAAACAAGCACAGAAGTCATCATGCCCAGGCTCCCGAACGCAGTCGCAACCATGTCCGACATGACGTCGCCGTCGTAGTTCATGCACGCCCAGATGTAGCCGCCGTCCGAGCGCATTACGCGCGCGACCGCATCGTCAATCAGCGTGTAGAAGTATTCGATTCCGAGCGCTTTGAACTTTGCGTCATACTCGGCTTCGTAAATCTCCTCAAAAATATCCTTGAAAGTATGATGATATTTTTTAGAAATCGTGTCTTTTGTTGCAAACCACAAGTCCATTTTTAAATCCAGTGCGTAATTAAAGCAGGTGCGCGCAAAGCTTTCTATGCTCGCTCTTGTGTTGTGCACGCCCTGGATTATGCCGCCTTTGCCATTATCATCTGCGAAATCATGAATTAAAAAGCGGCGCTCGCTGCCGTCTGTTCCCGTAACGACAAGCTCGGCTTTTTCGCCCCCGGCGACTTTATCCTCGGCGTTTTTATACATGTCGCCGTAAGCATGACGCGCGATTATTATCGGTTTTTTCCATGCAGAAACAAGCGGCTCAATGCCTTTCACTATAATCGGCGCGCGGAAGACAGTGCCGTCAAGAATTGCACGAATCGTGCCGTTGGGCGACTTCCACATCTCTTTGAGCTTATACTCCTCGACGCGCTGCGTGTTCGGCGTAATTGTCGCGCACTTTACGGCTACGCCGTATTTTTTTGTAGCTTCAGCACTGTCGATTGTGATTTGGTCATTTGTTTCATCGCGTTTTTCAAGCCCCAAATCATAATACTCGGTGTTAAGTTCAATATGCGGCAGAAGCAGAACCTCCTTGATTTTCTGCCAGATTACGCGGGTCATTTCGTCGCCGTCCATCTCGACTAAAGGAACTGTCATTTTAATCCTGCTCTTGTTCATTCTCTGCTTCTTCCTCCGCTTCTTCCGCGTCTTTTTCAATCCCGATGTCAATCATCAGCCTTGACTTTGTGAAGTACAAAGTCGCGACTATCCCCAGTAAAAACCCCAGTTTAATCAGAATTACGCTCGTTATGAATTTCTTCATTTTCTCATTAAGTCCTTTCTTCATTATTAAAAATAAAAAACAACGTTTTCCCGTTAATGTGCATTTAGTTACAAACTTTTCACCATGTCCTTTCTGCCCCAACGAGTAATAAAAGGTTTCGTTTTCCCCGGCTCAGTATCATTTATTTTCAACTTTTTTCTTCTTCCTCCGTTTCTTCTATTAATTTACCGTCGCATTGGTTATAATTAATCGTGCTGATTTTTACGCCGTTTTTAATCGGCGAAATATAAATTCCCGCAATCACTCCGACCGCAAAACCTAAGAAAAATATAAGACCTTTCATATTATTCTCCTTTAGTTAAATTAAGCAAACCGCCTGCAAGAAGCATATCCTTTTCACGTTTTGAAAACCCGCCTGTGAGTTCGATTTCCGCGCCTGTCGTGAGATTTTTTAAGACAGGGTTATCGAGCGTTTCTTTTATATTAACAAGCTCCAATTCATCACCCTGTGAAACATTTTCATAATCTGCCTCGTGTTTAAAGGTGAGGGGAATTATGCCGTTATTAATCAGATTTTGCTTGTGAATCCGCGCAAAAGATTTACACACGACTGCTTTAATCCCAAGGTACAGAGGCGCGAGCGCTGCGTGCTCGCGGGAAGAGCCCTGCCCGTAATTCGCGCCGCCTATGATGATGCCTTTTCCTGCTTCCTTTGCGCGTTTCGGGAAAGTTTCATCACATGCGACAAAGCAATACTCGCTGATTGCGGGAATGTTTGAGCGCAGCGGCAGGATTTTCGCACCGGCGGGCATGATGTGGTCGGTGGTGATGTTGTCGCCGACCTTTAATAGCGCGCAAGCGCGTATTTGCTCTTTAAGCGGTTCATTTTTCGGGAACGGCTTGATGTTGGGGCCGCGTTTTATTTCGCCGTCAAAAGTAGGTTTGATAATCATATTGTCGTTAATCAGAAATTTTTCGGGGTGCGGAACTTCAAAGACCTTCATGTCCCCCCAGTTCGCTCTGTCGGCAGGGTCGGAGAGATAACCGTTAATCGCGCTGAGTGCCGCCGTTTCCGGAGATACAAGATAAACCTGCGCGTCCTTTGTTCCGCTGCGCCCCTCAAAGTTGCGGTTGAACGTCCTCAGCGATACGCCGCCCGAATTAGGTGATTGCCCCATGCCGATGCAGGGCCCGCAGGCAGCTTCTAAAATCCTTGCGCCCGCCTCAATCATATCGGCTAATGCGCTGTTTCCGGCAAGCATTTCAAAAACCTGCTTTGAACCCGGAGCAATCGAAAGGTCAACGCTTTCATGCACTGTGTTTCCGTTCAGAATCCCTGCAACTTTAAGCATATCTTTCAGAGATGAATTCGTACACGAACCGATACAAACCTGGTCAACCTTTATTTTCCCAATTTCCTTTATAGTCTTGACATTGTCCGGTGAGTGCGGGCAGGCAGCCATAGGTACAAGCTTCGACAAATCAATTTCAACAACTTTGTCGTAAACTGCGTCTTTGTCCGCTTCAAGCGGGGTGTAATCCTCTTCACGGTCTTGCGCTTTTAGGAACGCCCTTGTGATTTCATCGGACGGGAACAGCGACGAAGTCGCGCCGAGCTCCGCGCCCATGTTGGTAATCGTTGCGCGTTCAGGTACTGAAAGCGTACGCACGCCATCGCCCGAATATTCCATAACCTTGCCGACGCCGCCCTTAACCGACAGCAGCCGCAGCACCTCGAGAATAACGTCCTTTGCGCTCACAAAAGGTGATAATTTGCCTGTAAGTCTAATGTTTACTATTTCGGGCATAGTTATATAGTAGGCGCCGCCGCCCATCGCCACAGCAACGTCCAGGCCTCCCGCGCCGATTGAAAGCATACCGAGCCCCCCGCCTGTGGGAGTATGGCTGTCGGAGCCGATTAAGGTCTTGCCCGGCTTGCCGAAGCGCTCGAGGTGTACCTGATGGCAGATTCCGTTGCCCGGGCGTGAAAAATATATGCCGTATTTATTCGCGACGCTCCCGATATAGCGGTGGTCATCGGCGTTTTCAAAGCCCGTCTGGAGCGTGTTGTGGTCTATGTAAGCCACCGAGCGCTCGGTTTTCACTCTGTCAACGCCCATCGCCTCGAACTGCAGATACGCCATTGTTCCCGTAGCGTCCTGCGTCAGCGTCTGGTCAATTCTTATGCCGATTTCCGAACCCTTTTGATTCATGTCGCTGTCTGTCAAATGCGCTTTTATAATCTTTTCAGTAATGGTTAAACCCATTATTTCACCATGTCCTTTCTGTATTAACGAGGAATGAAAAGCTTCGTTTTCCCCGGTTCTGTATCAGTTATTTTCAAACTTATACCATGCCCTTTGTGCATTAATGAGGAATGAAAAGCTTCGTTTTCCCCGGTTCTGTATCAGTTATTTTCAAACTTATACCATGTCCTTTGTGCATTAATGAGGAATGAAAAGCTTCGTTTTCCCCGGTTCTGTATCAGTTATTTTCAAACTTATACCATGCCCTTTGTGCATTAATGAGGAATAAAAAGCTTCGTTTTCCCCAAGCCGGTATCATTAATCTTCAAACCCTTAGCTCCCTCTCTTTACGTGTAAACTCAAGTATACCAAAAAATGTACAAGTTGTCAAGTTGACTAATTCGACAAAAGGTGATATAATTAACTATGTTTGCTTTTAAAACGCTTAAAAATTACTTAATTTTTATAATCTTAATCGCCGCTTTGTTTTCGGGGTGTTCATCTGATGAATTTGAACCGATGCGGTTTATAAACGCTGACGGCGCTGAGAGCGTTCCTCTCAGTTTCACAAATGCAGGCGATTCAGTATCGCTGTCTGCCTTTACCACCGCAGACGCTCTGTCGGTTTTAAGAGCTGCGGCAGGGCTCATTGAGCTTACCCCGGAACAGGCGGAAGATTTCGGGATAAATCCGAACGAAAGCCCTACAACAGCAGATGCGCTCAGAATTTTGAGAATTGTAAGCGGGTTTCCATCAGAGCAGACGCCTCCGGTTATAACAGGCAGTTACACACCGTTCCTGTACGATGAAGTCATCGGCGTTTGGATTTCTTTCATAGAACTACAGACAGCGTTCAGCGGCAGAACTGAAGCGGGCTTCCGCTCAAACTTCGCCGCAATGATGGAAAACTGCAAAAATATGGGAATCAACACCGTTTATGTGCACGTTCGCGGGCACGGCGACGCCTATTATAAATCCGAGCTGTTCCCGTGGGCAAAGCAGATAACGGGAACTATGGGGGCTGCGCCCGGTTTCGACCCGCTTGCAATCATGATTGAAGAAGCGCACGCCCGCAATATTTCGTTCAGGGCGTGGCTGAACCCGATGCGCCTGATGAGCGACGCGGATATGCAGAAAGTAAGCGCAGATTATACAATCGGGAAATGGTATCGGGGCAGTGAAAACGGCACGCACATAGTTAAAATCGGCGAGCACTGGTATTTGAACCCCGCCTATCCCGAAGTACGCCAATTAATCGCGGACGGCGCGGCGGAAATTCTGCGCGGTTATAACGTTGACGGGATTCATATCGACGACTATTTTTACCCGCCGAATTGCGGCGCGTCTTTCGACAACGCGGCTTTCGCCTCAAGCCCGCAAACAGATTTAACAGCCTTCCGCCTTGACAACACCACGCGAATGGTTAAAGCGCTTCATGATACAGTAAAAAGCATAAATTCCTCCGCGCTCTTCGGAATCAGCCCGCAGGGCAGTATCGGGAACTGCTACGATATTTATGCAGATGTGCGCAAGTGGGCTTCCGCGCCAGGCTACTGCGATTACATTGCGCCCCAGCTTTACTATGGCTTCCTGAACGCCGCGCAGCCGTTTGAGCGCTGTCTGGCTGAGTGGGAGGATTTGGTACGGGGGACTGATATCAAGCTCATTGCCGGGCTCGCCGTTTATAAAATCGGCGAGGTTGACGCCTGGGCGGGGGAGGCGGGAAGAAACGAGTGGATTACCGACGGCGATACAATCATAGAGCGGAAGATTGAGATTTTAAAACACGCCGATAATTACGGCGGATATATCTTTTTCAGTTATAGGTTTTTATAGCGGCTGAACACCCTGATGTTGTTATAATCGTTTAACTTAAGAAACAGCAAAGCTGTTTCTTACATTCGCCCGTTGGGCGAATACCGCGCCACAAGCGCGGAAGTTACTATTTCATACGTCGTTTGTCGGCAGAGCCAACCGATGCGCAAAGCACATCGAACTTAAAAAGCATTTCATGCTTTTTAAGTTAAACGACTATATAGAGTATCACAACCTGCGGGATAATTCATGGTATGCTTATGTGCCGGTAAAAATGTTTTATAAGAAATAAGGAATTTAAGTTTGAAAATAAAACAACTGAATCGGGGAAAACGTTGTTTTCATGATTCATTTGTTAAGAAAGGACTTAATGAAAATAAAAAATGAAAAGAAGCTGTAAGTTAATTGCATTTATGCTTGCGCTGATTATCGGCTTGAGCGGTTTTACTGCGTATGCAGAAGAGGGCGGCTATGTTGAAACCGCGCCACCTGAACCCGAAGAGCCGCTTGCGTACTCGCCTGTGTTTTATCTGCCGCATAATATGCGGGGGATGATTATAAGCCCCGGAGTTGATTTTGCGCTTACGCCCGGCGACAACGATGCGCAAATAATACGGCAGCTTGATGATATTTTTGAATACATACTTGAGGTAGGGCTTAATTCCGTTATCATAAAAACGTCCGCAGAGGACAGGGCGTACTACGACCTTGACATGAACAGAAACGGCAGGATTGACGTGGTGGAACTCGCGGCAGACCGTGCGCGGAGCTATCATTTAAATGTGTATCTGATTTACGATATAGGACACGCGGTGAACCCCGGGGACGGCTCGGCAGCGTCAATCGACGCGCTCGTTTCCGAAGTACATAAGCTTACAATCAAATACCCCTGCAGCGGTATAATTCTTGATAATTATTATAATCTTCCTGATGTAAACGACTTTTCGCGCTACATGAGAAACGGCAGCGGTATAGGCTACGAAAACTGGCTTACCGACAGCACAGAGTATCTTTTTGAGACGGCGGGTGCGGTGATTCGCATGACGGACAACAGCATACCTGTCGGCGTTATGATTAACTCACAGTGGAGCGAGTCGCTGGAGGGCGGCTTCGCGGATACGAGAAAGTACATAGAAGAGGGTTATGTTGATTTTATAATGGTACGCAGCCACAGCACGCTTGCCGACGGCTTTGAGGCGGCGGCGCAGTGGTGGGGCGAGCTTTGCGGGGAGCAAGGCCTTCCGCTGTATCTTATTCATCATAACGAGAAAATTGGCGGCGAGTGGGGTGAAGACCAGCTCCTGCGGCAGCTCAAAATCGCCAAGGAAAGCATTTCAGCATACAGCGGCAGCGTTTTTAACTCGTTCGGCGCTTTAGAGAGCAACGTGCTCAATTCGGCAATTAACTTGAAAAAGTATTATGACGAGCTTATTGACGAGGAAAGCCTCATGCGGGACCTCGTGATGACCAGCCCCCGCAGCTTCAGCTTCACCACCTTTGAGCCGACGGTGGACTTTATGGGTACATTCGACCATAACTTCGACGTGTACTTCAACGAGAAAAAAATAGTGCTTAACGAAGCGGGTAACTTCTTCTTCCCCGAGCCGCTCAATATAGGTTGGAACACGTTTACAATACGGCACAAAGACAGCGTTTATACATACAGAATCGAGCGGCGGATTATCGTTATGCGTGAAATTGACGAGTCTATTGCGGACGGCAAATCGCTGCGCGTCGAGGGCGGGACAAGCATAAACTTAGAGGCGGTTGCATACCGCGGAGCGGTAGTTACAGCCACGGTTAACGGGCAGTCTGTGCGCCTTACCGAACAGGCGGGCACGCTTGACGACGCGGACGTGAACTCGGCGTACACGAGCTTTACGGGGCGGTATACCGTTCCCGAGGGCATTATCGGCACTGAGCAGCCGCTCGGGCAGATTACGGTGCAGGCCTCATATGCGGGTTATACAAGCAATCTTAACGGCGCGACCGTCACGGTGAACGCAAAGCCCGTACCGCCGCCCGCCGTAAATCTTAATCCCGTGATGTTTGACCAGTCGGCGCTCGGCGACGGCGAGGTTGTCGGTACAATCGGCGCGGTGCGCGGCAGGGACGAGAATGTGCGTTTTGTACGGCTTAATAACAACCACACTCATGTTTTCGACGCGAAGACCACAGGCACGGTTTTCGACCCGCGCTTCGGGCAGCTGCCGGCGGGAACGCTGGATTATTTCCGCTCGGAGTCGGGCGGGTTTTACACCACCGAATCGGGCAAGCGGTTTTTTGCAACCGATGTCAGCCTGATTGACGGTAATGGTATCGGGCAGAACGCGCTGACCGTGCTCGAGAGCGGGACTTTCGGCGGGAACAGCTACTTTGAAATTGCGCTCGACACCAAAATCAGCTACAACGTCGAAGTCGTGGGGCTGACGTTCCGCCGTGACTGGGGCAGTGATTATAATATCGGCAGCTTCGACGCCGAGTATGTTTACATAACTTTCGATAACGTCACGTCGGTAACCAAGCTGCCGAGTTTCGAGGCGAATTTAGTTTTCAGCTCGGGCAGATGGGAGCAGGTCGCGGTGGACGGTGTTGCGAAGTTCCGGCTTATTCTGCAGCTTCGCACCCGTGGTGTTTACGCAGGTAACAGCGCGTATTATAACACGGCGGGCAATCTTATGCTGACGTTCCCCGTGATGACAAATTCGCTTGCGGGAAAGACGATTGTAATCGACCCCGGGCACGGCTACGGGGGCAGCGCGACGGTGCTTGACCCGGGGGCAATCGGACATATAACAGAATTCTCCGCTAACCTGGCGGTTGCAAAGCGGCTCGAGAGCAGGCTTTCCGCGCTCGGCGCGCGGGTTATACGGCTGCGTACGGAGGAAACGTTCTATCTGACGCGAAACCGCCCGATTGTGGCGCGGAGTTACGATGTTGATTTATTTATTTCGCTGCACTGCAACAGGGTCGCGGGGAATCCCGAGGCTCGCGGAACCGAGGTGTTCTACTACACGCCGTTCTCGCAGCCGCTTGCCGCATCGATTTCAGAGAGCGTAGCGGGTTATTTCACGAACAGCGTCTATGAGGACGGCTCGAATAAAAACCGCGGCGCAAAAAGCAGCTACTTCTGGGTGACGGTGCAGCAGGATTTCCCGTCGGTATTAGTGGAGCTGGGTTTTGTAAGCAATCTTGAGGACGCGATGGCGCTCGGTAATGAGGAGCATCATGATGGGATTGCAGGGGCGATTGTGAAAGGGATTCAGAATTATCTTGCGCGGAGCCCGATTAGCTACAGCCCCGACGGAAGCGTAACGATTCCCGAACGGTTCCGGCCGGGCGAGCTGCCGCCGGTTGCAGAACCTGCCGGCGAACCACCGGACCCGGTACCGCCTGAAGCGGACGATGACCCCGATGATGAATTTGAAGAAGACGATGAAGATAATGATTATTGGTATTAAAAAATTTCGGGGCGCCTAATATAGGGCGTCCCGAAATTTTTAAAATTTAAATTCTTTTGAGAAATCAAACGTTTTGAAATAATCGGCAGGCGTTTCCGCCCGGCGGATAAGCTTAAACGAGCCGTCCTCGCATAGCAGAATCTCCGCGCTCCGAAGCTTGCCGTTGTAGTTGTAGCCCATCGAATAACCGTGTGCACCCGTGTCGTGAATAATTAAGATGTCGCCGATGTCGGTTTTCGGAAGTTTTCTTTGAATTGCGAATTTGTCATTATTCTCGCAGAGCCCGCCTGCAACATCATAAATGTGCGTCAGCGGCGCATTTTCTTTCCCGGAAACCGTGATATGATGATAGGACTTATACAGCGCGGGACGCATTAAATCGCAGGAGCATGCGTCGGTATTGATATACTCTCTGTATATATTCTTCTCTCTTATTACTTTTGTAATAAGATGTCCGTAAGGCGCGAGCATGAAGCGCCCGAGCTCGGTGTAAATCGCCGCATCGCCGAGCCCCGCGGGAGTCATTATTTTTTCGAACTGCACCTTAACGCTCTGCCCGATTTTAATTATATCGTGCGGGTTTTTATCCGGCAGATAATTCACACCGATGCCGCCGGAAAGGTTTACGAAATTAATCTCTACGCCGGCTTTTTCCTTGATTTCGACCGCGAGCTCAAACATCAGTCCCGCGAGGACGGGGTAGTACTCCTCGGTCTGGGTGTTGCTTGCCAGGAATGCATGAATTCCGAAGCGTTTTGCACCTTTAGCTTTCAAGAGCTTAAAGCCCTCAATGAGCTGTTCTTTCGTGAAGCCGTACTTAGCCTCGCCCGGGCTGTCCATGACGTTGCCCGCTTCCACGCCGAAGTCCCCGCCGGAATTATAGCGGCAGCTGATAGTTTCGGGGATTCCGCAGAGCTTGTCGAGGACTTCTATATGCGTAATGTCGTCTAAATTTATAATCGCGCCGTTATTATACGCGAGGATAAAATCCTCGTCCGGCGTAGCGTTAGAAGAAAACATCACGTGCTTACTGCCGACTTTGCCGGCGAGCAGCAGCTCGGAGTAAGACGCGCAGTCAAAACCGCAGTTCTCCTCTTGCAGGATTTTCATTATGTATGGATTCGGCGTGGCTTTCACGGCGAAATACTCGCGGAAGCCCTTGTTCCACGCAAAAGCCTCATGCAGGCGGCGGGCGTTCTCGCGGATGCCGCGCTCGTCGTAAAGGTGAAACGGCGTAGGGAATTTGGCGGTAATTTCGTTAATTTTTTCTAAAGTTACAAACGGGGTTTTCATTAATCGTCTCCTAATTATTATGAATTCAATTCATAAGTTTTCATTAATTGTCAATTGTTCGTCACCAATCCCATATATCTTCGATATCGCAGTTTGGGAGTGCTCTTTCGAGCTCGGCGAGCTGTACTGCTGTGATTTCCGGCGTCATCTCCGCTACGCCGAGCCATTCTAAATTAACAAGCGCGAACAGCGGCGAAAAGTCGGTGATTCTGTTATCGTCAAGGTCGAGAATCTCAAGATTGGCGAGGCTTGCAAGCGTCGATATATCGCTTATGTTATTCTCCCACATGTGCAGCTCGTATAAGTCGGAAAGCCCGGCGAGCGGCGAAATATCGGAAATCCTGTTTTGATTAAGGTCAAGATATTCAAGCTTCGCAAGCTTTGCAAGAGGCGAGATGTCCGCAATATCGTTGTACCACAGGTACAGCCCGTACAAGTTAGTGAGCCCGCCGAGCGGCGAAATATCCGTGATGTTGTTCACGCTCAGGTTTAAGTATTCCAGCTTGATTAAATCAGAAAGCGGGGAAACATCGTCGATTTGATTATCATATAAATATAATTCGGTCAGGTTAAAATGTCCGCTCAAAGGCGATAAATCTCTGATTAAATTATCGTCTAAGTCAAGGTATTGGAGCCTTGTCAGATTCGTGAGCGGCGAAATATCAGAAACAACATTGTCCCACAAAGAAAGCCATTCCAATCTTGTCATGCCTGCGAGTGCGCTGACGTCTCTGACGCGGTTGAAGCTGAGGTCGAGGAACTCTAAATTGGCAAGTCCGGCGAGCGGTGAAATATCGGTTACATCGTTGCCTTCCAGGTCTAAGTAAGTAAGGTTAGTCATGTATTGAAGCGGTATTATATCTGTATCATTAAGCCCGAAGTCTATAAACTCAAGGCTGTCCAGAGATGTGCTGTATTCGACGCCCTTTATGGTTATGGTATCGGGAATCTCGCCGTCCGGTACAACCGCGACTTTCGGAACTGCGGGCTCACCGCGAGTTGTAAGTGTGTCATTTGCGGCGGGCTCACCTGCGAAATCCGGTACGGCGGGGCGTTCTCTTACAGGCGGCGAGGTGGGAGATTCATCGCTGCTGCAGGCGGCAAGAGTGAGCAGCATAATCAATGCAAATAATAATGCCGGCAGTTTCTTTTTCATGGTAAAACCTCATTTCAATAGTTTTATAGATTAAGATATTTTTTTAAGAATTTCACCGATAAACCGACCCATCCTGCGCAGGGCAAATCATAGAACCGCCCGTCAGCGCCAGCGCTTTTTGAGCAGTCCGAGAGCCCGTGCGGGCCGCTGTCATACATATGCATTTCAACCGGCACACCATTAGATACGCAGGCTTTCGCCATAACGATGCTGTTATGCGCGCTCACAGTGGCATCGTCGGCAGTGCACCACAGGAAAATCGGCGGCGTTTTCGGGGTCACGCGGTTTTCAAGGGAGAGCCGCGACAAGGCGGCTTGATTGGCGTCGTCGCCCGCTAAAATGGCGAACGAGCTTTTGTGTGGGGAGGTCACGCCGCTGATTACAGGGTAACAGAGCACTGCAGCCGCCGGACGAATATCGTCCGGTTCGCAGCCGATGACCCGCACAATACCCGTATCGCTCCACATCGTGGCAAGGCAGCCCGCGAGATGTCCGCCCGCTGACGCGCCGACGACGGCGATTTTCTCCCTGTCAATGCCGAATTCGTCCGCTCTGGCCTTGATTTTGAACATAGCGTAGGCGGCGTTGGTGAAGGCGGCGGGATATTTTTTTCCGCAGGTGTAGTTAAGTATAAAAGCGTTGAAGCCCTCGGCAACGTAACGCATGGCGAGCGGCTCCGCCTCTTTCTCGGAGCAGAACTCATAGCCGCCCCCGGGGAAAATCACGACTGCGGGGCGCGCGTGAGTCCAGGGGGTTTGCTCGATTCTGTTGAGAATAAAGGCTCTGACATAAGCAGTGCGCTCGTTATTAAGAAAAAAAGTCTTGATTGTCATATTCAACTGTCCCTTCCGGTGATAACAAACCTGAAAATCCATGTCCGATGACGAAATTATCAAGGTTCTTTTGCCTTTCGGCATAATCCGACGTAGTACTTTATATTATAACTTACATTAATTATAGTTGTCAAGAGCCCTTGAGCAAAACAAAGTCATCGACGTAGATATCGTTATCCTTGCCCTGGGCATTGGTTTCAAGATATACAAACGCTCTGAAATGCTCCGCGCGGTTGATTTTAACCTTGCCGTGCAGTAAAACCCAGCCGTCGGCCGTGACGTGCCCTTGCGGGTATGCGATTTCCCATGCTTCGTGTTTGCCGTGCCCGCCGTTCACGGGCAGTCTGTACTTGGACAGTATGCTGCTTTCGGGGTCGAAATCGCCAAACTGCTCATAATAAGGGAAAACCACCCCGCCGAGCATGGAGTTTGTTTCCAGCGACAACTGAACCTTGCAAGACGGCGCGCCGTCCGGAACCTTCACCCAGACCATAACCTCATAATCCCGCAATCCCTCTCTGATGTACTTGGCGATATTGAGCGAGGCGCCGTGCCAGGACTCGCTGCGGCCTGTAATTTTTAAGCAGCCGGTTCCGCTGTGCTTGATTTCCGTGTCAACCGACAGCTTTACTTTCATGCTTTCATCTGCAGGGCCGCGGTCGTTCCAGCCGCAGATGCTGTCGTCAAAACTGCAGACATATAATATCCTTGAGGGGTCGGGCATGTATGAGGGCAGCTTATCCTGAGCCTGAGCTTTTTTTATAAAACGTCCGAACAAAACCTTGCACCTCGCTTGCTTTACAAGTTAATCGACTATATCATGCTATATTTTACCATGAATTCCGTGCAAAGTCAAGAGGAAAGCCGTAAGGCTTGACAATTTAACATTTTTATGTTAAAGTAAAAAGATAGCAGCCAATTTATGGAAGGAACATAAGAATCATGAACTTTGACATCATTACGGATTCCGCGTCCAATTTACCTAAATCATACGCAGAGAAGAATAAAGTGGGCATTATTTCGCTCAAGTATATGCTTGAGGGCGAAGAGTATGACAGCTACGTTGAAAATGAAAACGACGACTCATTAAAGCATTTTTATGCGCGCATGAGGGAAAAGGCTTCCACATCTACATCAAACATCAACGCGGCGACCTTTGAAGAGCGGTTTACGGAAGTGCTGGAAAAGGGCAGGGATATTCTGTACATCTCGTTCTCATCGGGTCTGAGCTCATCGCACTCCTTTGCAGAAAGCACAGCAAACGAGTTAAAGGAAAAATACCCCGACAGGAAAATCATCGTCATAGACTCGCTCTGCGTTACTTACGCGCTGGGACTTATAATCCATCATGTGGTTAAAATGCGCGACAGCGGCAAAACTATAGAAGAAATCCGCGACCGTCTCGAAGCTGACAAGAAAAAGATGATTCACCTGTTTACGGTTGACGACTTGGTTTACTTGAAACGCGGCGGGCGCATCAGCCCTACGACGGCTTTCGTCGGGACGCTGCTCGGCGTGAAGCCGGTCATGCACGTCACAAACGAGGGCAAGCTTGAAAAGTACGACAAGGTTAAGGGGCGCAAGAAGTCGCTCTCCGCGCTGGTTGACAAGCTTGCGGAGATGATTGTGAACCCGAAAGAGCAGACGGTGGCGGTTGTTCACGGCGACTGCGAGGAAGACGCTGAGTACGTGAAAAAGCTGATAATGGAAAAGGCGGGCGTGGGGGACGTAATAATGGATTATCTTACGCCGATTATCGGCGCGCACAGCGGGCCGGGAACTATCGCGATGTTCTTCATGGGCGGAGAAAGAATGAATTGAGTGAAGTAAACGAAAAGCTTGACTTTTTAAGGGAAAAAGCGGGGAAGCTTTCGAGAAGCCCCGGCGTTTATCTCATGAAAGACGGCGGCGGCAGGATTATATATGTGGGCAAAGCGAAGGCGCTCAAAAGCCGCGTGTCAAGCTATTTTAACAATATCGCGGCACATGGAGTGAAAACTTTCAAGCTTATTTCCATGATTCGTGATTTTGATTTTATCGTAACGGGGAGCGAGCTTGACGCGCTTGTGCTTGAAGCGGGACTGATTAAACAGCATAATCCGAAATACAATATAAAGCTAAAAGATTCCACAGGATATAATTATATCAAGGTTTCCAGCGGCGATTTCCCGAAAATAAGCTATGCGCTGCAAACCGACGACAAGAACGCAACCTATATAGGACCTTATACGAGCGGCTTTAACATCAGGCAGACCGTCGATGAAACCTGCCGTATTTTTGCGTTGCCGTCGTGCAGTAAAAAGTTTCCGCAGGATTTCAGGAAGTCCGGCAAGACAGGCTCCAGCCGCCCCTGCCTTAATTACCAGATTAAACGCTGCATGGGCGTCTGCCGCGGAAAAATCACAAAAGACGAGTATAACAGGGTTATTCAAAGCGCGCTGGATTATATCAAAAAAGGCTCAAAAGAGAGCGTGAAGCTGCTGACGGCCGAGATGGAAAAAGCCGCTGAGAGTCTTGACTTCGAGAAAGCGGCGAAGCTCCGCGACAGAATCAACGCGATTGTCAAGACCGAAACGGGGCAGAAGATTCAAACCTCGAAAACCACCGACTACGATATAGTTGCTGCTGCGCTCGATGCGGAGCTCGCGGCTGTGACAGTTATAAAGTATCGCGGCGGCCGGCTTTTTGATAAGGAAAACTTCTTCCTCGGCGATGAGTATGAGATAAAACAGCTGCTTTCAGATTTTCTGATGGAATACTATGTTTCTGAAGATAAAAGCACTTCCGGCGAGGTCGGCATTGCCGCCGGCGGTTCACCGGCACCCGAAATCTACGTAGAAGAAGAACCCGAAGACCGCGAGCTTCTTGAAAGCTATTTCGCCGAGAAGCGCGGGAAGAAAGTAAGCATTGTGGTTCCGAGGCGCGGCGAGGGCTTGACGCAGGTGATGCTTGCAAAAAACAATGCGCGTGAATACCTTTCGCTAAAGGTCGGGCGTTCGGTAAAAACCCTCGGCGCGCTTGAAGAGCTTGCGAAAATATTAGGGCTCGACAGACCGCCGCTTTACATCGAGGCATATGATATTTCCAACATCGGAGAAGCCGTAAAGGTAGGCGGCATGGTAGTTTACAAAAATGGAAAGCCGTTCAAGGCGAACTACCGCAAGTTCACGATTAAAGAAGTCATGGGGCTCGACGACTACGCCTGCATGAAAGAGGTTTTGCGGCGCAGGTTCACACGGTATCTTGCCAAGAATGAAGAGCGCGACGACATGGCTTTTTCGGTATTGCCGGATTTAATTCTGCTTGACGGCGGAAAAGGGCATGTTTCGGCGGTTGGCGAGGTTTTAGATGAGCTTGGTTTAAATGTTAAAATGTTTGGAATGGTCAAGGACGATAAGCACCGTACGCGGGCGATTGCAAGCGACGGCGGAGAGTTGCAAATCGCGGCGAACAGGCAGGTTTTCGGGCTTATTACGAAGATTCAGGACGAGGTTCACAGGTTTTCGCTGACTTTCAGCCGCGCCGCACACAAGAAGAAAAGCTACGAGCTTGAGCTAACTAAGTTCGCCGGAATCGGCGACAAAAAGGCGGCGGCGATTCTGAAGCATTTCAAAACCAAGCAGGCGATTAAAGAGGCAGGTGCTGAGGAACTGGCAGGCGTGGCAAAGATTAGCCGCGAGAAAGCAGAAAAACTAAAACAATTTATTGAGGAAAATATTTAATTACAATAAGGTTTACAACTTGTGAGGATTTATGCGTGTAATCACAGGCTCTGCGCGCGGGCGCAAGCTAAAAACCCCGAAGAATACTGACGTCCGTCCGACCTCGGATTCTGTTAAGGAAGCGATTTTTAATGCAATCCAGTTTAATATAGAAAACGTCGTTATCGCTGACTTATTCGCGGGGACAGGGCAGCTCGGCATCGAGGCGCTCAGCCGCGGCGCGAAGTTTGTATACTTCGCGGACAACTCTCCCGAAAGCGCAGCTATAATCCGCGAGAATGTCAAGCTCTGCGGGTTCGCGGACGGCGCGGAGGTTTCGCCCCTGTCGGCAGCGGCGTTCCTGAAAAAAACAGCTGCGGTCTTTGACATAGCTTTTCTTGACCCGCCGTACGGGCAGGACTTAATCAACCGGACTTTACCGGCGCTCGTACCGAAAATGAGCGAAAGCGGACTTATAGTCTGCGAACATGAAAATGAATATAAGACCGTGGATTTATGCGGTAATTTTAGAATCCGCAAAATTTATAAACACGGTAAAAAATCTGTAACAATTTATGGTACTGACTAACTTGACAATTTGATATACCGTTTGGGGAGATGGATTTTTGTGAATTGTTAAGGCGGGAAGGAATATTGAAAATATGAAAACAGCAGTTTATCCCGGCAGCTTTGACCCGGTGACATACGGGCATTTAGATATAATCAGCCGCGCGGCGAAGCTTTTTGATAAGGTTATCGTCCTTGTTTCGTTTAATCCGGCGAAGCCGAACTGCTTCTTTCCGCTTGAACAGCGTATGGATTTTGTGCAGCGCGCGCTCGTCGAGCTTAAAAATGCGGACAATATCGAGGTTGACAGCTCTGACGGGCTTTTGGTAGATTATTTTAAGAAACGGGAAGCCGATGTAATTATAAAAGGGCTGCGCGCTATGAGCGACTTTGAGGCAGAGTTTCAAATGGCGCTCGTGAACAAAGATTTATTTTATAAGGCCGAAACAATTTTCCTCGCGGCCGATGTAACCGGCACATTCCTTTCGTCAAGCATGGTGAAGCAAATCGCCGCGTTTGGCGGGGACGTCAGCGCGTTCGTGCCGCATACGATTATAAATGACGTAACTTCAAAATTAAAAATAAAGAATGAGGGATAAACGAGTTTAAAATAAAACTAAATCGGGGAAAATTTGTTTACATTTCGATTTTATGAAGGAAGGGCTTAAAAAAAGCTTGAAAATAAATAAAACTGAATCGGGAAAATGTTGTTTACATTTCGGTTTTATGTAAGAAGGGCTTAAAAAAAGCTTGAAAATAAATAAAACTGAATCGGGGAAATGTTGTTTACATTTCGGTTTTATGTAAGAAGGGCTTAAAAAAAGCTTGAAAATAAATAAAACTGAATCGGGGAAAATGTTGTTTACATTCCGGTTTTATGAAGGAAGGGCTTAAAAAAGCTTGAAAATAAATAAAACTGAATCGGGGAAAATGTTGTTTACATTCCGGTTTTATGAAGGAAGGACTTATTAAAAGTATGAGTATAGAAGAAATTCTTGAAATTATGGACGAGAACTTGGATAAGGCGATGCAGGTACCGTTTTCCAACAAGAAAAGCCTTGTCGATGTTGAAAAAATGCGTGAGCTTGTCGATGAAATAAGGCTTAATATGCCTAATGAGGTAAAGCAGGCCAAAAAGCTCGTTCAAGACAGAAAAACCATTATCGACGACGCGCGTGGCGAAGCTGATGTAATCATCAAAAAAGCTGAGGAACGCGCAAAACAGCTCGCTTCACAGCAGGAAGTGACAAGACTTGCCCAGGCACGTGCAAATGAAATTATGGCGTCGGCACAGCAAAAGTCCAAGGAGCTGCGCTCAACAACGAACGAATATATCGACAACACGCTCTCCAAGGTTGAAGAGCTGCTTTCGCACGATTTGGTAAATATTAAAAAAGCACGCAGCGCACTTAAAGCGAACAAATAATGGTTAAGACGGCAATAAATTGCCGCCTTAACCTCAATTATTAAGCTTTCTAACAGTTAGACAGTGTAACTATCTGTTGCTGTTTTCGTAGCTTTCAATCATTTTACGAACCATTTGTCCGCCTACGGAACCTACCTGACGTGCAGTGAGGTCGCCGTTATAACCGTTTTGCTTAAGAGGCACGCCAACTTCGTTAGCAGCCTGCATTTTAATATTGTTAAGGGTTTCTTTGTTCTTGCTAGCCATGATTAATCTCCTCCGGTAAATAAAAGAAACATCTATATTGCTTCTTTTAAAGGTTATAACAAAGGAAATTTTCCTTTGTGTTAATATTATGTCACCGGGGAATTTCATTATTACAGGAAATTTTTAATAATGTATTTACTTTTTTTTCTTTTTATGATATTATAATAATTAATATACCATAGTAACTAAAAATCCTTTAATTGAAAGGGGATTTACATATGAAAATAAGAACCATGCTAATCATCTCGATGATTGTTTTTTCGTTGTTTTCCATGATTTTGTTTACGGTTTTTCTTGGTATTCATCTATCCTCGTCTTCGGACAGCCAGTATAAACATACGATGAGGGAAATGTCGGTAAAGCAGTCCGGTGCCCTTTTATCTTATTTTGATTCTTATATTCAAAGATTTAATATAATAGCGGGAAATCCTGCGATTGTCAGTTATGTTGCTTTCTTGGATTCCGGTGTTGAGGCTGACGAAGCTGACGATGAGCCTGCTGCGGAAGTGCTGCGGGCGCAGAGCGCGCTTCAGGCGTTTGCCGACGGTGACAGCGGTATAACAGGAATCACGCTGTTCAACGAAAATAATCAAATTATAATGTCTGTCGGCGGCGATATGCGCGATTTTCTTCTTTCAACGCGCAGAAACGATTTAGATGAAAACCAGTTTGCGGTAATTCCCGTAGCGGGCAGCGACGAATCAGACCAGGACTTCGAGCTTCTGCAGTTTGCACGTGTCGCAGATTCATCGTTTTATATGCTGTGTACATATTCGAGCAGCGATATAACGGAGTTCTTCAATCATTCCAGACCCTCGACAAGAGGAAAGGTTATATTGATTTGCCCGCTTAACAACCTGCTTGACAACAACCTGAGAGGAAATCTCGACGAGGAGTACAGAACAACACAGGAATACCAGCACATCAAGAGATTCATACAGGATACAAAATACAGAAACGGTACGGAATTCTTTTCCTTTGAAGTAGGCAGGGAGGAATCCCACGCGCTCTTTAACGAAGTAGGGGATACCGGCTGGCTGATTGGCGTAATAGGCAGGACGGCCGACATAAAAGATAATTATGATGCGGCGGTTTCGCTGATTATAAACCTTGCGATTTTCCTCGGAATCGGCATGATGGTTCTTTGTATCTTCTTTGTTTTAAAGTTCACAAAGCCTCTTGTGGTGATAAAAGACGTTCTGACGAAGATTCGGCGGGGCGACCATGAGGTAAGGATTAATATTTCGCAGGGCAACGAGTACGGAAAAATAGCCAAGGAATTCAACGACCTGCTTGACAACGTGGTAATCGGCGAGGGCAGGCACAAGACCGTTATTGAGATGTCCGACAATATAATTTTCGAGTGGAACTTGCAAAAGGATGAAGTTATATTTTCCAACAACTTCAGTAAAAAATTCTCGTACCGTGCCCCCACGGACTCGTACAAGGACAGCTTTTTGGTGAAGTGCAAGGTTCACCCGGAGGACGCTGCGAATTATAAGAAAACGCTCGAAAAGCTCGCTAACGGCGAGTCAATACAGCAGGATGAATTCCGCTGGAAGAATATCTTCGGCGACTACGTGTGGTTTCTGCTGCGTGCGGGCCCGATTCACGGCGCGAATAACGAAACACTTAAAGTCGTGGGCGTTATCGTTGACATAGACAATGCGAAGAAGAAAGAAAAAATTCTTTCCGCCCGCGCGAATTATGACGCGCTTACCAGCCTTTATAACCGTGAAACGCTTGAAGAACTGATTAACAATGAAATCGACCTGATTGCCGCCCGTAAGAACGAGTTCGCGATTCTATTCATAGACGTGGACGACTTTAAATTTTTTAACGACAACTACAGCCATGCGACCGGCGACCAGGTGCTGCGCTTCACCGCGCTGACCATAAATGACATTGTTTCCAATTACGGTATGGCGGGGCGATTCGGCGGCGACGAGTTTGTCGTTTGTATCCGTAACGCGGAGGTTAACGACCCGGCGAAGACAGCCGAAGAAATACTCGCCAAGCTCGGCGAGGGCTTCCTGTGCGACGTGGGCGACCAGCTGTCGGTTAAGGTGAGTATAGGTATTGCGATTATCCGCGATACGACCAAGCGGGTTGATGAGATAATCGGCATGGCTGACGAGGCGATGTATAAGATTAAAAAGAGCGGTAAGTCGAATTACGGATTCATAAACTAATAAATAAAATCCCGTCGTAAGACGGGATTTTATTTATGTACCGATAACTTTAATTATTTCTTTCGCCCTCTCCGCACGTTCAATCGCACCCTCAATTATTTTATCAATCACCGTAAAGTGCCCCATCTTGCGGGCTTTTTTAGATTGCGGTTTACCGTAAAGATGAATTCGGATATTGGGGTCTTTTAAATATGCCTCTTCCGCGCCGATAAGCATCGCTGAACCGTCGCTCTGCCCGAGCAGATTCACCATCACGGTCGGCTGCTTTAAGCCGACGCTGCCGAAAGGCAGACCCGTGATTGCCCTGATGTGATTTTCAAACTGGTTTGCGAAGCAGCCCTCAATTGTATAATGCCCCGAGTTATGCGGGCGCGGCGCAACCTCGTTGACGTAAATATCATTATTCTTAGTAACGAACATCTCCACACAAAAAGTTCCGACACCCTCGAAAACATTCATGACTTTTTCGGCAATAGAAAGCGCCTTCTCTTCGGTTTCCGCGCTGATTCTTGCCGGAACTATCGTTGTATCAAGAATACTGTTAGTATGAATGTTTTCTGCGATGGGATAAATTACTTTTGCGCCGTTAATGGCGCGGCAGGCAATCACCGAAATCTCTAAGGCGAAGTCAACAAACTCCTCAAGCATAAGCGGTTTTTGCCCTGCGCCGAGAGAGGCATATGCCACCCCGATATCGGCTTCGGTTTTGATTAGAGCCGTACCCTTGCCGTCGTAGCCGCCTTTTGTGGTTTTCAACATTCCGGGGCTTAAATCTGCAATACTATGTACTTTTTTAAAGTCCGGCACGGGTATGCCCGCGGCTTTTAACGCTTCGTTCTGCAGAAACTTATCCTGGATTATTTCAAGGCTGCGAGCGGAGGGATAGATTACATGCCCGTCCTCTTCGAGAATTTTTAAAGCCGGCGCGTTTATTAATTCCCATTCATAGGTTATAACGTCCACCTTGCCTGCGAGCTTTCTAAAGGCCGTAACATCGTCTAAAGCCGCGACAATGAGCTCATCGCTGATACTTTTTGACGGGCAGTCGGTGTCGGGGTCAAGCGTAACGATGTAGAAGCCGAGCCGCTTCGCCTCTAAAATCATCATCTTCCCGAGCTGCCCGCCGCCGATTATTCCTATTCTTTTCTTAGTAATATCCATCACATATTCTCCGCATATTTTTCATAACCGACGAGCTTCAGACTGTCAATCTTTTCATAAACGAGCCTGTTTAAATCCTGTTTATATTTTTCCAGTTTTTCCGCTAAGCTTTCGTCACTAACAGATAAAATAGAAGCGGCGAGTATCCCCGCGTTTTTCGCGCCGTTTATTGCTACAGTGGCGACCGGAATCCCGGGCGGCATCTGCACGATTGAATACAGCGAATCAATACCGCCGAGCGCCTTGGTCATGATAGGTACACCGATAACCGGCAGGGTTGTCAGTGACGCCGCCATGCCCGGCAGATGCGCGCTGCCTCCGGCGCCCGCGATTATAATTTTAAAGCCGCGCTCTTTTGCGGTTTTCGCATACTCGTATAGCCTGTCCGGCGTTCTGTGCGCGGAAACTATGGTGATTTCATAAGGGATTTTAAATTCGCTTAAAATATCCGCCGCTCCCCTCATTACCGGCAAATCCGAATCGCTGCCCATAATAATTCCTACGTCCATAAAACACACCTCCGTCTTATGGTTTTATTTTACCATAAAACGGAGGCAGTTGTCAATTATACATTGTAAATTGGTTGTCAGCTCATTTTATCTCCGCGCTTGAACAATGTAGCTACAACAAGTGCGAAGACAACCACCGCCGCTATCCCGCACGCTGCCGCCGTGAATCCGCCCGTGAAAATCCCGAGCAAACCTTTCTCACCGACAGCTTTCTGCACGCCGTCTGCGAGCAGGTAGCCGAAGCCTGTTAGCGGCACTG
>WRCY01000028.1 GCA_009783695.1 Oscillospiraceae bacterium
AAAGCGTTTTAAGCGCTCTTGTGCCAGAGACGGCGTTCTCGCCGAAGTGCGCAAAAGAGAGCATTACGAAAAGCCTTCGGTTAAGCGCAAGAAAAAGTCCGAAGCCGCTCGCAAGCGTAAATTCAAGTAATACTACTAAGCGGGCGTTTGCGTCCGCTTATCGCATTTTATTTAACATTATTCAAGGGTGTGAACATTCTGTTTAAACCGACAATCTGGCTTAAAAGCGTTCTTATAATAAATGAGCAGTTCCTTGAGAAACACGGGCTCCGCGGGCTTATTCTCGACCTTGACAACACGCTCTCCATGCACGGCAGCCCCGCCGCAGAAGCGGGCGTCACTGAATGGCTCGCAAAGATGCGTGAACTCGGCGTAAAAATGGCAATAGTTTCAAATAACACAAAAAAGCGCGTCGCGCCGCTCGCGAAAGAGCTCGGACTTGATTTTATCGCGTTCGGGTGCAAGCCGCTGCCGTTCGGAATCAAGAAAGCGGTAAAGTCGCTCGGCTTGCCGAAAAAACAGCTTGCTGTCGTCGGCGACCAGATTTTCACAGATGTGATGGGCGGGAATATAAGCGGGATTACAACGATTTTAGTTGAGCCGTTTCACATTGAGGAAAAGCTCGGCTTCCGCTTCAAGCGCAAAATAGAAAGTGCAGTGTTTAAGCGGGATTACAGCAAGTTGGAGATTAAATAATGTCTATAGTTTTCGCGCCCGGCGGTAAGCCCGACAGCTTCGGTAAACGCAGGTTTCCGCAGGATTTGCCGCAGTATCTTGCGCAGTTCGGATTGAACGGTTTTGAATTCGAGTGCGGCAGGGGAGTGAGATTCTCGGAGGAAGCATACGGGTTCTTTGCAGATTCGGATAAGCATAAGCTTGCATTATCACTTCATTCGCCGTATTACATCTCGCTTTCAAGCCCCGATGAGGAAATACGTCTGAAAAGCATAACTTACATCTTACAGTCCGCAGAGGCTGCAAAGCGGCTCGGCGCACAGCGAATCGTTGTCCACTCCGGCTCCTGTGCGAAGATGAAGCGGGAGCAAGCGCTCGGGCTTGCAAAAGATACGCTCAAACGTGCGCGGGCTGCGCTGATTGAAGCCGGGCGTGCGGATATAATCATCTGCCCCGAAACAATGGGGAAAATCAATCAGCTCGGAAATTTAGAGGAAGTAACAGAACTTTGTAAAACAGATGAAAGCTTTCTGCCCTGCGTTGACTTCGGGCATCTGAACGCACGCACGCACGGAAGCATAAAAACAAAAGCAGATTACGGGCGGATATTCGATACTCTTGAGAATGAGCTCGGATTCGACAGAATAAAAAACCTGCACATACATTTCAGTAAAATCATGTATACCGACGGCGGCGAAAAAACGCACCTGACGTTCGCGGACACCGAGTACGGACCCGATTTCGAGCCGCTGATGGAAATAATAGCGGAGCGGAATTACGAGCCGTTCATCGTCTGTGAATCGCAGGGCACGCAGGCAGAAGACGCCGCAGTTATGAAAGAATACTTTGAGGGGATAACAAAATGAGCGGAGCGAAAACTGCCGCCGGCAGCTCGCCGGTGAAAATATGCATCATTAACGGCCCTAATTTAAACCTGCTCGGAACCCGTGAGCCCGAAACTTACGGCACGCAGACGCTCGCGGACATAAACGCAGAAATCACGGGAAAATTCCCTGCTTGCGAGTTTGAATTCTTCCGGTCGAACTGCGAGGGCGGGATAATTGATAAGCTTCATGAGGCGCGGGAAAGCGCAGATGGCATTATAATAAATGCAGGCGCATATACGCACTACAGCTATGCAATCCGCGACGCAATAACCGCGGTCAGCGTACCTGTAATCGAAGTGCATCTCTCGAACATTTATGCACGCGACGAATTTCGGCGCAAGTCAGTGCTTTCGGAAGTGTGCAAGGGCGTAATCTGCGGCTTCGGCGCGGCGGGATATTCGATGGCGGTTGATTATTTAATCAGCGTAACGAGAACAGAAGCTTGAATACAAGTTTTTAAAACTAAATCGGGAAAACGATGTTTTCATTTTATTTTTATAAAGAAAGGACTTAATGAAAATAAAAATGAGCATAATTAACAATATCATGGCGGAGCTTCATGACAGCCGCCACGCGGCAATCGTAACCTCAAACGTTAACCGCTTCTATGCGACCGGTTTTGAAAGCAGCACAGGAACGCTCTTCATCACAAAAGAGCGGGCGTATTTCCTTGTCGACGCGCGGTATTACGAGAAAGCGGCGGAGCAAATCCGCGACTGTAAGGTGGTATTGCAGGACGATCTGACCGAGCAGGTGCTGCTTATTTTAAACGCGCATGACGTGCGGCTCATCTCGATTGAAAGCAAGACAATGACAGTCGGCGAACTGTCGCGGTACATAGAAAAATTCCCAAATACCGACTTTGATTCTACCTCATGGCTTTCGGATATTATTGAAAAACAGCGCATAATAAAGTCAGAGGCTGAACTCGGCAATATTAGGGCAGCCCAGAGAATAACCGAGCGCGCATACACGAAGGTACTGGACAAGCTTGAACCCGGGCTCACCGAAAAGCAAATAGCGACGCTCGTGACTTATTATTTGCTTGAAATGGGCGGGGACGACATAGCGTTTCCGGTAATCGCGGCAAGCGGGCGCAATTCTGCTGTTCCGCACGCGCATCCGACGAATAAAACCATAGAGGACGGCGAGTTTTTAATCCTTGATTTCGGCGCGGTGTACAAAGGTTACCGCTCGGATATGACGAGAACAATCGGGCTGGGTAACGTCAGCGGGGAAATGCGGCGGGTTTTCGGCGCGGTGCTCGGAGCGCACACCGACGCGATGAAAGCGCTGCGCCCCGATATATCGGGGAAGCTTGTCGATAACGTGGCGCGCAGTACGCTGGAAGCGTGGGGATATGAGAAGTACTTCTCACACGGGCTCGGGCACGGCGTGGGGCTGCAGGTTCATGAAGCGCCGACGCTGTCGAAAAAGAGCGACGCTACACTGCGCGAGGGCATGGTCGTTACGATAGAGCCGGGCGTTTACATCCCCGGGAACTTCGGGGTGAGAATCGAGGACATGGCATATATCACTGCAAATGCCTGCATAGGGCTTACAAAAACGCCGAAGTCATTAATTTGTAAATAGGATTAAATCTATATGAGAAGGTATATGAACGTGAAAAAATACGAATATAAAAAAATAGATGCATTTACTTCTAAAGAATCATTGGGGAATCCAGCAGCCTGTATTTATTTAAAAGAGGAACAGAGTTTAACAGAAATCGAAATGTTGAATATAGCAAAGCAACACAAAGGTTTTGTTTCAGAGGTTATTTATTGTATACCGAAAAGGGATTATTCTTTTGAGCTTGCATATTATTCATCCGAATGCGAGGTTGATTTTTGCGGGCATGGTACGATTGCGTGTATGTATAGCTTAATAAAAGAAAGTCCCGGTTTATTAGAAAAAAAGGAAATAACAGTTTTAACTAATAAAAAAGGAGCTTTGACTGTATATAATGAAATCGCCGAGCAGGACGCAGTTTACATCTCCGCGCCTAAACCTTTACATATCAATGTAAAATTAAAGATAAATGAAATTGCAAAAAATTTATCGTTTAATACAAACCAAATATTAACTTCTTATCCTTTTGATATAATAGACGCAGGACTAAAAACCCTCATTGTTCCGATTGCTTCATTAAAAGATGTTATTAATGTTTTTCCGGACGAGAAAACATTAAAAAGTTTTTGCATTGAAAATGAAATTGATATTGTTTTAATATATTCACTCGAAGTAGATAATCCGCAGAATAAAGCACATACAAGAGTATTTGCGCCTAAATTCGGTTACTTGGAAGACCCTGCCACCGGTTCAGGCAACAGTGCGTTTGGTTATTATATGATGAAGAATAATATGTGGGACGGAAAACCCATAACAATCGAACAAGGCGGTGTTGACAGGGTTTATAACACTGTAAAACTATTATATAAGAATGATTGTATTCTTTTCGGCGGAAAAGCAACTACACGTATTGAAGGAATTTATTATACTTGAATAATTATATAATAAATAAACAGTTATAAATATTATTTGAATATCAATATGTGTATCAGTGAAACCTAAATGAAAACATTCACAAATATATAAACATTATGAAATTAAAATAATCTAATAAAAGGAAGGACATCATCATGATTTCAGCAGGAGATTTTAGAAACGGCGTAACCTTTGAGGAAGACGGCAACGTAATGCAGGTTGTCGAGTTTCAACACGTAAAGCCCGGGAAAGGCTCGGCTTTCGTGCGGACAAAGGTTAAAAACGTTATAACAGGCGGCATAGTGGAAAAATCCTATAACCCGTCGTCAAAATTCCCGACTGCGTTCGTCGAGCGCAAGGATATGGAGTTCACCTACGCGGACGATGATTTTTATTATTTTATGGACAATGAAACATATGAGCAGGTTCCTGTCAGCAAATCGGAGCTCGGCGATTCATTCAAGTTTGTGAAAGAAAATATGGTCTGCAAGGTTCACTCTTATAAGGGCAAAACTTTCGATGTTGAGCCGCCCAACGTGGTGGAGCTCGAAATAGTCGAAACCGACCCGGGCTTCAAGGGCGACACCGCGACAAACGTCACCAAACCCGCAAAGCTTGAAACGGGCGCGGAGGTGAAAGTGCCGCTGTTCATCGACATCGGTGATTTTATTAGAATCGATACCCGTACCGGCGAATACATTGAAAGGGCAAATAAATAAGAGCGGCTCTGTATGGCTGCTCAAAGGGGTGAAATAATGATTCCGAGAGAAAAGTTGGACCTTTTAATTGAGCTCATCAAGGACAGGCACGGCATGGCTTCAAGTGAAGACGGCAAGCTTTTTGCTGCAGTTGCGGACGCGCTGAGCGAAATGCATGAGATTCTCGAAAGCCATGACGAAACGTTTGACGAGATGGCTGAGATTATCGGCGACATTGAGGAGAGCGTTTATGAGCTTGAAGATGAGGTTTTCGGCGATGAAAAGCCTGATATAAACGACTATGATGAATTCGACGAGGACATTTATGACATAAACTGTGCGAATTGCGACAAAACGATTACGGTAGGCTACGACGCTCTCGACGAGGGTTCCGTTACCTGTACGGGCTGCGGCGAGGTAATTGAGTTCACGCTTGAGCTTGAAGATGAAGATTAAAAATTCGCGCTCTTTCGAGCGCGAATTTTTAATTCAGTTTTATAATTAATTAACTTTAAAAATGCTTCAGCATTTTTGAAGACGCGGCAAATGCCGCGTAAGCCGCGAAGCGGCTTAATTCGATTGCATAGCTGATTTCGCGCTTATAACGCAAACGACAAGCCTTGCTTGTCGGAAAAACCGCAAAGCGGTTTTTCAAGTTAATCAACTATATTACAACCCTGCAATAATTTTCAATATGTTAAGCGCGTCCGCTGTGTTGATATCGCCGACCTTGCCGTTTGCGGCGAACAGCTGAACAGAATTAAGCTCTGAAATGCCTGCAATGTGACGCAGCAGTGCAAGCGCGTCTGCCGTTTGAACCTCGCCTGTGCCGGTGACGTCGCCGATTTTACGCGTTACAACGATATAGTCGCCGGCTGCGGGTACGTTTACTGTCGCCTGACCGTTCGCGCTGATTGTTGCCGCGGATACTACTTCGAGTTCGCCGTCTGCGCCGATTCTGACGAGGACTGCGTTCTGTCCCTCAACATCTGCGGCTGTTCCGAAGTTAACTGTTTGGTTTCCGGCTGCTGTTGCGCGGATTGTCGCTGCGGGGAGAAGTGCATCTCCTCTTAATTTAGCAACAGTTGCTGGCGGAATCGTGAAGTTTGCGGGAAGGGTTAAGTGTGCGCCGGGCTGTGCAACTACGGGAGCGGGTGTAGTAGGTGCAGTCGGGTCGCTTGGCGTACCGCTGCCGCCGCCACCGCCGGGGCTTTTACCTCCCGTGCGCGGTATAGCTTCGGTTTCTTCATAACCGCAATCCTCGCGCTGACACGCTTTGAACTGCAAACCTGCTGCCGAAGATGTGGCCGGTGTTCTTACTGTCCACGTTGCCGGCATATTATGCCCCAGTTCTTTGACAAACAAATGCGGGCAATTAATGCAGACCTGCGCGGTCAGGCAGGTAGCCGGAGCGCCTGCTGTATGGCTTGCGAATATGCGGTTGCAAGCCGCGCATTTTGTGCAGTCCGCAGCATTTGCAGTATCATGGCTGCACAAGCAGGCGACGCAGGTATTGCTGCAGTTTTCTGAAAGCCCTGTTATTCCGCAGTCGTCGCAAATCGTGCAGTCTGCCGCTTCTCTGTTGTCATGGGGAGCGCAAAGTGCTTTGCAGGCGTTACATTTTGGTTTAAGGCTTGAGCGGGTCGCAAATTCATAGTCACAATTAGGGTTTGCGCATTGCAGACAGTCTTCCTCGCTCGGCTCGTGAAGGCAGACACGCGGGCCGTCGATGCAGCAGTAGGGTATGCAGGTACAGTTTATTTCACTGCCGATAATCCTTGCGCCGGTGATTTCGTAAGAAATACTGGCTCTGTCCCCGTCAGTCAGTAGGCTTTCATCAATAAATATTTGAAGCCCGACCTGGTCAGTGTTAAACAGCACAACGCTTGTAGGCATCGTAAGTGTGATTTCCTCGCCGATGGCGGTAAACATTTTCTCGCTTCCGTGGTTGTTCCAGTCGTTATAATTAGTTGTATTCATACGGAACAGCGTCGCGCCCATCTGAGTAATGTCCGGCGAGATATTAACAGTATTTGCGCCTATCGGTGTACCAAGTGGTGCAATCCCGGTGATTTTAAGCGTGAGCTCAAAATGCGTGGCACTGATGCTGTTAAAGGCGGTGAGCATATTTGGTGAAATTGCATTGTCTATGCGATGCTCCCAGGTGATATTCTGCCAGTAGCCGCCTATATTCCATAAGGCAGGACCTCTACTTGCATTGCTTAAATTTGAAATTAATGAATCCAGTGTTATATAGCTGTCCTCGCATTGGCAGTCGATAATATCGCCGCAATCGCAGTCGGGGCAGACGCAGTCGGGGTTTCTGCAGCCGGGATTGCCGCAGGGATTGATGTTGACGCCCGCACCTTGCATGATTGCCGATATGATGTCGGCGGAAGCATTGTCGAACGCCTTGCCTGTCGCTCTGTTAATCAGTCTGAAGTTACCGCCGTCATCCCACCAAAACATCGCCATTCCCAAATCGCGGGCGGCTCTCGCGTAATATTCGGCGTGGAGCGCTCTTGATGCCGGGTCGTTATTTACGTGTATAGAGCCCCACTCGCCTAAAATTACAGGCATGCCGAGCTGTTGTGCCCGTGCGGCGACACGGTTAAGATTATCATGGATTTGGCTCGGACCACCCGCACCTATACCTGTAGGGCTCCAGGCGGTAGGGCTTCCGGGCTCATGGGCAAAGTCGAAAGGCGCATATGTATGAATTGACAGGATGAGCTTGTCGGGGACTGTGTCCGTGGGTTTTTGAAAGCTGCTTAAGGCGTTAGGGGCAGCGCCCGCCGCCATAGTCGGAACCATGAGGATTCTTTGCGGGTTGTTGCCGCCCGAAGCTCTGATGGTGTTGACAAAGGTTTGATTGAGCCTGTTGAGGTTTACGCGCTCCTCGGCGCTGCCTCCGTTCCATTGCTGGGGATTGTTTTTGTTACGGGGTTCGTTAAGCCCCTCGAAAATCAGCTTCTCGTTATAATCCTTGAATACTTCTGCAATCTGCTCCCATACTTTTACCAGAGCGCGCTCTGATTCGTCAATCTCGGCGTTCGTGAGCTTGAAAATCTCTTCGTCGTGATGTGAATTCAAGATGATGTACATATCATTGGCGACCGCCATGTCCACGACTTCTTTGATGCGTGCCATCCAGTCATCTCTGATTTTATACGTGGGATTTGTGCCGCTGAAGTCGCAGGCTTTAAACCATGTTACGGGGATTCTGATTGAATCGAACCCGTAAGCCCTAACGGAGTTAATGAGGGCTTGCGAGGTGATGTTGACGGGGTTATTGCTTAGCCATATTATCTCCATCTCTGTCGGCATCATGCCGGAGTAAGTGCTGTTCAGCTGCGGATTTATATGATTCCGCCAAGCATCGAATGTATTCCCCAAGTTCCAGCCCGCGCCGATTTCGTTTACAATCTGGGCGGCTGTTATATCCCTGAAAGCGGGCGGGGAAGCCAGCGCTTCCGCCTGCGGAAACATAAGCTGCGGGAATCCCATTGTTATGATTAATGCGAGTGCGGTGAACACAGATAAGAATTTTTTCATGGTTTCCTCCCGTTATATATATTCAATGTTAAGTATAGCATAAAAGGGCTTGAATTTCAAGCCCTTTTCAAATTTATTCCGCCTATCTTATTTCGGAGAAGTTTTTGCCGTTGGTGGAGTGGTAATACAGCTCCTCGCTTCCGTCTCTGACTATCACATAGACATTAAACATATCGGAAGCGGTTCCGATAACGTCGCCTTTCAAACCGCCGATACGGACGCCCCGTCCTCCCGAGGTGGAGTAGAGGTCATTGTCCTGGATGTAAAACAGCGTAGCGCCTTTAAACAGCGACAAATGCGTGCCCCAGGAAACATCATACGCTATATCCACAGCTCTGCCGGTGCCTTTTTGATACCTTATATCCATGTCGGAATTTATGTAGAAGACGGCGTCGCCTTTGGCGGTTGCAACGAAGCTCCAGACGTCACCGTCGCCGACTAAGCGCACAGGCTCGGCGCCGGTTTTTGAGCCGTCCATACGCTCGATTCTGCCGTTTCTCATGTAAGTGAGCGTTTTGCCGTCATTGGCTAAGAACGCCGCGCTGACGCTGCCCTGCACGCGCTCGGTTTCAAGCCTGCCGTCTATGCGGATAACAGCGCTGTCCGTGTTGAGGTAGAACGTGTTCTTAAAGTTGTTTACGCCGTAAACAGTCCCCCGCTGCCCGTGGAACACGGCGGTATTCTCGGGGAGAATAAAATCGCGCACATGACCGGTGAGCGCAGACGGGTCGCCGCCCTTGTTGCTTATGAAGCTTCTTGAGTTAGAGGAATAGATAATCTGCGACATATCGCTGTTGAAACCGTCAACTCCGCGGAACTCGCCGGTGAGGCGGGTTCTTGAACCCTCGTTTGTACCTCTCTGCACAAACAGCGCGTCTTCACGGGTGTAATAGACATACTTTGCGCCGTCGGAGATTCCGATGGGGATAAAATTTGTTCCGAGGTCTGTCGGTTTTCCGCCGGTGTAGAAAGCGCCGATAGGCCCGTTGTCGTCTAAATCCACGAAGCCTACGGTCTTGCCGTCCGGTGAAATGACGGCGCGGCTGTTAAGCATGACGTCCCTTGATATTATTCTTGAGGAATTGTTGTTCCAAAGGTAGAGCTCGGCTGTTTCGCTGCCGGATTCATACTTAGTGTAAGCAACGCCGTTCCCGGACGAGGCGAACCAGTAGCTGCGCACGTCTTCGGAAATTCTGCTGATTTTACCGCCGCTGACGTGGTACAGCGTGTTCCCGCTTATAGAGTTGTCGTCGGAAACGAGCAGCACGGCTTTCGTGCCGTCGATGTTAACTTCATAATCGACACAGACGCCGTCAACCTTTATGTTTGCGCCTTTGTTTAATACTACGAAGAACCTGTCATTTTCGGTCTGCGCTACGCTTATGCTGCCCCTGAAGCTTTTATACTGGGACGGCATGAGCATGATGAGCGCGAAAATCAGCGCGGCGAGCGCGAATATGCCCGCTGCGCCTATTATGGCGAGCTTCTTTATATCCAAGCCGAAAAGAGAGAAAGGCGCTTTTGGCGGTACGGCTACGGCAGGAGCGGCATATGCAGGCACATCCGGAACAATCGGGGCGGGCGGAGGTACAACAGGCGCAACGGGGGCGGGCGGAGGTACAATGGGTGCAACGGGAACAGACGGAGGTACAACAGGCTCGGGAGCGGCAGGTTCTGCCGGAACGGGAGCAGGAACAACAGGAACAGGAGACGGCGTAACAGGCTCAACCGGCGCGGGAGTATCCGGCGCCGCCGGAACCGGAGCAGGCTCGGGCGCAGGGGGCGCGGTATTCGGAGTGCCGCAGCTTCCGCAAAACTTAACCACACTCTGCATATAATTGCCGCAATTTGTACATTTAATCATATCCATAATCACGATACCTCTCTTAATAATACTTTTGAAATATAACTAATGCCGAACTCCATTAAAAATGGGGTTCGGAACGCTGCCGCAACGGCGCAATCCTTAAAATCCAATAAACTCGTTTATTAAATTTTAGTATAATTTTACCATATGTTGACATTTTTGTCAAGCGTTTTCGTCTGTAATGCAAAAACCGCCCGATTTACGGGCAGTTTTTGAGTTTTAATTTAAAACTTAATAGGAATAATGTCGATATACTCCTGAAGCGGCGCATCGTTCATTGCGCAGTCCAGGATTCTCTTACCGATGGGGTTAAGCTCGGGCTTATCAAACTTTGCGAGCTCTTTCTTGAAGAACGCGGACAGGATTTTTGCGCCCTTATCGTAGCCGTCGAGACCGATTTCGGGCTGCTTCTCCGGCTGGAGAAACGCCTTGGGCACGAACTGACCGTCGACTTTTAAGCTTCCAAGACAGTAGCCGAGCAGGTCGCAGCGGGCCTTTACAAGGTTTTCGGGCTTGAACTTTGCGCCGCCGCGGCGTGCGATGTATTCGCGTGCAACCCACTGCGGCTTGAATCCGACTGCATAACAGCCGATGTGCTGGTTCGGGAGCAGAACGTAGCGGGTGTTGGGCGTGTTAATCACCTGCTCGAGCAGCAGATTCGCCTGCCTTACAACGGAGCCCGTGAGGAAGTAGCCGTAGGAGCCGATGCCCTCGCTGCTCATGCCCTCGCTTTCAACGATGCTGGGGTTTGCGTGGCCGCGGGGCGCAACAAGGCGCCAGAGCCAGCCGAGCGCGGGCGGCAGAATGTGCATAAGTCCCATAATCCCGTAGGTCGGGCGCTCTTTTGTACAGGGGGGCGTCCTCACACCGAAGCTGCGAATGTCAACCTCAACAGGCTCGTTAACTATATTTTGAATCAATCTGCGCGGCAGGACGACGCGCGGGTTGGGGCAGGGCTTATTGGTGTCCTCGTCAATCGTGTGCTCCCAAATGAGAACCGTGGACTTCGGCTGTGCCTGCATGCTCATGAACACGAGCGGCTCGTCCGGCTGTATGCATGATTTCTCAAGATGCGGGTCGGTGCCGTATTCCTTTATATGGTCAACACGCACAAACCAACCGGCCTCAACGTCCTTGATTACAAGCTTCTTGCTCTCGTTCTGCATTTTAGGGTGGCAGAGCGCCATGTCGTCTGCAACAGGGTGCAGCTCGCAGGGCTCTTCTATACGAAGATAAAATTTTTCGCTGGTTTCTAAGTTCTGCCCGACGAGTATTCTGCCGTCAGGTTCGCGGTGAACGTGCTCGCTCATCTCGCTCTTGCCGCCGCCGGACGCGCCCTCGTGCATCATGACGATTTCATTGTCATAAGCAGTTACGAGCTTCACCGCAGAAGTATGTACCGTTACCCAGCCCTCGCGTTCGCCGAGGTCGAGCAGGAAGCCGTAGATGCCCTTCTTTGCGCTGGGCCCGGGATAAAGGTTGTATGAAAGCAGCTCGTAAACGTTGTCAAGGCGGTTATGTATGACGATTTGTTTGCCGCCGAAGTGTGTATGTCTGAAAGGGGGAGCAAGGTAAATGACGACCTTCGGCTCAAAGACGCCCTCATATTCATCAATATTACAAAAATACTGCAGGTCTGCAAGCCCGCAGGCGAAGAAGCCGGCGTTCTTGGGCGCGATGAGCGCCGCGGGATAACCGTAAGGAGCGCCGCCTACTATGACGGGTACGACGATGAGCTCCTGCTCTTTCAGCCATGTGAATGTTTCCTGTCTGACCGGCTCGAACTCCTTGCCGAATTTTTCGCTGAATCTCGGTTTATCCGTTGGTTTTTCGTCGCCTACAATCAGGCAGTCGGGGTCTCTTCTGCGCATATAAACATCGGTGTAATTAACAACCGCGCCGTTTTTACAACGGGTAATCACTGCTTCAATATAAGGGTCGTTGTTTATGTAATACCCCACCTTAAATTCATCTGAACCCTCGCCGCCGAGCGCGAGCTCTACGAGTTCGTTCCTGGTTACGGGAACCGTAACTTCCTTGCAGCCTGCGAGAATATCTGCGGCTTCCGCTGAAAATTTAAACTTTTCAATTCTTGACATATACTTTCATCCTCCAATTTTCATAATTATTATAAGTATAGCAAATAATTCTTGCTAAGTCAAGAAATTTATGGTACAATAAATAATAAGATTTAAGACGTGAGGGAATCCTATACAGAAATATAGTGGTACATAACCGGGGAAACAGATACTTTTATTCTTCGATGGTGAAGAAAGGACTTAATAAAAATATGCAGAGAATTAACGGAAACATAAGCGGAATCCGCCGCTCATATATAGAACGTCTTGAAAGCATACATGAAATGGAAACAGACCGCAGGGAGTTCTGCACAGCCGAAATGCTCGAGGCGCTCGCATTTTTCACCGAAGCCACAGGCAGGGAAGCTATGGTGTACCTCGACCGTGCCGGACGGGTTTTGGCGGTTGCCGCCGGCGAGCAGGACAGGGTAAGTCTGCCTATGCTGCGCTCCCGCCGCTCCGAAGAGCGCCTTTCGGGAATCCGTTGTATTCACACCCACCCGGGCGGGAACTCTAAGCTGTCGGAAGTGGATATAGAATCGCTCAAGAAAATGCGTTTCGATGCAATGGCTGCAGTGGGCGTGAAAGACGGCAGACCGGTTTCAATGCAGGTAGGAATTTTAGAAGACGAACATGCCGTGAATCTGTTCGGCTTATATAAAGCGGGCGACATTCCCGATGATGTGCTCTGGACGGAAATCGAAGCCGCCGATAACAGAATCCGCGCCGCGAAATCCAAGAAAGCGGGAGCGGAAACAGCACGTGCTATTTTAGTGGGTATTGCAGGCGGTGATAATCAAACCGCCCCGCCTTTCGGGCGCTCCTCTGCGGAGGTGAAAGAACCTTTAAAGGAACTCTCTCAGCTTGCCGATACCGCGGGCTTTATAACCGTGGGGCAGGTGACGCAGCCGCGCCTGAAGCCCGATAAAAGCTACTATCTCGGCTCGGGCAGGCTGCACGACCTTGTGCTTGAAATCGGACGCCTTAATGCAGATATAGTTATTTTTGACGACGAGCTTACACCGGCGCAAATCCGTAATATCCAAAAAGAACTCGGAAAAACCGAAATAATGGACAGGACGTCGCTGATTCTCGATATATTTTCCGGGCGCGCTTCGACGCACGAGGGGCGGCTGCAGGTGGAGCTTGCCGAAACTAAGTATATGCTTCCGCGAATGACCGGCTTTTGGACTCATATGTCGCGCATGGGCGGCGGCGGAGGCGGCAGCGGGGGCGCAAGACGCGGCGAGGGCGAAACGCAGCTTGAGGTTGACCGTCGGATTCTCCGTAAGCGGCTGCATGAACTTGAAAAGGAAATTAATAAAATAAAAAGCAGGCGTGACATTCAGCGGGTAGCGCGGGAGCGTTCGCAGATTCCGATTGCCGCGTTTGTAGGTTATACCAACGCGGGGAAATCAACGCTCATGAACCGCCTTTCAGGCAGCAGCGTATTAGCGGAGGACAAGCTGTTCGCGACGCTCGACCCTGTTTCGCGGCGGGTGAACTTCGGGTGCGGCGAGCTGCTGCTGGTTGACACCGTGGGTTTCATCAACAAGCTGCCTCATGACCTCGTAGACGCGTTCCGAGCCACTCTTGAAGAAGCAAGGCATGCCGACCTGCTGCTTCATGTTGTCAACAGTTCCTCGCCCGAATCAGAGCGGCAGATGAAAGTAGTCAGTGAAGTTCTTGTGCAGCTCGGCGCGGGCAGCAAGCCGATTTTGAATGTATACAACAAGAGCGACATTACAGGCGATTTTCTGTCGGACAGAAACAGCGTCGCCGTTTCCGCGAAAACTGGTGCAGGTATGGAGGAATTAAAGAAGCTTGTCATGCACAAGCTCGCCGAGCAGCGCATGGAAATTTCGGTGCTGCTGCCGCCGGGCTCGGGCGCACTGGTATCGCGCGTGTACGCGAACGGGCAGGTATCCGATTGCGAATACCTTGAAACGGGAATCCTCATTAAAGCTACAGTGAATCCGGAAGACGCATCGCGGCTGCGCGCGCAGGCGCTTGAAGAATACTAAACCGCCCTTTAAGCGGCTTATTTACAAGCCGCACTGCATACCCGCAGAAAACAACGTTTCCATGCCGTATTGATGAGGAAAGGATTTAATTAAGAATATGAAGAAATTAAAAGCCGCCGTTATCGGCGCCGGAAGTACTTATACGCCCGAATTAATTGAGGGTTTTGTCGCGTACAAAGAAAGCTTGCCGTTCAGCGAGTTTGCGCTGATGGATATTGACGGGGAGAGGCTCAGTATAGTCGGTAATCTTGCAAAGCGTCAGCTCAGAGCCGGCGGTCTTGACTGTAAAACTGAGCTCGTGACCGATTTGGATCGCGCTCTTGACGGGGCGGATTTCGTCTTTGGGCAGATTCGCGTCGGAAAGATGCCGGCGAGGATTTTAGACGAGAAAATACCTTTAAAGTATGATTTGCTGGGGCAGGAAACAACGGGCGCGGGCGGCTTCATGAAAGCACTGCGGACTGTTCCGGTAATCATGGATATAACAGACCGGATGAAACGGTTTTCAGAGAAAGACGCATGGCTTATTAACTTCTCTAATCCGTCGGGGATTATCGCCGAGGCAGTGCTTAATTACACCGGCGCAAACATGATTGGGTTATGCAATGTGCCGGTGAATATGCTGAGGGATATTGAAAAAAAGCATGGCTTTGCCGACCCTGCTTATGAGTATGTGGGACTGAATCACCTCAGCTGGATTACAAGCGAAAACCCTTACTTCGCCTCATATTATCTCGATTTTTATGAGAAGCACGATGAGAAAATCAACGAGTATAAGGAAGCCGGGAAAACGCGCGGCGAGGTTTGCCTTGAGCTTGAGGAGACGCTGCTCAAACAGTTCGCTGATGAGAGCTTGTGTATAAAACCCGAGGAGCTCTCGCAGCGGGGCGGTGCGCTGTATTCGACGGCGGCGCTGTCGTCGGTGGATTCTATTCATAACGACAGAAACGAGATTCACGTTGTCGCGGCGAAAAATAACGGAGCAGTGCCTTTTATGGCGGATAGTGATGTTGTCGAAATTAAGTGCAGACTCGGCAGAAGCGGCATTACGCCGCTGCCCGTAAAAATATATAACGATTATATAATCGGTTTGATGCAAGCGGTGAAAGCTTATGAAAAGCTTGCGGTTGAGGCGGCGCTCGAGGGCAGCCGCGAAAAGGCTTTAGCGGCGCTGATTGCACACCCGCTTGTCGACAATGAAAAAGCGGAGCCGCTGCTCGCGGAGCTGCTTGAAGCGCATAGAGAGTATTTGCCGAATTTCTTTGGAGGTTTTTAACTCAGCAATAAGAAAAGATAGGTAATAAACGAGAAATCGGGACATTAATATTATCATTTTAAAGGAGAGTTAAGTATGAGTAAATATATCCTGGGTGTTGACGGCGGCGGCACAAAAAGCCAGTTAGCATTATTTGATGAGGGCGGCAACTGCATTAATCTTTTTACCTGCGGAACACTGAACCATGAGTGTATGGCGGGCTCTTTCGATGAGCTCGAAACTGTGCTGCCCGATATGGTGCTGAATGTTCTTAAAAAGTCGGGCGCAGAAGTGAGTGAGCTTGCTTACAGCGTGCTCGGGATTGCGGGCGCGGACACCAAATCACAGCACGAAACGATTGCCGGTATAATACGAAAAGCAGGAATCAAGAATTTTACGCTTTATAACGACGCTTTTCTCGGTGTTGCGGCGGGCTGCCCGAGCGGCATAGGCATCTGCGCGGTTAACGGTACGGGCTCTACGATGGCGGCGCTCGACTACAGCGGGAAGCCTTTCCAGCTCGGAGGTATGGGGCTTTTTACCGACGACTGCGGCGGGAGCACATGGTACGGCGAGCAGGTAATCGGCACGGTTTATAACGCGCTTTTTAAAAAAGCGAGGCCGACCATGCTGACAGATTTACTTTTTGAACATGCGGATTTAAGCAGTAAAGAGGATTATCTTGAAGAGCTTTTGAATAAACTCGGCGACACGGAAATATTCATCAGCGACTTTAACCGTTTCGTTTTTGAGGCGGCAGACAAAGGTGATGAAACGGCTCTCGATATTCTGCGGCGCTCCGCGGAGCACTACGCGGGCGGAATCGCACACCTCGCGTCCGAGATGGATTTCCCTCCCGATAAGCCGCTTCAGATAGTGTATGCGGGCTCGGTGTTTGTTAGGGAAAAAGTGAGGATTCTGCCCGCGCTCATAGAGAAACGCGTGCATGAAATGCTCAGCGGGCGCAGTGTCCAGTTTTTCACGCTCGATACGCCGCCGGTTGCGGGAGCGGTGCTCTGGGCGGCACGGGAGGTGGGTTTTGACCTTACGCTTGATAAAATTAAAAAGGAGCTTGTGAATTAATAGTTAAATGAAAACCCCATAAGGGGGTTTTCATTATTTTATCTTTATTTTATTTTTAATTTCTTCACCACATTTATAACAATTTACGAACGATGAAGTATTTAAGGTATTACACTTGGAACAAGTGTTTCCGCAAGGGTGTTTATAAGAATGATTTCTTTCGGCAGGTATACAACCATTTATAATTAAAGTAAAAAACGAAGCCCCTAAACACACGAAAGCATATAAGGTAGTCTCAATAATACCATATGAGCCGCCTGCTCCTTCATTTATAACAGCAAGTATTGCAATTATTGAAATTGTCATAAAACCGAACCCATATATTGAGAATAATTTTTTTGCGCGTGGTTTTGAGGCAAATAATGAATATATAACAAAAACAATTGAAGCAAGGAGCATAAGTAATCCAACAAAGTATAGCGGTGAGCCATCTCGCATAAATCTTAACATTTCAAATATATTGTATTCCCACGATGTGTACTTCACTCTTACCCACGGTTGGAAAATCATTATTCCCACTATCAGCAATCCTATAAATGATACTATCATGTGTGCTGTTACGGATATACCGTTGGTTAGTTCCGCCCCGCAGTGCTTACAAAATCTCATTAAATATCCCTCCAAAGTTGATTTTAATTCATTGTATCATATCAAGTTATGAAAGTCAACTATATTTCTACAATTATTCTTAAATCATGAACACCTCATAATATATAATTACTTTGAGGTGATATTATGTATTTCATTGAATTCGGCGAAATACTTCGGACTTTAAGGAAAGAAAAAGGGCTCAGTCAGTCGAAACTTGCAGCTTTAACGGGGTTAAGCAAAGCGGTTATAAGCAAATACGAAAATGCGGGGAGCTACCCTCCTTATAATATTCTCATCCGTTTCGCCCGGGTTTTTAAAGTGTCAACGGATTATCTACTTGGTGTAGAAAAAAGAAAAACCCTTAATATTGAGGGTTTAACTAACAAACAAATCGACTCATTAATTGCAATTGCCAGTGAATATCAAAAATTGAACGGGAATTTCTCCGATTGACTTTTTTTCCTCGCTATGCTATACTTTATATATAGTCGTTTAACTTAAAAAGCATGAAATGCTTTTTAAGTTCGATGCGCTTTGCGTATCGGTCGGCTCTGCCGACAAACGCCGCATGAAATCGTAACTACCGCGCCTGTGGCGCGGTATTCGCCCAGCGGGCGAATATAAGAAACAGCTTTGCTGTTTCTTAAGTTAAACGATTATAATCTTACATAATAAGGAAAAATCAAATGAACAAATTCATATTCACAGTCGAGTCTGAAGCCTTTGAGGGCGTTAAGAGAATAGCTGAAAAAGTAGCGGCAGACTTCGAGAAGGTCGGCGGCGCTCTGCCCGAAATCACCGAAAGCTTTGAGGGCGGCGCGGGTTCAATAATTTTTGCAACTCTGGGCAGGAGCCCGCTTGCGGATAAATATGCTGATATTTCTGCCGTTGCAGGGAAGAGGGAGGTTTATCAAATCAAGCTGCTTGAAGACAAAACCCTGCTCGTCTGCGGCAGCGACAAGCGCGGAACCATTTACGGCATGTTCGCGCTTTCGGAGTATATCGGGGTTTCGCCGCTGTGGTTCTGGGGCGATGTTGAACCTTTAAAACGTGATAAAATCGAGTTTACAAGCGACATAGAAATTATATCAAAGGAGCCCGGCGTAAAGTACCGCGGATTCTTTATAAACGATGAATGGCCCTGCTTCGGCAGCTGGGTGTTCAACAAATTTGACGGCTTTACTGCCGAGATGTACGACCATGTTTTTGAGCTTTTGCTGCGCCTTAAGGGCAATTATTTGTGGCCTGCGATGTGGACGTCCTCCTTTGCGCTTGACGGGCCCGGGAGTTTGAGCGAAGAACTCGCGAACATTTACGGCGTGGTTATGGGCGCGTCGCACCACGAGCCCTGCCTGCGTGCAAGCGAGGAGTGGGACATTGTCCGCGGCGAGGACTCGCAGTACGGCAACGACTGGAATTATTATATCAACAAGGAAGGCTTGTTAAAATACTGGGAAGACGGGCTTAAAAGAAGCGGTAAGTACGAGAAAATCATCACCATCGGTATGCGCGGCGAGCGCGACAGCTCCATGCTCGGAGATAACGCTACACTTAAGGATAATATTGATTTGCTCAAAGATATAATCACAAATCAGCATCGGTTAATCCGCGGGAATGTGAATGAGAATTTAGAGGAAGTTCCGCGTCTGCTTGCGCTTTACAAGGAAGTCGAGGAGTATTTTTACGGAAACGAAGAGGTTACGGGCTTAAAAGACTGGGTGGAGCTCGACAACGTTATTTGTATGCTGTGCGAGGACAATTTTGGTTTTATGCGGACGCTGCCGACCGCAGATGTGCGTGAACGCAAGGGCGGCTGGGGAATGTATTACCACTTTGATTATCACGGCGGACCTATTTCCTACGAATGGATGCCGTCCACGGCTTTCGAGCGGACCTGGGAGCAGATGAGCATGGCGTACGACTACGGGATTCGGGATGTTTGGATTGTCAACGTCGGCGACGTGAAAGGCAACGAGGTTCCGCTTGCTTACTTCATGGAGCTCGCCTATGATTTTGAGAAGCGGGGGACAAGCGCGCCGAATTCTATTGACCGGTACACGGAAATGTGGGTCAATAAAACGTTTCCGGGTGTCCCCGAAGAAACCCGCGAGCTTATTCCCGCTGTTTTGCAACTGTACATAACGATGAACGCCATGCGCCGCCCCGAAGCGCTCAACGCCGATATTTATCACCCCTGCCATTACGGCGAGGCGGACAGAATACTGGGGCTTACGGATAGTATCGAGGAGCTTTCCGAGAGCATATTTTCGTCGCTTTCTGGAGCGGAAAAAGACGCTTACTACAGTTTAATCGGGCTGCCCGTAAATGCAAGCGTTAACCTTGTGCGCATGCACCTTTATGCAGGGAAGAACGCGCACTACGCAAAGCAGGGCAAGACGGTTGCTAATAAATACGCGGATTTAGTTACCGGATGTATCGAAAAGGACCGTGCGATTATGCAGGAATTCGGGAGCTTTAAAAACAGCAAGTGGATAGGAATGGAGCAGGAGCAGCACATCGGCTTCGTCACCTGGAACGAGGACAACTGCCGCTATCCGCTGCGCGTGACGGTCGAGCCTGCATATAAGCCGCGCATGACGGTTTCCCGCGCTGACCGCGAGGAAATTTATCATAAAACCTATGGAAATCCTATGACGATTAAAATTGACGATTTTCTTTACGCGGGAACCTGCTCGGTTGTTCTTGAGATTGCAAACGACGGCGTCGGCAGTATTAATTACATCATTGAGGCCGATGCCGGTGTTATTCCCGATTGGCTTGAAATCAGCTCTATGAGCGGAACTGCAGAGCTTCAAGATGAATTGGTTTTAAGTATTAACCGTGAGAAACTGACCGGTGAAATTCAAAAATCAAGATTTTTAATTAAAGATGAAGAAACCACAGTCGCTGTTGAAGTGCGGGCGCGTAATGTAAACACGAGCGGTCTGCCGCCCATGACGTTCCTTGAAAATAAAGGCGTAACAGTTATGCATGCTAATCATTTCTGCGCAAAGAATCATGCAGGCGAAGCCGGCTTTACAGAGCTTGAAAATTACGGCAGAAGCGGTGTCGGAATGAAAGTTTTCCCGACCACCGCAGACTTCGGTGAAGCTGATGAAAAACCCTCGCTTACTTATCGCTTGCTTGTGCCGGAAGCGGGTGATTATATAGTGCAGGTCTGGACGACTCCGACGAATCCCGTGAAGAATAAAAGCCCTCTGCGCTTCATGTTAAATGAGCAGGTGTTGACTTCCGTTCAGGCAGACTTCCGCGCGGGAAGCCCCGGCGACCGGTGCTGGTGTCAGGGAGTGCTTGATAATATCCGCGTTACGAAAACTACGCTCAAGCTTGAAGCGGGCGTGCAGGAAATTACCATAAGTGCTCTTGAGGCGGGATTAGTGCTTGAGAAACTTCTCGTTCACAAGAAAAAAAGCGAACCCGGGAAATCGTACCTGGGTCCGCCGGAAAGTTTTTATGTTAAATGATTTTCAATGCATCGAACCGGTCCGATTTAATAATAACTGCGGCGGCTTTAAAGCCGCCGCAGTTATTTAGTTTGAGAGGTTAATCAGTCCATGCTGTTGTTAAGCATATTTGTTTTTTCAATAAGCTCGGAAATCTTGTTAGACACACGTTCAACGTCCTGCATGCAGTTATTGATATTTTTTCCGTCCTGAATCATGTTGCTGACGCCGTCTTTCATTTGTTCGACGGACGCCATAAGCTCGTCGACCGTTATTTTTATTGTTGAAATTATAGTTGATACATTTTCGATTGAATGGCTGATTTGCTTGTTGCAGCTGTCCGCTTCCTTGACGGATTCAGCGGAATTTCCGGCAAGGCTTCTTACTTCTTCTGCAACGACTGCGAAGCCCTTGCCCATTTCGCCCGCGCGCGCCGCTTCAACACTGGCGTTGATGGATAAAATGTTAATCTGCCGTGCGATGTTGTTTACGCTTGCGGTCATGTCGTTGTAGCTCTTGACGTTTTCGTTAATCATCTCCATAGCTTCGTTAATGTTAACAGAAAGCTCTTCAAGCTTAGCAAGCTTTACAGCCGTTTCAGACATATTATCCGAGCAGGACGCACCCGTATCGTCTATGGCTTGCGCCTCGGTCTTAACTGCGGAAATATCCAGGTTCAGGTCGCTTGCAACGGTTCGGAGTTCGTCCGCGACAATAGCGAATTCGCTGAGAAGCCGGTTGATTTTTTCCGATTGCTTGCGGGCTTTATAGGCTGCATATTCAAGGCAGTTGTCCTGAGTGGCGAAGCCTTTGAACACGGCGGTTGCCATTTGCGTACAGGTTTCAAATCCGCAGGCGTGACAGTTAAATTCACGGTCATGTTTTGTAAATTTGCCCATTGAGTTAAATATGTCGTCGAGCTGCTTTGTCGACGGGAGCGGAATGTTGTAAGGTATGGCTTTATATCCGCGGCAGAAATCACCGAGATTCAATGTGCGGTTGAATTTCATGAAAAGTTTATCCATGCCGGCTATTGTCTGGCGGTTTTTTCTTTTAACGGTGTGGTTTTCGACGCCGCGCATGACGCTGTCGATTTTAAATATACTGGCGTGCGTACCTACGCCGGGGCCGGTACAGCAGCCGTGGGCGCAGGACAGCACATCGAATACCGCGGGCAGTGCGCCGGGGCTTTCGTTGGCATAATTATCAAGGGTACGGTAAACTCCGGGAGGGCCCTCGGCGTTAATTACGCTGAGCTTCGGGGCGTAGAGCTTGAGGTTGTCCTTCAAGCCGCCCGGACGAGGATAAAATGCTCCCGCCATGCCCTGAAACGAGTCGAACTCGAATTTAGAGTGGCCGCTTCTCGCGATGGAAATATTATTGCTTTCTATGTACCGGCGCAGCTTCCCGAATGTCACGTTATAATCGGCGAGCCCCGTTTGGTCGTATTCGTCTTTTTTTGCGATACAGGGGGAGAGAACCGCGATTTTTATATTCCCGTGCTTTTTTCTGAGGTAGACAGACGTACACATCATCGGGCTGTGCACCGGCGACATATAGGGTATAAGCTGGTGTGCATACCTCTGCACATAATTCACAATCGCGGCGCAGGGCTGAGAAATGATTTTCTTGCCCGGGTTTTTCTTTACATAAACCAAGTGCGCCCAGGTACATATATCCGCGCCGAAGCTGACGTCGTATACGTATTTTACGCCCTTATCGCGCAGCCACTGCAGAACGTGCCGCCAGTAACCGTCGAAAGCGATTTTAACCGCGGGGGCGACTATAACCGCGACACCGTTGCCGATATTGCGAATAAATTCAAGCGTGTCGTCCGTATAGTCACGCGCACCGTGAGTGCACGCGTGGATACATTCGCCGCACTTTATACACATTTCATGGTTGACGTTTATACCGGTTGTGCCGTCTCCTTTAATCTGGCTAATATTGGCGTCGCCCACGGGACAAGCTCTGATACAGGAATTACATCCCACGCATTTTTCATCGATGTATGTAATCATGCGCAATACCCCTTAAAATTTATTTTTAACAGACAATTTTGCTACCCGTAATTATATCATATAAAAAGTCATTTGTCAATAAAAACATAAAAATAATGAAGAAATATGACGAGTGCTACAGCTCCTTTGTATTCAGAACAACCTCGGCATAAATGGACGCCACGATTTGATACAGTTCGGGCGGGACCATCGCCCCGCTGTTGAGCATGACGAGGAGCGCGGCTGTGCTGTCGTCGCGGTAAATCGGCACGCCGTTCTCGTCAGCTATGTTGACGATTTTCTGTGCCAGCTCGCCGAGCCCCGACGCAACCACCACCGGCGCGAAGTTGAGCTCGGGGTTATATTTCAAGGCTACCGCGGCTTTCTGCCCGTAACCCGGCGGATTCCTGCGCTTTGACATTTTAAATAAGTCCTTTCTTCACTATCGAGAAATGAAAAGTTTCGTTTTCCCTGTTTTAGTACCTAATTAATATAAGCTTTTAAACACGATTCTTCACTATCGAGAAATGAAAAGTTTCGTTTTCGCCGTTTCGGTACTTAAATTAATATAAGCTTTTAAATACGATATTTAAGCCATTACGTTAAAGCCTGTTCTTCTCTCAAGTATATTTGGGAAAATCTGGGTTAAATCATGCGGCTTGACGAGCGGGCCCGTGCGGATTTCTTTTGTTGTGTAGCCCGCCTGCGCGATAATCCTGCCGACCTTACCGAGAAGCGGCACAGACTTTTCCGCGAAGCTCTCGGGGTAGAAGAACGCGAGGTTCACATCCGGGCCGTCCGCATATAAGTCAATCTCGAAGCGCCCCGATGCCTCCACCTCGAAAGTCAGAAACAAATGATACTTGCATTTTCCGCCGGAAGCTTTCGCCGCGCCGTTTTCCTCGTCGGCGTCCACCCAGAGCTCGCCGAAAGATTTCACGCCGTCAACATCGAGCGGTATTATATAATGAGCCAGCGGAGTGAACACGCCCGGCGCGTTAATAAGGCTTTGCAACAAATTAGAAGCGTTGTAGTTGTTGAGTGTCTTTATGGCGGCGTGGTCAATGTTTTTCTCCACGAACTCGATAAGTTGCTTTAGCGTGGATTCTTTAGCGGCTTCCGGGTTTTCCTTGCCCTCCGCCGACAGGGGAGGCTGTGCGTCTTCCTTAGGCAGCGGCAGTTCGCCTTTGTCAACCATAACGTTAATTACATCGGTCAGAAACTCGTAAAGCGTCTGCCGCTCGGGGATGTCGGGCATATTGCGAAGAATATCGTTGAGGTAGGTGACAAGCTTGCTTATATCGTCAATCCGTGCAAGCTCTGCGCTCAGAACCGTCTTCATTTCAGGGTTTTCAGAACCGGTGAACAACGATTCAAGCATATTCCGTACGGTTCCCATGCCGCTGCTCTTGCCGAGCAGAAAGCTCCTCACTAAAGAAGTGAGCCTGTCCGCGTCTATGTTTAGGTTACGCAGAAAATTCTCGTCGCTTGCCGCCTCGCCGATATAGCGGGCGACCGTGCTTTGTTCGGGCTGCTCGGACAGTTTAATTGCCGGCGCGTCTTTCGGAGCGGGCGGGAGCCCGGTTTCCTTATATGCTTTAAAAGCCTCGTCGGCCTCCTGCATACCGCTTTTGCCGAGCAGCTTTTGCATTAGCTTGCCGAAGGCGTCGGTCAGCTCCTCACGCATGCGGAAGCCGGAAACCTGTGTCAGCAGCTGGGCGAAATACTCGTTCATGACTGCTTTGTTGGTGTTATATCTTGAAAGATTGTGCACAATCAGCGGTATAAGCACCTGAACCCGTTCGTTGTTGAGCAGGCTTTCGGATACGTTCTTGGCGAGAAAAAGTGTCTCACTTTTAAGCTGCTCGAAGTTTTCCCGCGCATCGCCACCCGCCCAGCGCTCGGCAAGCGTCGACAAGTCCGCCGAAAGCACTTTATTCGGGGAGAAATACTGCGACAAAAACTTCATGTTTGAGGACAGCGCGTTCAGTATTTCGTTTTGATTGCGTGCGAAATTAACCGCCTTGAGCATGTTTCCGATTGCGTTTTTAAGGTCTTCGGTATTGGGCTTGCTTTCCGCTCCGCCGGCAATGTACCGTAAAAGGTCAAAGAATTTGTCATCGCCGAACAGGGTAGTGCTTTGCTCCTGAGATATAAGCTCCGATACAATCGCTTCCGGGCTGATGAACAAAGATTGCATCAGCTTTTCGAGCTCACCGTGAAGCTCGGTGTAGCCGTTGGATTCGGCCACGGCGAGCAGGTCTAAGTTTAATATTTGCTTGAGCGACTCCACAGCCATGGTCGGGTCTTTGTTGAGCTTGACCAGCATGGGCAGGAAGTCTTTTTGCTCGAGGTTTGCGCCTTTTCGTCCGGCTTCGCGGTCGGAAGCCGAGGCGGTTTCGAGCGGATTCATCAGCTGGATTATGTCAAACTGCTCGCCTCCCAAGCCCGCCTGCTTACCGGCGAGGTTGCTTTGGGAGTACTGCTTATTGGATATAGGATTGGAAATTTGTGGGATTACCGCCATGATTACAGCCCCCTTTATCCCTATATTAACATATTTTTTCGGAATTAGCAAACTTTTTTGTTAAAAAATATTTGAAAAATTTAAAGTGTTCACAGTTTAGTAACAAATAACGCGAGAAGTTATGTTATAATTACGTTAATGATACATAAGAACTGAGCCGCTGCGACTATATCCCTGCAGAATTGGGAAAGCGAAACATTCTAATTAAAAATACTAAATGAAAGGACTATATTAAAATGTCTAAAATTGAATCCGGCATGGAGTCCATGATTGATATGTATATCTTCGAGACCAACACCCTGCTCGAACAGCTTGACGAAATTTTACTTAAAACCGAGGAAGCGCAGACGTTTACGGAAGAGGATATAAATGAAATCTTCCGCATTATGCACACCGTCAAGGGTTCGTCCGCCATGATGGGGTTCGACGAGCTGCAGTATCTTGCGCATAAGGGCGAGGAGTTATTCTTTATAATACGGGAAAAACCCGACGGGCTTGAGGACGTAAGTTTTATTTACGACCTTGTTTTCCGTATGTCCGACCTCTTTAAAGCCGAGGTAGAGCTAATCCAGGGCGAGGAGGAATACGAGGCGACCGACTTCTCCGACGTTATAAAAGACCTCGAAAAAGGCGCGGCAATGCTGACCGACGGGGCGCACCCCTCACCCACCTCCGAAGTCGGTACATATGCGGACGTTGAAAAAGAAAAAGCAGTCGCCTGCTCCGGCGAGGGCGTCATGACAGTGCGCATTTTCTTCCAGGAAGGCTGCAAGATGGAGAACCTGCGTTCTTTCATGCTGCTTAATAAAATCCGTGAGGAAGCCGATGTCAAGAGCTTCCATCCCGCCGACCTTGAGGGCGACCCGAACGCAAGCGACGTCATTATTGAAGAGGGCTTCACTGTGACGTTCAAGTCTGAGCACGACGACAACGACTCGGTTTTGAAGCTTATAGAAAACGCAATCAACGTAGAATCCTACGAGGTTATGGACAGCGGCGGTTCCGAAAAAAGCAGCGCTGCTCCCTCGGCCGACGATAATGTGCCGGTGCCTGCAGCGCCCGAACCGGCGGCTCCTGTTATTGAAAATGTTCCCGTACCTGCGCCTGTGATTGCCAAGGCTCCCGCGCCGGAACCCGCTCCTGCGCCGGTGACGCCAACAGCAAACACCAATCAGGCAGCGCAGCTAAATTCCGGTAAGCAAAGCATTATCAGCGTAAATCTTGCGAAGCTCGACCAGCTTCACGATATAGTAGGCGAAATTATCACGACCGAATCCATGGTAATTTCCAACCCCGAGCTTGAGGGGCTGAAGCTCGAGAGCTTCCTCAAGTCTGCGCGTGAACTTAAAAAGCTTACCGACGAGCTTCAGGACACGGTAATGTCAATCCGCATGGTTCCGCTCGCAGGGCCTTTCCAGAAGATGAACAGAATCGTCCGCGACATGAGGATGAAGCTCGGAAAGGACGCGGAGCTCAAAATCGAGGGCGAGAACACGGAAGTCGACAAAACCATCGTCGACAGCCTTAACGACCCGCTGATGCACCTTGTCCGCAACTGCATGGACCACGGGATTGAAAACAGCGTCGAAGAGCGCGTCGAAAAGGGCAAGCCCGCAAAAGCCACGGTAACGCTTAACGCGGTCAGCTCGTCGGGAGAGGTAATCATCACCGTCAGCGATGACGGCAAGGGCATAGACTGCGAAAAGGTTCTCAGAAAAGCGTCAAGCAACGGGCTGCTGATGAAGCCGGAAAGCGAATATACCGAGCGTGAGATTCAGCAGATGATTCTGCTGCCCGGCTTCTCGACGAACGACGTAGTGACCGAGTTCAGCGGCAGAGGCGTCGGCATGGACGTAGTACGCGACAACATCGAAAAATGCGGAGGCACGCTGACGGTTGAAAGCAAACAGGGCTTCGGAACTACCTTTATAATAAAAATTCCGCTGACGCTTGCGATTATCCAGGGCATGGAAGTCAAGGTTGACGATACGGTGTTCGCAATTCCGATTTCCACAATCAGACAAAGCTTTAAAGTCCGTAACGACGAGATAATCCAGGACACTCAGCGCGGCGAAATGATTATGATACGCGGCGAATGTTATCCGATTATGCGCCTGCACGAGAAGTTCGCGATTCCGAGCGAAATCACCGACTTCGAGGACGGAATTCTCCTGCTTGTTGAAACCGACGGCAAAAGCGTCTGCCTCTTTGCCGACAGGTTAATCGGAGAGCAGCAGGTAGTTGTAAAGCCGTTCCCGCAATATCTCAGCAGATATAATATTAAAGGCGCGGGCTTGTCCGGCTGTACAATTATGGGCGACGGAAGCATATCATTAATTATAGACGTTGCAAATCTTATAGAGGCGTATTAACGGTAATTCCAAAGGAATTATTGTCGCAGAGGCAAAGCCTTTGCACGCCGCGAAGCGAGTAGCGTTAAGCATTGGATTAATTAAGTGCTTAACGAAATTAAAACGTAGGAGGTAAAGTATTGTGGCAAACGGAAGTTCATTATTTGCGCAAAACATAAAGACTTCGGATAAAAAAGGCGGACGCGTCGAAAAGGAAGAGGAAATCACCAAGGCTCTGACCTTTGCAATCGGCGAGCAGGTTTACGGGGTTGAGATTCCATATGTTCTGGAGATTCTCGGCGTGCCGAAAATCACGCGGGTTCCCTGCGCGGAGGTGCCTTACTTCATTAAGGGCATCATCAACGTGCGCAGCAAGGTTGTGCCTGTGGTCAATATGCGCTCCTGCTTCGGCAAGGAGGAAATTGAGTACAACGAAAAGACCTGCACGATTATCGTTGCGCTCAAGGACATAACCGTAGGGCTGATTGTTGACGAAGTTTTGGAGGTTCTTTCTGTCATGCAGAAAAACATAGCTAAAACACCGGACTTAAATAACGTTAACGAGAACAAATTTATTGAATATATTCTTGAAATGCAGGACGGAATCAAGCTTATACTTGATATAAAGAAAATTATCTTCGACCATGACTTGATGCTCAGCCTGGCGTAGATAGACTGAAGATTATAAGTATAAAATAATTAAAAAAGCAGGTTTTAAAGTTTGAAAATAAACACAACTGAATCGGGGAAAACGTTGTTTTCATTCCAATTTTGTGAAGAAAGGACTTAATTGAAATAATTATGATAACACCACCAAAATTATCCGATGCCGATTTTAAGCGGCTGACTGACTATGTACTTAAAAAGTACGGCATTAACCTCACGCAGAAGAAGGTTCTCGTTGAGGGCAGGCTCGCCAGCACGATTAAGCAGCGCGGGTTTGACACGTTCACAAGTTTTATTGATATGATTTTCGCCGACAGAACCGGCACGGAAATGATAAACTTGCTGAACAAGCTGACCACGAACCATACGTTTTTCCTGCGTGAAAAAGAGCACTACGACTTCATGAAAGACGTCGCTCTGCCTTATATCGAGAAAACCAAAAAGGACCACAGGGTTAACGTCTGGAGCGCGGCCTGCTCGAGCGGTGAGGAGCCGTACACAAACGTAATGGCGCTGCTTGAATACTTCGGGCATAAATCTTCTCAGTGGAGAATTGAGCACCTCGCGACCGATATATCCGAGCGGGTTATGAGTAAGGCCAAGGAAGCCGTATATCATCAGGACTCCATGAAAAATCTGCCCGACGTGTGGAAGCGCAAATACTTCACGGCGGCAGGCAACGACTGCTTTAAGGTTTCGCCCGAGGT
>WRCY01000029.1 GCA_009783695.1 Oscillospiraceae bacterium
ATCAGGCAGCCACATTCCGTCATAAAAATGCTTGAATTTATAACCGAACGTGAAAAGCGTGCACAGATTCTTATCATCCACTGTAACGAACCGCGGCGGTTTCGGGTTCTTCGCGTTACCGCGAACACACCAGTTGCATACATAACAATTGTTATGACGGGAGATAAAGCTTCGCAGCGCAGGGTCTTTCATCTTGTCGGCATTGGCGAGAATCTCACGATAAAAGGGAATATGAACGCCGATGGTAGCGAAGCTTTCCAAAGTCGGGTCGTATATAATCTGCACTCCGCTGTAATTGCTTGAGCTCCACGTCTCCTTAACGCGGCCCTCGGGCTCCCCGTAAAATTTTACATAATCGAGCGAGATAATATCGCCGTTCATAGACATTTTGCTTTCCCTGTTGTCAACGCGGATAAAACCGTTGCTGTTAAAATACTTAATCAGCTTGTCGTACGCCTCTTTATTTTCAAAGATTCCGCGGAATATTTCCGCCGTGTACGGCAGCTCGGGATTAAAAACTCCGCGCGCGAACAGCGTAAACGGGTATGTTCTGTTATAATTGATTTCGCTCGGCTTTTGTGAAACCTCGGTTGAAATTAACGCAAGCAGCTTCAAGCCTTTAACGGTGCCTTTCGGGAAAGTGAAGCAAAGATGCTCGGGAGTTTTTTCGTTCGTTATGCCGAAGTTCGCGAGCTTTTTAAGCATGGCGGGCTTTACGTCATAAACTTCTTTTGAGAGTATGATTTTGTCGCTGCCTGCGCTTTCTAAGCTTCCTAAGTAAATAATTTTATAAATCGCTTCTATGAACGTGTTTATGTGTTTAATGCAGCTAAAGATTCTCGTTTTCAGCTCCGGTTTTTCTTTCTTCGGCGTCCAGTGCTCGGGGAAGCAGTCGTCGGGATGGACTTTTAGCCCGAGAAGTTCAGAATTTTCATAAAGATTCTCGTAAATGCTTTTAATGAAGTTATAAGCGTTTTCCTGTTCTCCTGCGTTTGCGAACTTTGATTTGACTGCACTGAATTGCGGCATCGTTGAGAGGAAATAATGAATCCCGCGCTGTGCTAAATTATCGAATTTCTTTGTCATTTTAATTCTCCTGCATTTTATTTTGATTAATTATAACATAACCGCAGTTATGTTTCAATGTTCTCGGGTACCCGTTCGAAAATTTATTTTCGGTAACGGGTGAGGTTATTATAACATAATTTCAATCGCCGCAGGCGATTGCGGCGGCAAAGCCGCCAACGGCGCGAACGCGCCGAATTATTGTTGAAATAAAAATGCTGTTTCGGCAATGCCGAAACCCGCCCGCAAAACGGACGGCAAGCGTAAACGCTTGCATTGGCATTTTTATTATAACATAACCGCAGTTATGTTTCAATGTTCTCGGGTACCCGTTCGAATATTTATTTTCGGTAACTGGTGAGGTTATTATATTTTATTAAATATAGCCGTAGCCTTAAATTCAAACACTGCTTATTTTTTATATCAATTCCGTAAAAAATCCCCGCGCGGTGCGCCCGACAGCTTAAAGCCAAACCCCCGTTTATTCATCTCATGCAGCTTAATGAGCAGCAGATTAATATTAACCCCCAGCCACCGCGCAATCTGGCTTTCATCATATCCCTTTTTCATTAGCTCGAAAACCTCGCCGTCGTCGAGCAGAATGTCCGCCGCGAATACGTTTGCTTCGTACTCGGGGCGGGTTTTCATGTCGTAGAGTGTAAATTCCGGCAGTGCGCCGGCGGCGGCAAGCTCACGGTGAAGCGCGTCATGCCCGAGCTCATGCGCGATAATCACACGACGCTCATACTCGTCAAGATTGGAGTTGACGAAGATGAAGCGGTTGCGTTCAATCACCTTGTACATGCCCTTGAGGCGTGTGAAATCATTGCGCCACCAAACGTTTATGCCGATTTCGCGCGCAATTTTAAACGGCTCGCGGGTATTGCATCGCTTTAGCAGCTTTGAGGCGGCTTTGTGAATGTATTCAGTAGACATTATTGTTTCCCGCGCTTTTTCGCGTATTTCTTCTTATTCTCGGTTTTTGCGAACCAATAGGCTTCCTGCAGCGCATAAAACACTGCGTCCTTATCCTCGTCAGAAAGGCTCCCGCCCGCGAACAGCGCGCCCGCCTCGGCTACAAGCGCCTCGGCTTTACGCATTTCAACTACGCCGCCCTCTGCATATGCGTTCGCAACGAACTCCTCGCGCTCATTGAGCAGCGACTCAAGCGGCATCTTGAACTGCTCCGATACTTTCTTATAAAAGACCATGTCCTTAGGTATACGCTGACCTGTTTCGTAGTAAATTATAGCGCGGCTCGTCACACCGAGTGCAGCCGCAAACTCCGCCTGCGTCATGTTCTCCCGTTGCCGAAGCTCCTTTAACCTGTCACTAAAAGCCATAAAACCTCCCGTGAATAACAATTCATAAAAAACACTTGACAATGAACTGTGGTTCATGTATAATATAAGTGAACCATTGTTCATATTAAGTATAACACACCGTTCACCTATTGTCAAGTATTATTTTTTATGGTATAATAAAATGGAAAGAATCCTGATTCATTCGGACTTGAATAATTTCTACGCGTCTGTCGAAAGCCTTTACAATGAGCAGCTGCGGCATGTTCCCATGGCTGTAGTGGGAGACCCTGCCATGAGGCATGGGATTATACTCGCCAAGAACGACATCGCCAAAAAGATGGGCGTAATCACAGGCGAAAGTATTTTTAGTGCCAGGCGTAAGGTCGCCGGTCTTGTGACGCTCACCGCCGATTATCCGAAGTACGTCGATTTCGCCAAGCGGGTGCGTAAAATTTACGCCGAGTACAGTGATGAAGTGATTCCGTTCGGGCTTGATGAGGCGTGGGTGGATTTATCCGGAAAAGCTCTGAACATCGGCGAGGGTGCCATACTCGCAGATGAGCTGAGGGCGCGGGTTAGGGCTGAACTCGGGCTGACGGCTTCGGTGGGCGTGAGCTATAATTATATCTTCTCGAAGCTCGCCTCCGACATGAAAAAGCCCGACGCAACCACGGTTCTCGGCAGGGAAGACATGGAGCCTGTTATTTGGAAGCTGCCCGCGTTCGAGCTGCTTTACGTAGGCCCCTCAACCCGCAAAAAGCTCGTAAACATGGGCGTCCTCACAATCGGTGACTTAGCTCGGTTCAATCCTAAATACCTGAAGCGCGCACTCGGCAAAAACGGCGAGACTCTGTGGCGGTTCGCCAACGGCGACGACCGCGAGTTCGACCCGAAGACCCCCGAGCACGACCCCTATAAAAGCATGGGAAACACAGTCACCATGCCGTATGACCTGAGCAACGAACTTGACATTCTGACGATGATTTACGTGCTTTCAAAAACCGTTTCGGCGCGCCTTGTAAATCATAAGCTCAAGGCCGCCTGCATCTCAATTCTGCTCAAATACAACGACTTCACGGCGATGACGAGGCAGCTCACCGTAAGCCTGCCCACCGACAAGGAGCAGGACATATTTAAAAGTGCAAAAAGTCTCTTCACGAGCAATTTCAGCGGCACACCGCTGCGAAGTATAGGCGTTCATGTTTCACGGCTGAAAAGCAACAGATACGAGCAGCTTACGCTGCGGGGTGATGAAGCTGATAATATAGATGAAATCAGCGAAATCGAGAATAATCTGCGGGGCAAACTAAAGGAAATGCGGGTAGATAAGTTTTTTAATTTCAATTTTACGGAGGAAAAAATATGCTAATCAGATGGGCGGGCGAAAAAGATTTACAGGCGTGGTATGCGCTGGCGACCGAGGTGTCGCCTGTTTTTGAGCATCTCGCAGATATGGGCGCAGACCCGCAGTTCATGGCTTTTGCAGAAAGTGCGGTAGGTAAATACGAAGCTCTCACAGCAATAGATTACATGAGCGGCTTAAACATGGGTTTCATCGGGTTTTCACGACAAAACAACAGTATTTTATGGTTTGCGGTATCAGAGAAATATCGCGGCAAAGGCGCCGGAAACCGGCTACTCAAAACCGCTCTGCGTCAGCTTGACACTAACAAAGACATCACGGTCACCACATTTCGCGAGGATTATCCGTCGGGTAAGGCGGCGCGGGTTTTATACGAGAACTTCGGGTTTGTTGAAAGCAAACTGCTTATGTATGACGGGCTTCCGCGCTGTGAAATGACACGGCAGGCTTCACCGGAAAAGCGCGGCAACAGCTTTCATTACCGCTACCCCGAGTTTATCAGAGAGTCGCAAAAAGAGCACTGCCCTGTCTGTAATGCTGAACGCGCACTCGGCGGGCAGCATGATATAGAGGTAAACGACAAAGTGTGGATAGTAGCGGAATACCCGGGGCAGGGGCGGCTGTTCGGTAAAATGTATGTCATGCCGGTAAATCACGCCTTTCACTTCGAGGACATGCCTAAGGCGGAAGCGGAGGCTTTTATGAGTGAGGTTAGGCGTGCGGGCCGCGCTTTGCGCAAGGTTACGGGCGCAGTGAAAATCAACTACGAAATGCACTCGAATTCCGGCGCGCATTTGCACATTCATTTGTTCCCGCGCTACCCGGACGATGATTACCCGGGCATGTCAATTGATGTTTTGCAAAAGGACACGCCTTATGAAAGTTTTGAGGAATTTTTATGGTTTGTTGAGAGGATGAGGGAGGAATTATGTGCGGACGCTATATAGCAAATTCAGAAGATGAAATCATGGAAATCCGCGAGATTTTAAAGCAGATTTCGCTGCGGCTCAGCTATACGGAAGTCGATGTAAGTTCAGCACTCGCCGAGGTTTTCCCGACTCATGAAGTGATGTTTATTCACGCGGCGGGCGCAGATATTATTAGTGGGGCAAAAGGAAAGTTCGGGCTTGAAAAATGGGACAAAAAAGGCGTCATAATTAACGCCAAAAGTGAAACATATGAGAATAATTATTTCAGGCAGTTTGCGAAAAACCGCTGTATTGTCCCTGCTCACGGCTACTTTGAATGGCTGAAAGCAGAGGATAAACCGAGAGCCTCGGCTCCCAAAATTAAGTATACCTTTACAAGCAATGATAAACACGGTATTTTCATGGCGGGAATTTATAATAAGAACAATGAATTTGCCATTATTACCAAGTCCGCCGAACCCGAAATATCCTTTATTCACCCGCGAATGCCGCTGATAATTTCAGCGGCGCAGGTGGAGGATTGGCTCAGCGGGAAAGCGCAGATAAGTGAGCTTGTGAAGCAGGGAAGCGGGCTGCTTTATGAAAAGGCTGGGTAATGAAAAGCTATTTAATGATTTGATTCATTACAAGCCCTGTCGTCAGCTTCGGGTAGAAATACGTTGACTTCTGCGGCATTTTCTCGCCCGCCGCCGCTGCGCCGCCGATTTCCTCGACGCGCGTGGGATTGAGCAGGAAGCAGCAGTTTGCGCTGCCGCCGTCAACGGCAGCAACCGCCTCGTCGGCTTTCTTTGTGTAAATTAAATTGATTTGGTTTGCCATGTTTTCTTTGTCAATACCGAAAATCCTCTCAAGCACCAAAGTATGCAAAACGCTGACGTCAAGTCCGCGAAGTGCCGTGCTCGCCTCGGGCATAAACTGCTTCATAATCTCCGTATCCTTAAGCTTCAGGCAGGTGTAATTATTATTGCCGCAGTAAAGCACGAACGCCTTTTCACCGTTCCTGTAAGCTTCTTCAAGCGCCCTCTCGGCTTTCTCGCGGTTAAGATTCTCTGTAGTATCAAAGTATTCCGCGCACTTCGCGATGATTTCGTTATGTTCATATCCGGATAAATCACGAACAATTCTGTGGGTAGGGAATACCACCAAGCCCGGGTGCTTCATGCTTACGAGAGTCATGGGTACATAATTGCCGGTACCCTTTTCGCCGGTGAGCTGATTTCTGTAGTTGAGCGCGGTTTCGTAGCGGTGATGACCGTCAGCTATATAAATCTTTTTATCCGCCATGAGCGCGGTTATATTTTGAATAGTTTCGGAGTCGGTTATAATGTTAAGCTTATGTGTAACGCCGTCCCTATCTGTGAAAGCAGAGATTGGTGCAGATTTCTGCACATCGGAAAGCAACGCGGAAACGCCGCCGCAATCGTCGTTAAAAAGCGAATAAATCTGGCTGAAATTGCAGTCGGTTGCTTTCATAAGGTTGAAGCGGTCGGTCTTAGCTTTCGATAAAGTTTCCTCGTGCGGAAGAACGATGCCTTTTGAGAACTCCTCAAGCTTAACAAGGCAGACAAAGCCTGTGACGCTTTTTCTCTCCCCGGATACCTCGAATTCCATCTCATAAGCGTAAATGCTGTCCTCGTTGTCGTTTGCAAGTATGCCGTCGGCGAGCCAGCCGCGCAGAACCTGCCCCGCGGCAGAGTAGGCATCGGCGTCGGGATTGTCCGTGAGGGCTTGAGGCAGCTCAAGTCTGATGATGTTATGGGGGTTGGTTTCAAGGAATTGCCTGCGCTCCTCCTCGGAAATGATGTCGTAAGGCGGGCAGCAGAGGTTTCCGATATCCCCTGCTTTTTCGGTATAACGCAGTCCTTTGAAAGCTTTAATTTCTGCCATTTTATGTTCTCCTTTTTGTTCCTTTATTTTCTCAATCATAACATAAAACCGCTGATTCGTCAACGGTTTTATGTTTGTTATTTGAGAGGAATTTCTTCGCCCTTTAGAATCACCGCCGCAATGTCATGAGCGTTGAACCCTATTAATAAAAGCCACGTTAACATCGGGGTTGTCGTAAATCACTTCCACAGAGTCCAGCCGCCAGGCGTATTGTCCGGCAACAATCTCGAATTGCAATGTTTCGGCGAGGAACATATATCCCGCATCACCAAAGAAATTTAAGGTTATCCATCTTACGGCACTCTGGTTTGTTTCCTCTATGGAAACGAGCTCTGCCCTCGCAGGGTTGTAGTCGCCGGCTGGCTGACGAAGATAGATAACGCCGTCTTCATCTTCCCAATATATACGTGCGTCGATTGTTGCCGCGGAGTCTGCTCTTTCTGTATAACTTTCGCGATATTCTTCCGGCTGCAGCAGGTAAAGCGTAGTGTAATAATAACAAAAGCTGACCAAATCGTCATGCCCGCCTGTAGTATACCAGCTTTGATTTGCCTTGGCGACTTCTCTGCCGGCAGACGTGAATTGTTGAATCTGATGTCCGTCCGTTCGCATAACCCATTTGCCCAAGGGGTCGAAAACACTTAGATTAACATCGCTCGTGTGTATAATTGAAAAGTAATGGACATGCTCATGAATGTCGGGGTCGAACTCTGTACCGAGCATTATAAACTCGCGGAACTCATAATCCTTCACAAAATCGAAAAGCCCCGGAGTGCTGCTTGCAAACAGCATTTCCAACTCGCTCGTATCCCCCTCAACAAACGCCCGCGCAACACTGAGCGCGATTATAGTCGAGTCTATTTCTTTCGCGCGTATCTGCTCTCTTGTCATATCGGCTGAATCGGAAATTAAAATAATCGGCATCGCTACATACTCTAAAAAGTCAAAAGTGAACTGCTCAATATCATAAATGCTGTTTCCTGTTTCCACGTGAGCTTGTATATAACGCTTTTCATAATTTTCAAAGTCCGTATGATATTTAAGCGAATCATAAATATTTATAATATATTCCTCGCTGTATAAACCGCTATATACGAAATCGCGCCTTGAGTGCGGGTTTGCAGGAATGAGAAAATCGCCGGCTGCTTGAATCCTCGCTTCAACGGGGGCGGTGGTGAAAGTTGAAAAGCTATTATCCTCATATACACCCGCCGCAGTTATGTCGCCGCCGGTAACGGGATTGTTATTACTGAACACACTATCCTCACGCATATATGGTGAAGTTGTGCCGTCTTCAGTAACAATATCGTGATTATTAAACGCATCGTCTTCCGGCGCCGCCTGTAGAAGCCCGCCGTTTATAAGAAAAATATACCCGCCTATAACAGCCATGCAAAGCACTGCTGCCATACCTGCGAGAACGGCAAAGCCCTTCCGGTGGGAAGTCTTCGCTTCACGAAAGGGAACTTCGCCGTTTATCAGGCTGTTCTTCATGCTTTTGGATAGCTCAACGTTATCAATATAACTAAACAGATTTTTCTCTTTCATGATTATTTCCATTAAGTCCTTTCTTCACAAACGAACAATGAAAACAACGTTTTCCCCGATTCAATTGTGTTTATTTTCAAACTTTCACCTCTCTACAGATATGCCTTGAGCATTTCGCGCCCTTTGACAAGCCGTTTTTTTATGCCGCTCTCTCCGACATTCAAAATCTTCGATATTTCATGAATCTTATAACCCTCGTAATAATGCAGGTAAAGCGTAATTTTATACTTATGGGGAAGCTGTGAAACAGCGTTTTGCAACTCAAAGTCGGGGTCGCTCTTTGAGATGTGAAATGCCTCGTCAAGCGCGGAGGTTCTCCTGTTCCAGGTGCTCTTGTTATAATCGCGGCACTTATTAATCACAGCACGAATAAGCCATGCCTTGAGGTGTTCCTCGTCGTTCCAGCTTGGTTTTACAGCATGGATTTTAAGCATAACATCCTGCAGAGCGTCATACGCATCCGTTTTATTATTAATTTGCGCTGCAGCTAACTTATACAGCATGTTCCCATAGTTTTTGACTATGAACTCCACGCTGTATTCCTCGTGCTTTTCGCCGCTTACGGCGATTTGAGTCATGCGGTCGACCTCGCTTTCCTCACTTATAATAAAAACGATTGTTATAAAATAAAAGTTTCCTGTGCAAAGGAGTGCATTGCACTTCCGTAAATTAAATCATTTCACTCCTGTTTACCGCGCTAATCAGAGCCAGCACAGCCGAAGTTGTAACGTCGGTATGGAGCCCCGCGCCCCACGAAACCCGACCGTCCGAGGTTTTTATTTCGACATAGGAAATCGCCTGCGACTTTGAGCCTATGTCGAGAGCGTGCTGCGAGTAGCTTGTGAGATTATATTTTATATTGAGGCTTCTGCGGAGCGCCTCGCTGACCGCGTCGATTCTGCCGTTGCCGAAGCCGGAAAGCACACGCTCTTTTTTGTTGACGTTGACGGCAACAGTCGCGTTAATACCGTCCTTTTCCTGCTTGTAGTGCACTTCTGTGAACTTAACGGGGTCAGCTACATTTACAAAGCCGTCGCGGAAAACATTGTAAACCTCGTCGGGCTGCAATTCTTTCTGATTTTTGTCGGAGAAGTCCTTAACAGCATAACCAACCTGCTCGCGGAACTTCGGCGGCAAGTCCATGCCGTATTTGTTTTTAAGAAGGAAGCCAATGCCGCCCTTGCCGCTCTGGCTGTTGATTCTGATAATATCGCCGTCATATTGCCGCCCCAAATCCTTAGGGTCGAGCGGGAGATAAGGCACTGTCCATTCTGTGAGTTTTTTCTCCTCGCGCCACGCCATACCTTTGGCAATCGCGTCCTGGTGCGAGCCGGAGAACGCCGCAAAAACAAGCTCTCCGCAGTAAGGATGCCGCTGCCCGACGCTCATGTCGGTGAGCTCCTCGTAGGTTTTCACGGTTGCCGGTATGTTTGAGAAGTCGAGCTTAGGGTCGACGCCATGCGAATACATATTTAAAGCGAGCGTGATTATATCGACGTTTCCGGTACGCTCGCCGTTCCCGAACAGCGTGCCTTCGACGCGGTCAGCTCCCGCAAGCAGCGCAAGCTCCGTGTCCGCCACGGCGCAGCCCCTGTCGTTATGCGGGTGAAGCGATACGATGATGTTCTCGCGGTTTTGCAGATTGCTGCACATATACTCGATTTGGCTTGCATAAACGTGCGGCATCGATACCTCGACAGTCCCCGGCAAATTAATAATCAGCTTACTGTCGGCAGTCGGCTTAAATACATTAATCACCGCGTTGCAGATGTCGAGCGCGAAGTCAAGCTCCGTCCCGGTGAAGCTTTCCGGCGAATATTCAAAGCGGAAATTACCCTCATAATCATCCGCGAATTTCTTCGCGAGCTCTGCGCCGCTCACGGCTATATCTATGATTTCCTGTTTGCTTTTTTTGAAAACCTGTTCCCTCTGCGCTACTGATGTTGAGTTATAAAGGTGTATGATTGCATTCTTCGCGCCGCGCAGCGCCTCGAAAGTCCGCTGAATTATATGCTCGCGGGATTGCGTAAGCACCTGCACGGTCACGTCGTCGGGAATCAGGTTCTGCTCAATAAGTGCACGGCAGAAGTCGAACTCGGTCCGGCTTGCGGCAGGGAAGCCGATTTCGATTTCCTTGAAGCCGATTCTGACCAGGAACTTGAAGAAGTCCAGCTTCTCCTCAAGGCTCATCGGGACAATAAGCGCCTGGTTGCCGTCACGCAGGTCAACGCTGCACCAAATCGGAGGCGCGTCGATATAATCGCGGCCCGTCCATTTAAGGCACTGCTCAGGAGGCATAAAATAAGATTTTCTGTACTTGTTTGCGTTTTTCATTTTCAATAAGTCCTTTCCTCATAAGTGCGCTTCAAAAGTATCATTTTCACGAAAAGCGCAGTTACTTATTTTGTGCGGGCGGCAAACAAAAAACCGCCCCTTAATAAATTTAAGAGACGGGAAAACCCGCGGTACCACTCTTGTTGACGCTTTAAACGCGCCCGCTCATGCGTATCAGACAATACGCTTCTCTGTAACGGGAGAACCCGTTCAAACCTAACAGTAAACCTGCTTCAGCCGACTGCTCAAGGGTGAGTTATGGTATATTTGATTTACCGGCTCGCACCATACGCCGGCTCTCTGAAAAATACAAATTTACTTTGTTCCCTGTCAATGCATTTAAAAATATTAAAACTATAATAACACATAAAAACTAAAATGTCAAGTGTTTATGTAAAATATTAAGCCATACGGCGCGACGGAAAAGCAGAAATGATTCTCTTCGTATAAAAATCATCATGAGCGTCCGCTTTAATGAATTCCTCGAAAAGATTCTGCGGGACGCTGTTGTATGACAGTAGTTTTTCATTTTTGAGCTTTACGAACATGATTTTGCCGTAATAACTGACCGAGTCTATTATGCTTGATTTAATTTTATATTCTTCCATATTTTAATTAAGTCCTTTCTTCACCAATGAAGAATGAAAAGTATCGTTTTCCCCGATTCTGTACCATTAATTTTAAAACTTTTAAGTCCTTTCTTCACCAGTGAAGAATGAAAAGTATCGTTTTCCCCGATTCTGTGCCATTAATTTTAAAACTTTTAAGTCCTTTCTTCACCAGCGAAGAATGAAAAGTATCGTTTTCCCCGATTCTGTGCCATTAGTTTTAAAACTTTTTAAGTCCTTTCTTCACCAATGAAGAATGAAAAGTATCGTTTTCCCCGATTCTGTACTATTAATTTTCAAATTTATTGAACCTTAGTGATGTTCATTATACCATATGTTGTATTCAATTGCAAGTCTTTTTTCTAAAAATTTATAAGAAAACCCGGAGAATTTTTCCCCGAGTTTTAAATAATTAAATTATTATTTCTTAATATTTGTAATAAAATCTTTGAGAACGTCGTTCATATCCGGCTTCCCGATTTCCTGTAAGCTGTACTCAACCCGCGTATTAGGCTTGTTGATTTTAATAACCCGCGCCAGGTCGATAGGGGTTGCTATTATAACAGAGTCGCAATCGGTGGCTTCAATCGTAGCCTGCAGGTCGTGCATTTGTTCTTCGCCGTAACCCATGGCGGGCAGCACGCTGCCGACTTCGGGGTAGATTCTGAACGTTTCCGCGAGCTTTCCGACAGCGAAAGGGCGGGGGTCGATAATCTCAGCCGCGCCGAAACGCCGCGCCGCGACGATTCCTGCGCCGATTTTCATCTCGCCGTGCGTAAGTGTCGGTCCGTCCTCAACCACAAGCACCCGCTTGCCCTTGATTACATCGGGGTTTTCAACGCTGATGGTGGACGCTGCGTCAACGACGATTGCGCGAGGATTCACGAGTTCTATATTCTTTCTGACTTCCTGGATTTTCTCGAAGTCCGCGCTGTCTATTTTATTTATGCAGACGACATCGGCAATCCGCAGCGTGACCTCACCCGGATAATAACCAAGCTCGTGCCCGGGGCGGTGCGGGTCGACAACAGTTACCATTAAATCCGGCTTGTAAAACGGAAAGTCGTTGTTTCCGCCGTCCCACAGAATCACGTCGCAGCCGCCCTCGTCGTTTTCGGCGGCGCGCAGAATCGCTTCGTAGTCAACACCGGCGTAAATCACGTTACCGCGGACTACATGAGGTTCATACTCCTCCATCTCCTCGATAGTGCACTTTTGTGCCGCGAGGTCGTCAACAGACGCAAAACGCTGCACTTTCTGCGCTTCGAGGTCGCCGTAGGGCATGGGGTGGCGGACTGCGATTACTTTTAAACCATGCTCCATTAATATCTCGATAATGCGGCGGGAAGTCTGGCTCTTGCCGCAGCCGGTACGAATAGCGCCGACCGCAATCACAGGCTTAGTGCTTTTTAACATAGTGTTCTTATGACCTAAAAACGTGAAATCTGCGCCCGCGGCATTAACCATCGCGCCGATGTTCATGACGTGCCCGTACGGCACATCGCTGTACGAAAACACACATTCGTCGGCTTCCGTTTCCTTTATAAGCCGCTCGAGCTCGTCCTGCGCGTAAATCGGAATCCCGTCCGGGTAAAGCTCGCCCGCAAGGGAAGCCGGGTATTTGCGGTCTGCGATGTCGGGAATCTGCGCCGCGGTGAACGCGACTACCTTATAAGCGGGGTTGCCCCGGTAAAAGGTATTGAAGTTGTGAAAATCCCGCCCTGCCGCGCCTATAATGATGATTCTGCGTTGTTGCATATGTGTTCTCCTCCCGTTCCTTTATATCTTTTTCCTTTAATATAATAACCGAAATTACGCCGTTTGTCAATAATTTTTGAAAAATAGTTGACAAGCGTTATTCTTTCTGATATAATAATTCTTGTTGTGGCTGAACAAGCCATAAGACCCACTAGCTCAGCCGGCAGAGCATCTGCCTTTTAAGCAGGGTGTCCCGCGTTCGAATCGCGGGTGGGTCATGAACAATGTACAATTGTCAATGTACAATTGACAATCCCCGCTCCCATAAAGGGTTGCGGGGATTTTTATATTCCGGTTCGCCCTTGAAGAAGCTTGCGTCATTCGGCAGCCTCGGCGCACAATACCCGCTTGAACACTGCGTTCGGTCGGGTTTTCACATTCCCGTCACAGTAAAATAAATCTTCGAGCTTTATTGACAACCATATATAAAATATAGTATAATGAATGTTAACATATTTTCAATAAGTCCTTTCTTTATCAAAAGTATATGAAAACGTCGTTTTCCCGATTTTATATCAGATGTTTTCAAACACTCTACTTCAATCCCTCATGGTTTAATTTACAAGCAAATTTAAAACCGATTCTAAAGTTTTCAAGCGCAGTTTCGTAGTTTAATTTAATATGCGTACTAACGAAGGATTCAAACAATTCCTTATCCTTACCGTCTAATAATTTAAGCAGTTCGCTCTCGGCGTCCGTAATCTTTTTCTGCATGTCCCTCTTAAAGATTTGTTCGTTGATTGGGACGATGTTGCCGCTAAAAAGGTTTTCAAGAAAATCCATGATTGTGCTCCTTATAGAAAGTATTATATTAATTATATCTCGCAAATAGAAGAATGTCAACATATTTTGTCTCGAAATTAGAAGATTGTGAGGAGTTACAAATGTTCAATGAAAGATTTGTGCATATTTTACAAGAAAGGAAAATTAGCACATATAAATTAACGAAAGATACCGGGATATCCAACGGTTTAATCAGTGATTGGAAAAATAAGAAAAGAACGCCCGCTTCGGAGAATCTGATTAAGCTTGCAGATTATTTTGACGTGTCGGTTGATTATCTGCTTGGCAGAACCGAAAATCCAAAAGTAAACTTATAAGGAGAACCATCATGAACCCTATTGAAAAACTCAAAAAGTGCCACGACAGTATTAAGGAAAAAATACCTTTCAAGCCGAAGGTCGCGATTATCCTCGGCTCGGGGCTCGGCGCGCTCGCCGATGAAATCGACGCAGTCGCCACTATAGACTACGGCGAAATAGACGGCTTTCCGCAGTCCACGGTAATCGGGCACAAAGGCCGCTTCGTCTTCGGGCGTATCGGCGGCAATCCCGTGGTAGTCATGCAGGGGCGCGTGCACTATTACGAGGGCTACTGTATGAGCGATGTCGTGCTCCCCGTGCGGCTGATGAAGCTGATGGGCGCGGAAATCCTGCTTCTCACCAACGCGGCGGGCGGCATTGACGCCGCTATGAAAGCGGGCGACTTCATGCTCATAACCGACCAGATTTCTAACTTCACGCCCAACCCGCTGATTGGGGAGAACTTCGCCGAGCTCGGCACGCGCTTCCCGGATATGAGCGAGATTTATAACAAAGAGCTGTGCTCCGTTGTGCAAAGCACCGCAAAGGAACTCGGAATCAAGCTTCACGAGGGCGTGTATGTGCAGGCGACAGGCCCGAGCTTCGAGAGCCCCGCGGAAATCAAGATGTTCCGGAGCTTGGGCGCAAACGCGGTGGGCATGAGCACGGCGTGCGAGGCGATTGTAGCCAATCATTCGGGCATGAAAGTCTGCGGGATTTCGTTCATTGCGAACCTTGCCTGCGGAATGACCGACAACCCGCTGACCCACGCCGAAGTCATGGAAGCGGCGGCCCAAAGCGCGCCGCTGTTTAAGAAGCTGGTTCGCGCGGCAGTGGAAAAATGTAGCGCCTGTGTTTAGATTTGCCGGGTATACGCGGAAAATATTACCGCTTTACGGCGGTCAGTCATTAAACAGGAGATAAGAAGTTTGAAACAAAATACAATTGAAACGGGGAAAACGCTGTTTTCATACATCTTTGTTAAAGAAAGGACTTAATGAAAATATGAAGATTAAGGTTTTCACGGCGGCGACGACGCATGACCTGGAAAAAGACGTGAACAGATTCATCGCGCAAAGGGATATAGACGTGGTGAAGATGGATTTTTCAACGGCTGTAACCGCGAGCGTTCATATGGCGTACTCCGTCATGGTCACGTATGAGGCGCACGGGCTTGTCATAGAAAACGAGGAAGCGCTGTAAGCCCGGGTTGAGAGCGGCAAAAATATTATAGAGAAATCGTAAAAAAAAGATTAGAGATAAAAAATCTATGAACCGGGAAAATGATGTTTTCATGCTGCATTTGTGAAGAAAGGATTTTGTAATATGTTAGACAATATAAGACTTTCGTCCGATGAAACAGAAGTTATAATCCTCGACCAGACAAAGCTGCCCGGTAAAGTGGAATATTTGCGCCTTAAAACAGCGGCAGAGATGCGTGAGGCGATTATGACGCTGCAGGTTCGCGGCGCGCCCGCCATCGGGATTTTTGCCGCTTATGCGCTTTATGTTCTGGCAAAAAGTATCCCGGAGCAGGCGGATTTTAACAGAACGCTGAAAGAAATTAAAAACTCCCTGAACTCCACCCGCCCGACGGCGGTGAATCTAAGCTACGCGCTTGAGCGCATGATAATAGCCGCAAAGAAAGCGGGGAGAAAGCGCGAAAAGATTCTGAAAGCGCTCAGCGGCGAATGTCGGCAAATCCAGCATGAGGACATCGCGGTATGCAGAAGCATTTCCGAATACGCGCTGACGCTGCTTAAAGACAACTGGGGGATTCTCACCTACTGCAATGCGGGGCCTATTGCAACTTCTCGCTACGGAACCGCGCTCGGCGGGATTTTTCTCGGCTTTGAGCGTGGTTATAAGTTCAATGTCTACTGCTGTGAAACCCGCCCGCTCATGCAGGGCGCGCGGCTAACGGCGTTCGAGCTTTCGGAGGAGGGCATAAACACAACGCTCATCTGCGACAATATGGCAAGCAGGGTCATGAGTGAGGGTAAAGTACAAGCTTGTTTTGTCGGCTGCGACCGCGTCGCGGCGAACGGTGACACGGCAAATAAAATCGGGACAAGCATGATTGCTGTCTTGGCGAAGCATTACAAGATTCCTTTTTATGTTTTCTGTCCGACCTCAACACTTGATATGAACTGTAAAAGCGGTAAGGAAATTATAATAGAAACCCGTGAAGAAGCGGAAATTCACACCGGATATTTCCGCGAACGCCTCGCCCCTGATAATGACAGCCTGAAAATATACAACCCGTCGTTCGATGTTACGCCCGCGAATTTGATTATTGCAATCGTAACCGAAAACGGGATTTGCAAGCCTCCTTTCGAGGAGTCATTGAAAATGATAATAAGGAAAAAAGCTTCAAAATGAATAAAACTAATTCATAGGACTGTTGTCAAGGGCTTTTTTCAAATATTTTCAAAAAAATATAAAAAATCACTTTTTTATGCCGAAAACAGTTAACTTTTGACATGAAAAAGGGTATAATGTGTTTGAGGATTACACATGCGAGGACATTAATTTTCCAAAAATCCTCTCTATGGATGATGTTTGCGGGCTTGACTTCATTCCGCGCAAAGAAAACCTCATCCTTTACGGCAACGTCGGCGCGGGAAAGACACATTTAGCAACCGCACTTGGAATAGCCGCTTGCGACAGGGGATTTAAGACGAAGTTTTGGCGTACTGCTGTGCTTGTCAATAAACTCATTGAAGCAAAGCAACAGGGCTGTCTCGGTAAATTTATGGAGCAATTCGACATACATAGCGGTGAAATTAATCTCACATGGGCTACAGATGAATATATGTTTATTATAATAGGCGACATAGGTGAAGCAGAGGCGGTTAGAATAGCGGTATCGTTAAATAAATAAAGTAATTGATTTTTATAAATCAAAAATAACAATATTTAAAACATTACATTGCTTTTCATTATTAAATTGCGATATAATGTAAGAGGACATGCTTTCATGATAAAGCAGTCCTTTTATGCTTTTGTGATTTGACAAGCAAAATGAAAAAAGCAATTTCCCGCAATAACCCGCATTTTCATAAAATAAACCCCAATAAAACCGCAACACAACAGCATTTTTAGAGCAATGCCGTGCAATAAAAGTTTTCAACAATCGAAACGCCTTGTCAAAATAAAATCGCCCTCAACGCAGCTCATCGGCGCGGATGGCGATTTTTTATACCGTGATTTAAATAATCATTTAAGAGTGTTTAAACGCCAGTATAATGCGTTTAAATCAGAATGTATATCATATTTTAATTAACAAAAACGAGATGAAAGTACGAAAGCGATGAGAAATATCGCGGACATTTTTTGCGGACATTGCGGACATAAGCATTATACTGAGAGTATAACATATACGTATAGTAAAAGCCGCATATTCCAGCGGCTTTTCGTATTTAATAATAACGATTCGATAACTGTTTAGCGAACGGTTTACCCCATAGCTTGAGTCTGCGGCGTTTAAGTATTTTTTCATATCGCTTCAATGAACGTTGTCTTCGTGCCGCCGCTCTTTTGCTTACTCTCATTTAGCTTACTCCTTCCGTTTTAGTTTTCCTTCTCCGCTTTGCTGAGCGGACGTAACGCTTAAGCTGTTCTATGATTTTATCGCCCTGTTCGAATGTAATACCCTTAAAAATATCGCCGCGTAGGTCAACGGTGACGCCGAGAACCTTGTGCATCACACCGGCGAGCCTTTGCTTTGCGGTTGCTGCAGACGGCTCTGTGTCGAGTCCCTGTAACTCGTAGGTGAGCCCGAAGGCTTTTGCGATTTGCTGCTTGGTGGTAAGTCCGCCCGCTCCATCCGGCGGCACCGGCTCATTCGGGTCTGTGGTCATAGTGCGGTGATAATCTTTCAAGTGCCGGATAACGCGAACGGCTTCATCGGTGGTGAGCTCACTTATGCGGAGCTTTTGTGTGAGCTGCCAGACGAAGTTATGCAGGTTGTCACGCGGGTTGCCTTTCTCGTACAAGCCGCACTTCGTACCGAGCCCGTAAATCGCTCCGATTTGTTTAGCTGTAGTCATGTATACCTCACACATCAATATCAATAATGCTGACCTTTACCGTTTGGTCAACTGCTGCTGAACGCACGGTCTTTTCTTTAAGTACAGATAAATTATTATTACCTGCAGGAATAGGAGAATCTTCAACATCATTTATTTTCATTAGATTATTAATATTCTGCCATGCTACGGCTTCCATCGCCATATACGCGTAATCTGAAGCAGTTTCTTCGCCCATGCCGCAGACGTTCATCAGCGTTCGCTTGTCAGTATCGAAGTTGATACCTTTGAGTTTTTTACTGAGGATTTTATTAGTTTTCTTGTCTACGCTGACATTATCAACTAATCTTTCTAAGCTCTCGCCTGCGTTATAAGCTCCGGTTAGCAGCGATATTAAAATTCGCTTTCCGTGGGCGTTTACGGTGTATGTTATTTCTTCTTTTACGCAATCCGCATAGACTTTACCGAAAATATCTTTAAGAAGCGATGGGTATGTAACCTTGAGCGTTTCGGCGTTGGTAACGGAAACGGCGCGGGAGTTGCTTTCGCCGATTATTCTCACGGATTTGTATTTAGTATCGGCGAGCAACTCCTCGCCGTGCTTTAAAATATCCGCTTCCATAGCCGATATATCTTCCTGTAAAAGTGATTGTTTTGTCTTTAAAGTTACATACATATCAACTTTTTTTCTGATGTCAGTCATTGAATTCCTCCTTTAAGCTGTCGGCGCAGACGGGGCAGAGGTCTAAACTTCCCACGATGCCTCGGATTGATATGGCTTCACGTACATCGCCGCAAATGCGGCACTTGGGCGCACGCTTCCTAATTGTGATTGTGCCGTCCGTACACGAAATTTCAATCCCCTCGCCGCCTGTTATGCCGAACTCGGCAGCAAGGTCTTTCGGGATTGTAATTGCACGGTTTTTAGTTATTTTCTTGAACCTTGTCATGATAACCTCCTGCATTATTAATAGTTTTATTTAACCGGGTATAAGCCCGGTTAGCTTAGTTTTTGCTGACCGTCACAAAAAGCATTGGCAGCAACCATTAGCTTTTTTATTTGACTTGGTGTGAGCCCGGAATCTTCATATGCTGCGAGCCGGTCAAGTGCGTTTTCAATCAAATTGAGCTTGTAATAGCTCAGCGGCTCACGAAGATTGTAGCTGTCTACTCCGATTACGTAAGCTTTTCCGCATTTACCGCGATTACTTAAACGTTTCATCGCACTCCTCCCAAAACTCCCCCACGACATACGCTGCGAACATAACAGTTACGCAGATTCCGAGCACAGTTATAATAATATGTTCGGGTACATCTTCGTGGAAAGCTATGTCACTGAAAAATCCTGCTGTAATTATCGAAAGCCATATCAGCCCAAAGCAAATCCTTTTCCTCATTTTAATTAAGTCCTTTCTTTATCAAAGCGGAATGAAAACATCGTTTCCCCCGATTCAACAATTTTTATTTCAAACTTATACGCTCCAGTCCGGCAAGGTTCATACGCATCGCCTTCGCCATCGCGGAAAGCCCAGCCAAATCGAAGCACCTGTTATCAAAGGCGTTAGCGAATAACCTCACCGCGCCGCGTATACCCTCATTGGTCTGCGCGATTTTATGCAGGAACGTGAGCTCCTTTTCCTGCCCTTTGAGCAGCGGGAACAGCAATGATATGTCTTCCTGCTTAACATCTTTAGTTTTAAAGAACGGACGCTGCCAGATGCGGTTATTTACCTGCCTGTAAACCTCTTTGCTTTTTCCCTCGATTTTTTCGCGGATTCCGTTGTTGCCGACAAGAGCCACGCCCATCGTCTGACCTTTACGGTCAAAATAATCCGCAAACGAACGCAGGGTTTCGATTGAATGATATGGCAGGAGCTGCGCTTCATCAACTATTATAACCATGCCGTCGTGGAGTTTTTGAACAATCGCAAGCCATAAATCGTCCATGCCCCGTTCAATTGAAATACCGAGCTCGGCAGCGATGAGCTTTAATACTGCGCGTGTAGATTTACAACAGGGGTTGATTGTAATCACGGCGCAGTTGTTAGGGTAATCTTTCGCGAACTGCATAACTGCTTTAGTTTTTCCGATTCCCGCGTCACCGGTCGCCACGGTGAAGCCGCCTTTGATTTGGCAGGCACGAATCGCTTCATAAACCGCCTGTGAAATCGAAGTGGGAACATAATCGACTTCGGCATATGTATTTTGTGCGGCGATTTTAGTTTCAAAATAGGCGTAGACCTTATTGAAAACGTTCTCGTAATTGCCCTTATAGGTGTTGCTTTTAATTGAACTCATTACCGACGCGCTGACACCGATGAGCTCCGCCGCTTTGTTTGCGCTTCCGCAGGATTGTGCCAGCTCAGCGAACTTGTTTAACGTAAATTGCCGTTTTTCTGTGAAATCCATAGTGTTAATCCTTTCCTAAACGTATTTTTGCATTTTTATTTATAGCCGTCCAGTCTATTTCTGTGATTTCTGCGACTATCGGCATTTCACGCTTGACTTTATCGGACATGACGGGAGTAAACTTGTCGGGGTGTTTGACATTATAATTTTCTAAGTTCCGTACCGCGCGTTCACATTCGAGAGCCAGCATATCAATCTTCTGCTCTGATGTTAAACCGTCGGTGAGCCCTTTCTTGTAATCCTTGATTTGCTTTAATACAAGGCTCTTTACGCGCTCGGCTTCCTCAATGTCCTCGGGGTTTTTGGCTATGTAATCAATCATGGTTGCGCTGTCAAGGTAGCAGTCAAACATATACTTGTTACCGTCGCGGCTGTAAACTCTGACGCTCGTTGCATCCGCCGGGTCGTAGCGGACATATACTTCAGTACCTTGGTGCTGCCAGAGCTCGTCACGGGTGTACCAGAGATTAACGCCGGAGAATGTTGCATATACACCTTTACGCCCTATTTTCTGATAACGGCTGACGCGTGCCAGCAGCAGCGACAAGTCTTCGGCGGCGGCTTTTCTGAACTGCGTATTCTTTATGCTTGCGTTCCAGACCTCGATGCGGCTCATGCCGTGATAACGCCGTTCTTTCCCTCCGTAAGCGTCCATGTTGAAGCTGCCGTTTATGAGCGTTGAAATCACCTGCCGGATTTCTGCATCTGTCGGGATTTCGCCGCGCTTCAACGTTGCTTTCAAGCTTTCCGGTCGCTCGGTTACATTACCGCCGCAGAATGATTTAAACTGCCTTGATATTTGATTTTTCAAGGTTCCGAAAGTGCGCTCGATTGGTTTTGCTTTCGCGTTGCAGACCTGCGCAAAACGTACTTCTATTCCGAGCATTTCAAGGATTGTCGGCGGCTGGTCGTCTTTGTTCCAATTTTTCCTCCTGCGGTGTCCACGACCGCCGATGTCGTGCGTGGTAAATTCAGAGCCGTTATCTACGTAGATGATTTTAGGCAATCCATACTTTAGAATACCGTCACGAAGTGCAAGCAGGGTAGAATATGAAGACGGGTTCTCGGTAATGTTGAAACCTACGATTACGCCGCTTTTAACGTCAATGAACGCTGTCAAGTATAACCTGTGCCGCTTGCCGTGCTCGCCCTCGGTGATAAAATCAAAGGTATGGTTGTCGCCGACCCAAACGTCATTAGCTTCCAAATCGTCATAAAGCCGTTCCGTGTAAGGGCAGTGCTGGTCTTTCAGAGCCTTTTCACCTTTCCGGCATAAAGTTATGATAGCTTCCGGAAGAGCTAAAGCCTGCCGCCGCAGGGAGCGCTCGCTTGGTATGATTGAAATGTCGCCGGGGTGAAATTTTTGCGTCCATTCGTGTACGGCACGGTAGCACTGACTAACGGTAGGCTGCCTGTCGTTGAGATAAAACCAAAGGAAGGCGTCAATTATGTGCTGCGGTGTTTTTATTCTGCCTTTATTCCAGCCGCCGCGTTTTTCGATTAGCTCGTCGTAATTCTTTTCTTTATACGCCTTATACTTTCTATATAGGGTGGTGAGGGAAATTTCAAGCTCCGGATGCTGCCGCTTGATATTATCGACGAACATTTCGTCTAAGCCCTTTTTATCATCGCTCATGTCGTGGAACAGCCGCCACTGTTTGATGATTTTGTTCCACAGAGCGATTTGCTCGCGCTCGGCATCAGAATATGTACAGAGCGGACGTGGGGGCTTCCCGCGCTCCCTTTCGCCGCAGGCGCTAAGTTTGCGGTAATATTTGCGCTGCAGGTTTTCGGGAAGCGATGACACGGGGATTATATATTTTCCGGTATCGTCTGTAATGGCTTCCAGTTTACAATTGGCGATGAGCCTGCGAATATGCCGTTCTGAACAACCTTTTATTTCTGATGCTTCTGCTAAGTTTAAGTAATTACTCATAAGGTTATTTCCTTTTTAAGAGTGTTTTAATATAGTTTAAATGCCGTTTAAACATTATGTTGATTCGAGCCTTACGCACAGTGCGAACTCGTTGCAGGCGACTTTATGTTCTTCACGATAACGCCCGCCCCATACTCCGCATTTATCGTAATCCAAGTTCCAAACCACATATGGTACAGGTGTCATTTTCGATACAGCCTTGCCCATCGCGCTGTCACGTGATAATGCAACTATTTTATATCCGCTTATTATATTGCCGATTCTGATTGCCCTATGTAATTCCTTACTCATACCCGCACCTCACCATTTACAAGCTCGTCAAGTGAATAATTAAGTGCTTTTGCCAGTTTGCGTGTAAGAGCCAGAGAGGGGATTTTTTCGCCGCTTTCTATGTAAACTATCATAATTCTTGAACAGCCTACACGACCTGCAAGAGCTTCTTGCGTTAAATCGTACTGCTCACGTTTGCGTTTAACTCTTGCTCCTAAGTCCTTCATAATGCCTCCTTATGTATTATTTCATTTATCTCGATTAATTTATCTGCGGCACGCGCGGCGGCTCTGAGCGCATCCCATGCGGTTTCTGTTTTCGGATGCGCCCGAAGTACCCGCACAAACTCGGAAACCTCCTCCGGCGTACCTTTTATGATGAGCTCAATAATAATCACCGCCTTGTTGATTTATGGTTTTATTTGTGGTATAATGGGTCTGACGGAAAGGGGGTGACGGGATGAGAGAAAATTATGCACTGAAAAGAGCAATGGATTTGGCAAAATCAACTTTAGAAAATCCAAACTCAAAAATATGCGTAGATGAAGATGGCGGAAAAACAGTGGCAGAGTTTTTTATTGCGTTGTATAATGGCATAAAAAACATAGAACTTAAAAATATAAACGCTTAAAAATACTTATCTTTTTTAGCGATTTCCGCAAGAAGCTGCAATTCTTTGGGAGTCGCTTCGCCTTTTATGACCCTTTCAATTATTGCCAAAAGAGCATCATTGAATTTGTCAAATACTTTTTCAGTCATTTTTCTACCTCCAAATTCTTCATAACATCTTCATGACGGTGCCATGTTACGCCATAAACATCTTCGAGCAGATGTTCGTGAGCTGATTCGATTTTACGGAGCCGCTCATGATACTCCTGTACCGGCTTTAAGTCCGTTTGGTTTTTCGGCTTCAGCTCCTCAATCGTATGGATTGCTTCAATAAGCCGCTTGGCTTGTTTTCTGATTTCGTCGTAACGGATGAAGTCTTTTACAAAGTTTTCATCCTTGCAGAGGGTCTTGATTTGTTCTTTGGTTAACATTAAAACACTTCCTTTCTTATTGATAATTGGTTTCATATATGGTATAATGGGGCTGATGGGAAGGGGGCGACGGAATGAATGTTACAAAAGATTCTGAAAAGCTGCTCGTAACGACTTATAAAATCTACATCGAACGCCGTAAAAGCGGTATAAAAAAAGATGATGCTAAACATTTTGAATTTAATTTTTATCTCAACGATAAATATCTGTCTAAATGGATAAGAGAAGATGTTGTGAGTTGCCTTCGCAAACTTGTTAATAAAAACCTTATATGGTTTTCGCTTAGCAAGGATTTTGTTTTAAACGATGATGCAATAATTCTCATGGAAAACCGATTTAAAGACGGGGTAAAAGAAATTAAAGAATGGTTGTCATTGCTTATTCCTTAATATATCTGCTATTTTGGGGGCAAGTAAGTCTGCCATTCTTTCAATTTTTTCGGTACACTCAAAAACACGGTCAATTGTAATAAGCATGAATTTTGCAACCTCTTCCGGAGTTCCCTCAATATTACCGTTTTCATTTAAAATTATCATTATTACCCTCATTTCTACATTAATTCTACATATTTCCCCACAGGCATACCGATAACCATAAACTGACTTCTTGACAAATACCCGCCGTGTGATATAATAAAGGTGGATAGGTGTGCCGAAGCGGGTAACCATAGTTACATTATATTCCATATATATGGATTTGTCAATACAAAAATCCGCATATATTGATATTCGTGAAATTTGCACAAATCGGAGGCGGTAGTTTTGACGATTTCGCAACGAATATTTCAAATAATGGCTGAAAAAGGGCTTAAACAGAATGAATTAGCCTCTTTTTCGGGCATTTCGACATCTGCTGTTTCAGCATGGAATAAAAAGAACCTTAACCCAGCAGCTGAAAAATTATCCATAATTGCGGATTTTTTAAATGTAAGCTTAGAATACTTAATAACAGGTAAAGATAGCGTTAAAAATACGAACTTGTCAGATGATGAAATAAAACTGCTTGAATATTATAAAGGGTTCGATGAATGTAATAAATGTAGAATATTAGAAAGGGCAGAAACACTTTCAGAGCTTGATGCCGAGGAAAAAGCAAAGAAAGAAACAGAAAAAACTAAAAAGAAACCACCGTTAAAATTTCCACTGCCTCCTCAAGAGGTAATGGATGCTATGGATAGCACAAATTTTACTAATTATGGTGTAGTTGGATTATATATAGCTGAGTATGATTCACCTGTATCAGCAGGTAACGGGATTGAAATTGACGACGCTCAAGCGGAACCAATATTTATAGAAGATAGCGATGAGGCAAGGCGTGCTGATTTTGTTCTTAGCGTTAAGGGTGACAGCATGGAACCTATCTACTATGATGGTGATAGAGTCGCTGTCGAAAAATCTGACTTTATTGAAGTTGGTGAAATAGGTATATTCGTATACGAGGGGGATGTATTTATTAAAAAACGTGGAAATGGCGAATTAATTTCATTAAACAAGAAATACCCACCGATTAAAATATTAAATTACGACAGTTTTTTTCATAAAGGTAAAGTGATTGGAAAAGTAGAAGTTGTTAATAATCAAGAAGGACAGCACAAAAAATGATATGCCAAAACAATAATGAATTAAAAATATCAAAGAAAAGAATTATAATTATAAGTATAGTTTTATTAATTCTAACAGGATTAACAATTGCAATCTATTTTAACATATATAATGACATTAATTTTAGTACAATCTATAACTATAATTTAGATATTTCAATTTCAATAGGAATGAAAAAGGAAATTGTTGATAAACGCTTAGGAACCCCAGTCAGGACTACCAATGATTTTTTTGAATATGACGGTGGGAATATTACAATTAGTTATGAAGACGGAATGATTGAGTCTATCTCTATTAAGGGCGGTAGGTGGCGGATACAATGCAGACCACCAATATGGATAGGATTAAAAGGAGATGAAGATTGGGATGCGAGAAAGACTTATTTAGGGAATGAAAATATTAATTATGATGAAGAAAAAGATAAGTTTAGCTTTTACGCAACAAGAAGAAGAATTGTTCAAAGAGGGAATCATAGATATTATATTACTTTTTATTTTGAGGAAGATGCAATAAGTTGGATAACAATATCCAGTTAGTATAAGCACCTCGCCTATTTGTGCATTATGCATAAATAGGCGAATTTATTTTTGTTAAAAAAGGATATTGCAGTAACTATAGTTACATATGCTACCCTTTAATTAAGAATAATTTAAACGGTGACAAACATGGAATTAATAACGATATACGCGACCCTTCTTACCCTCTGCATTGGAATCATAAGCTTTTTCGTCAAGCGAGCATTTACGCAGCTTGACAAGAAAGCCGATAAAGATGAGCTCAAGGAGTGCCAAAAGGATTTGAAAGGGCTCCATGACCGTTTTGCAACGAAAGAGGAGCTCGCGGAAATAAAGACCCGCATGGATAAATTAGATGAGGGAATAGAATTCTTAAAGGAAAACACTATCCGCAAGGATGATTTTATACGCCTTTTTACAAGGCTCGAGAAGAAAATTGACGATTTGAATTAAGAGGTAATCATGGATAAAAACGATGTTTTAAATAAAATGCGGCAAGAGCGATTCGTTAAAAATAACGGCTGTGTTCTGCGTGCTGTAAATATCCTACGTGAGAAATATGTCAATCTCAGCGACTTGATGCCCGCTATTTCAGACGACATAACGGAAAGCGAGTACATAGACTGCGTTAATTATCTGTCCGAAAGCGAATACATACAGCTTCGCAACAGGATTTCAAAGGAAAATACTACACTCGCCGATACAGAGCTTCGGCTGCTGGAGGGCAAGCTTACACCTAAAGGAATACAACTGCTTTCCGGCAGGATAAGCGATGTGTGCGTGGAGCGGTGAGATTATGAGCAGAAAAAATAAGAGAAACCGTGAACCTAACCGTGCATACGGGAAAATCCAAAGCCTGCCGGCGGATATTCGCGAGGCGGTTGACGAAATGCTCCGGCTTAATTACCGGTACCGCGAAATAGTTGATTTTATCCATGATAATACCGGTGTTGAAGTTGATAACTCTATGGTCTGCCGGTACGCCCGGCGGCTTAATGCCAATTTAAAGGAAATCCGGCTCGCACAGGAAAATATGCGGGTTATGATGGAAGAAATAAATCGTTACCCCGAGCTCGACAGCGCAGAAATTATAGTACGTCTTCTTAAAAATCGTGTTTTGGAAGCCATAAATAATAGTTCTATAGAGGAATGGAGGGGGATTGACCCGCTTGAGCTCCTCGACAAGTCGGCGAAGCTGATGCGCGTCGCTACTTATAAAAAAGACGTTGATAATAAAATTAAAAGTATTACAGATATAGCTATAGACAGCTTAAAAACCGATATGGCTGATATGCCGGTTAAAGACCCCGCGCTGTATAAAAAATTAATTGAATATCTGAAGCAAAATGCGGAGGCACAGTAATGTATGTTTTACACGTTTTAGACGGAAAAGAGCAAGAAGTTATTAACGACCTTAAATGGTTTCAGACATTAAGAACATACGCTCCGAAAGAAAAAGTAACATACCGTAAGGGCGGCGTCTGGCGCGAGAAGCAGGAAGTTATTTTCCCGGGGTATGTTTTTGTTGAGGAAAGCGAGCATATTGAAAAATTGTCACCGTGGATGTATTACAGGCTGATTGAAACGAAAAGCGTTCTTCGCGTATTAGACAGATATAAGCCGCTTCCGGAAAAAGAAGCGAGTGAGATAAGAGCCATCGCAAAAAATCTCGACATATGTAAAGCGGAATTTGTAGACGGCGAACTCATTTCACTCCACGGGTGGATTGAGGAGTTTGATTACAGGATTATTAAATATAGCAGGCGTCAACGCACGGCTTTAGTAGAACATACGATTTACGGTGAACCTGTCCGTCATAAGCTGAGCGTTGATATTATTTAGTTGCCATAGGGTTTCCTTTCTTATATGACAAGTTTCGGCGTACAGGCGGCGCGGTTGATTCGCTCCCTCGCCGCCCAGCTGAAACAAATACGCGAAATATAAACGGACATTTTTGCCCGAAATGGCGAAGCACGTATAAAAATGAGCGTTAAAATTAATAAAAAACACTGTTTAAACTCAATTAAAATGCGGTTAAAACACAATCTTTTGAAAGGAGCCTGTAGGGGTTATGAATAAAAATGCAAACAGCCTAAACAGGCTCATGAGCATATTACCCGCGCCGGGGAGCAGAAGTTCCCCGGCGAATGGACTTGAAACGCTGTGTAAAATCTTTCTCGAAACGTCCGACCTCGTAAAAAGAGACCGCGCTATCCGGAAATATGCCAAGCAACGTGAGGATTTTAATACACTCGTTGAAAATAACTTCGCAATGCTGACAGCTGAGGTTGAGCAGGCTCTTGTAAAGCTCGCTACCGGATATACAGTTACCGAAAAGACGGTTAAAACCACGTCGAGAGGGCGTTTTGCGGAAGAAAAAACACGCACTGTGCCGCCGAATCAAAAGGCGGTGGAGTTTTATCTGACAAACAAAAAAGCGGCTCAGTACAGCGCATCGCCCAAAGCGGATAACGATAGCGAAGGTGTAATCGCTGAGCTCATGGAGGCGTTTAAAAATGTTAAATAAAGCAGCGTTCACCATGAAGCAAGCGCAGCTGTTGTCGCTTTTAAAGCGCGGTAAGCTGAAGCGCATTAATATTCTGGAAGGTTCTGTAAGAAGCGGTAAGACATGGATTTCACTTTTCTTGTGGGCGGTCTGGGTGGCATCGCAGCCTAAAAAATATCAGTACATGATGTGTGCCAAGAGTCTGATGACGTTGAAAAGAAACTGCCTTGACATTCTTCAAGAGCTTGTCGGCAAAAAGTATTTTACCTATTCCCTCTCTAAAAAAGAGGGTGTTTTATTTGGACGTAAAATCCTCCTTGAGGGAGTAAATGACGCTCGAGCAGAAAATAAAATACGCGG
>WRCY01000030.1 GCA_009783695.1 Oscillospiraceae bacterium
CCCGACGGGCTTCGACTTTAACCTGAAAGGTACTCATTATCAAATATGCAGATACTCACTTATATTTAAGTTGAACAGCGAAAGCACACCGTTTATCAAGACTTTCATTGAGCATGAGCTAAAGGAGAGAACCGCAGGCAAACAGGATTGAGGAGGCTTATCATGGAATGGCACATTTTATTTCCGCAGACTCATCAGCCGCGATATGAAGAAATTGAGGATTACATAGGCAATCCGTTATGGAAGTCGCTTTTTGACTTCATGGAAAACTCTTACAAGGCAAAGCCGAAAATGACCTACAGCGTCTGCACTGAGAAGCCGGGCTGGAACGTCAAGTTTCAAAAAAGCGGACAGGCTCTCGGTACGTTTTATCCCGAGGTGGGCGGCTTTTCAGTTTTCATGGTAATCGCCTACAGACTCGGCGCAGAAGCAGAAGCCGTACTGCCGAAGCTCTCGCCGGAAATACGGGCGTATTATGAAAACGCGGGCGACTTCATGAAAGTAGGGAAATACTTCATGTTCCGTATTGAGAAGGAATCGGAGCTTGAAGATTATAAAAAACTTTGCGTAGTAAAATTAAAACCGAAGTATTAAAAAAGGAGAAAGTAAAATGGCACAAATAATTAAAACTTATAAGGAAACCTTACCAACACTGCGCCTTATAGGCAAGCGCTACTCAAACGCAGACAGGGACGAGCACGGCGGCTACGGCGCGAAATGGGGCGAATGGTTTGAGAACGGGTGGTTTGATGTTCTTGAGGCACTCGGTGCGGCGGAAAATACAGAAAACGGATATTTGGGATTTATGCGGTGCAACGGTACAGATGATTTTGAATATTGGATAGGCATGTTTTTCGCGCCGGGCACGGATGCTCCCGACGGGTATGAGCACCTCGATTTAAACGGCGGTGAAGCGGGTATTTGTTGGATTAAAGGAAACGCGGACGACGGCAGTATTTACGGCTTGCACGAGAAGTGTGTTGAGGAGCTGAAGAAAAATAATATGGGAGATTTTAAATATGACGGGAAAAACTTTCTGTATCATTTTGAGCGTTACAACTGCCCGCGTTTTACACAAAAAGACAGTGACGGAAACGTAATCCTTGATTACGGGATTTATTTAAAGGAATAATGTAAATGAAATACCTTGATACAGATGATTTAATCAGTGAAAAACACAAAACGCTTAATAAGATTATACGCAGAAATGATAAGCTTGAGGAAGCAAAGAAGCTGTTCTTGGAGATTCATGCGGCTTTGCACATGAGTGCAGTTTCCGGCGGGGAAGCTAATGAGATTGACGTACTTTTTTCGGATTTAACACCGCGGGAATTCAAAGTCGTACCGTCGCCGGAAGACGAAACGATTGCGTGGGCGGTTTGGCACTTGGCTCGGATTGAGGATATGGTTATGAATATTCTCGTTAATCACTCGCAGCAGATGTTTAATGACGAGTGGAATAAGCGCATGAACACGGCGTTTACCGACACGGGTGTAGAGATGACAGGTGATGAAATCATAAAACTGAGCAATGAAATCAACGTTAATGAGCTGCTCGCTTACAGGAACGCTGTCGGTCAGCGGACGAGGGAAATCATCGCCGAGCTTACCGCGCAGGATATGAAGCGTGCGGTACTGCCGGAAAAGCTGAGCCAAATCCGAAGCGAGCGCGGTACCTGCGAAAAATCCGAATGGTTGCTTGAGTACTGGGGAAGCAAGGATATCGCCGGGCTTCTGCTTATGCCGCCGACACGCCATTTAATGATGCATTTGAATGACTGTATAAAATGGAAGCAAAAAGTAAGGAACGAGAGAAAGAGGCAACATAATGGATATTTATAATGGGTTTGGTTTTGAGAAAATAGTTAAAGACGATATTAACGCTTTGACACAAATAATGAAGCGGGCTTTCGACGAAGACAGCCGCCGCCATTTGGGAATGGAAGAGGGGGGACCGCCCGGATATGATAACGGTGATTTCATTCGCAAATGGTACTTTCAAAATAACTCACACGCTTACAAGGTATCAAAAGGTGATGAGATAATTGGTGCAATCAATGTTTTTATTTGTGATGATAATGTAAATTATCTCGGAAATATGTTTGTAAACCCGCTGTGTCAGGATAAAGGAATCGGAACAGTAATATGGAAATACATAGAACAAAAGTATCCCGAAACGAAAATCTGGCGCACCGAAACACCCGGATTTTCAAAAAGAAATCATAATTTTTATATTAATAAATGTGGATTCAAGCTTATTGAAATAAAAAATCCAAAAGATAAATATGAAGAAAGTTATACTTTAGAAAAGAAAATGTAAGGAACATAAATATGCCAAGCAACAAAATCACAATCCGCGGCGCCCGCGAGCATAACCTCAAAAACATAGACATTGAACTTCCCCGCGACAAGTTAATCGTCATGACGGGACTTTCCGGCTCAGGAAAGTCCTCCTTGGCGTTTGATACGATTTATGCGGACGGGCAGAGAAGGTATATCGAAAGCCTTTCGTCTTATGCGCGGCAGTTCCTCGGACAGATGGAAAAGCCGAACGTAGACAGTATTGAGGGGCTTTCACCCGCAATTTCAATCGACCAGAAAACAACCTCGCGCAACCCGCGCTCAACGGTGGGAACAGTTACCGAGATTTACGACTACCTGCGCCTGCTTTACGCGCGTATTGGTATCCCGCATTGCCCCGTATGTAACCGCGAGATTAAACAGCAGACCATCGACCAAATCGTAGACCGGATTCTTGTTTTGCCGCAGGGCACGAAGATTCAGGTGCTCGCGCCGATTGTCCGCGGACGCAAGGGCGAGTATCAGAAAGAGCTTGACCAAATCCGTAAGCAGGGTTATGTAAGAGTCCGCATTGACGGCAGTATTTATGACCTTTCGGAGAAGATTAAACTTGACAAAAACATCAAGCATGATATAGAAGTTGTGGTAGACAGGCTTGTTATCAAACCGGACATAAAGTCGAGGCTTTCTGAAAGTCTTGAAACTGCGGGAAGCCTTACCGATGGTTTAATCTTCGTTGATACAGGCGATGACGAATTAAGTTTCAGCCAAAACTACGCCTGCCCCGAGCACGGCGTCAGCATTGAGGCGCTCGAGCCGCGGATGTTTTCATTCAACAACCCGTACGGCGCATGCCAGAAATGCAGCGGGCTCGGAACTTTCATGCGGATTGACCCCGAGCTTATCATGCCTAATAAAGAGCTTTCTATAAAAGAAGGCGCAATCAAGGCTTCAGGCTGGGGATACGCAGAGGGTTCAATCGCTCAGATGTATTATGAAGCGCTCGCCAAACATTATAAGTTCTCGCTCACCGTGCCCGTAGGGAAGCTCCCGCAGGAAGCGCTGAACGTTCTCCTGTACGGCACGAACGGTGAAAAAATCGAAGTTCAGCGTTCTTATGAGAGCGGGCACGGAAAGTACACAACCGATTATGAGGGGCTGGTAAACAACCTTGAACGCCGCTTCCGCGAAACCGGGAGCAATCAGTCGCGCGATGAAATCCAGCTTCTTATGAGCGATGTGCTTTGCCCGTCGTGCATGGGGGAGCGGCTTAACAAAGAGGCGTTGTCAGTAACTGTTTCGGGAATCAACATAAGCGATTACAGCAGGATGAGCATTGACGATGCGCTGAAGTTTAGTTTAAACTCCAAACTGTCAGAGCGCGATATGCTGATTGCCGAGCAGATTATTAAGGAAATATGTGAACGTCTCGGCTTCCTGAAGAGCGTGGGGCTGGGGTATTTGAATCTTTCGAGGGCGGCGGGAACGCTGTCCGGCGGGGAGAGCCAGCGAATCCGCCTTGCCACGCAAATAGGAAGCTCGCTGATGGGTGTGCTGTATATTCTTGATGAGCCCAGTATCGGGCTTCACCAGCGCGATAATGACAAGCTTATCGCAACTTTAAAACGGCTGCGCGACCTCGGCAACACGCTGATTGTCGTCGAGCATGACGAGGAAACCATGTACGCTGCCGATTATATTGTAGACATCGGGCCCGGCGCAGGAATCCACGGCGGCGAAATTGTTTGTGCAGGCGGCATGAAAGAAGTGCTTGCCTGTAAAGATTCAATCACGGGGCAGTATCTTTCGGGCAGGAAAGAAATCCCGATTCCGAAAAAGCGCAGGAAGCCCGACGGGCGTGAGCTTGTAGTCTTAGGCGCAGAAGAAAACAACCTTAAAAATATAGACGTGGGAATTCCGCTCGGGCTGCTCACTTGCGTGACAGGCGTTTCCGGCAGCGGGAAAAGCTCGCTTGTTAACGAGATTTTATATAAGTATCTCGCCGCCAAGCTCAACCGTGCCCGAACAAAGACAGGGAAGTTCACGAGGATTATAGGTGCGCAGCATTTAGATAAGGTTATTGACATAGACCAGTCGCCAATCGGCAGAACGCCGCGTTCAAACCCCGCTACTTATACGGGGGTTTTCACGGATATCCGCGACCTGTTTGCTTCCACGAACGCCGCGAAGATGAAGGGCTTCACGACCGGACGCTTCTCGTTCAACGTACGGGGAGGACGATGTGAGGCCTGCGAGGGCGACGGCATTATTAAAATCGAAATGCACTTTCTGCCCGACATTTATGTACCCTGCGACGTCTGCAAGGGGCAGCGGTACAGCAGGGAAACGCTGGAAGTTATGTATAAGGGCAAGAATATTTATGACGTGCTTGAGATGACTGTCGAGGAGGGAATAGGCTTCTTTGAGAATATTCCGCGGATTGCCAAAAAGATGCAGACTCTGTTTGACGTGGGGCTCGGCTACATTAAAATAGGGCAGTCGGCGACCACGCTTTCCGGCGGGGAAGCGCAGCGCGTCAAGCTTGCGGCAGAGCTGGCAAAACGTGCTACAGGGCGCACGATTTACATTCTTGACGAACCCACAACAGGGCTTCACACCGCCGACGTGCACAAGCTTATCGACGTGCTTCAGAAGCTTGTAGAGGGCGGGAACACAGTGGTTGTAATCGAGCATAATTTAGATATTATCAAAACTTCCGACCATGTGATTGACCTCGGTCCAGAGGGCGGCGACGGCGGCGGATTCATCATCGCCGAGGGCACGCCGGAGCAGCTCGCAAAGTGTAAGGAGAGCTTTACGGGGCAGTATTTAAAGAAGATGTTTGACAAAGGTAAAGAAAAATCCAAAAAAAGTAAATAATAAAATTAAAGCCGTAAAAATTTTACGGCTTTAATCTGTCCGGTGAAGTTCCAAAATCAAAAATTAAAAAATACCTCTTATAAAATTCGCCGTTTTGTCAATATTAAAGGTATGCAAAAGCTTTGACGGGCTTGCATATTTACGATGAAAACTAAAAAAGCGGAGATTAATTTATGAGGAAAATTTTTAATGCGGCGTACGGAACGCTTGTTTGCTTTGTGTTACTATTATGCGTAGTTTTTGGCTTCTATTACACACAGCTTCCTGACAAGTTTTACCTTTCCGGCACTGCGCCGTTGAATATAAGAACCTTTTTTAATATAACGGCTGATTATAGCAGTGATGATGTGCTCCAGGCGCTATCGAGCTCAGACGAAATTACGGCAGAAGAAATGGTAGAGTTAAAACTATTCGGAATGATTCCTATTAAGGAAGTGCGGCTTGAAAGAATTGACAGACCTGTACTTGTTCCCTGCGGAACGCCGTTCGGGATTAAAATAAGAACCGACGGAGCAATAGTAACGGGGCTCGGCGACATTGACGGAAGCCCCTCGCCTGCGCGCCTCGCCGGAATCAGAACAGGCGACATAATCGTAGCGGTAAACGGTGTTTTAATTGAACAAAGCAGTGATATAACAGATGCCGTTCAGCTCGGGACGGGGGCGGCAATTGTAGATTTAATCAGAGATGATACGGAAATGTCGCTCTCTTTGAACCCGATAAAATCAGGTCGGGATAATCTGTACAGAATCGGCGTTTGGGTGCGGGCGTCTTCGGCGGGTATCGGCACAATGACTTTCTACGACCCGGCGAGAGGGACATTCGGTGGCTTGGGGCACGGCGTCTGCGATGTTGATACGGGGAAGATTTTACCGCTTTCAAGCGGGGAGGCGGTCTCGGTGACAATCAGCGGCATTGTGAAAGGCAGACCGGGCGACCCAGGTGAACTGAGCGGTTCGTTCCTGTCCCGTGCGCCGATAGGTATAATAGAGCGCAATACGGAGCTCGGCGTATTCGGAACGATGAATTATGCCCCCTCGCTTGATTCGGGGATTCCGATGGCGTTCAAACAGGAGGTAACGACCGGGCACGCAACGATTCTGACGACAATCGGCGGAAGCAGTGCGAGAGAATATGATATATCAATAGAACGTCTGGATTTTAACGAGAATAACCAGGTAAAAAATATGGTAATAAGAATCACCGACGAAGAACTTATCAGTAAAACCGGCGGAATAGTGCAGGGAATGAGTGGAAGCCCGATACTTCAAAACGATATGCTGGTGGGCGCGGTTACTCATGTGTTTGTTAACGATAACACGCGCGGATATGCGATTTTTGCGGAGAATATGTACAGAAAGATGGCGGAGTGTACCGAGATTGAGCAAAGTGTGCATTTAAATGAGGCGGCGTAAAAATTATTAAGGCGGGATTGATTTCCCGCCTTAAATATGTTATAATAAAAATGCCAATGCAAGCGTTTACGCTTGCCGCCCGCGAGTGGGCGGGTTTCGGCAATGCCGAAACAGCATTTTTATTTCAACAATAATTAGGCGCGTTCGCGCCGTCGGCGGCTTTGCCGCCGCAATCGCCGTAGGCGATTGCATTATGTTATAATAAAAATGCAGGATTACATTAAAGAATAAGGAATGACAAAAATGACAGAATTAGCAGTTCCTCTTACCGCCGGTTTAGTCGCATACGCTTCTAAGGACATGATTGCAAAGCTACTGGGGCCGACCTTTGATTATGTCGGCGGCGGCTTAAAAAATTTCGTTGAAAAGAGGCACAGCAACGTAATATCTATCTTTGCTAAAGCAGGTAAAAAATTAGGCGACAAGATTAATGAAGACGGAGCTGTTAATCCTCGCGTCTTAAAGCATATATTGGACGAGGGAAGTTTTTGCGAAGACGAACTCACGCAGGAATACTTTGCAGGGTTAATGGCTTCCTCGCGCATTGATTCAAATGATACTGTAAACGGAAACGATGAAACCCTGCCTTACTTATCAATAGTTGAGAAAATGTCGGCAAGGAATATTTTGTTTCATTATATGCTGTATTATAGCTTTGTAATGAAAGTCTTCAGAGAAAAAGATATTAACTTATTTGAAACAAAAAATATTAAGAATCGTAAAGTCTGCTTTCCGCGTTCAACACTGCATCAATTATTAGGTGAAAGCAATTTGGGGGTAATGATATCAGATATATGTACCCATGCCAATAAAGAGATTCTTATAGGCGGATACAGATTTGGTAAATTTTCCGAAAGTGAGAAAAACCCGGATACATCCATACCTCCGGAAATGCAGTATCTCAGGGTAAACCCTACTCTGTTTGGCTTAACATTATTTTTAAAAGCAAGTGCCGCCCCCAAGAATATTCTATCTTTGTATGCAGATAAGACTGCATGGATTGATAATTTGGAAAACGAGGTAAGCATTGACCCTATGCCGATTACTTTATAAGGCGGTGAGAATATGAAAAAAGGTTTATTCATAGTTTTCGAGGGGCTCGACGGCTCGGGGAAAACAACCCAGATGAACGCTCTGTACAATTATCTTACAAAAGAAAAAGACATAAAATGCCGGAAGGAACGCGAGCCCAGCGAGAGTCTTCCGGGCGCGCTCGCGCGCAGTGCCATTAAAAAACAACTCAGGTTCGAGCCGCAGACTATGGCTCTGCTGTTCGCGGCAGACAGATACGAGCATATAATCCATGACATACAGCCGTACTTAAACAGCGGTGCTCATGTGCTCTGCGACCGCTATGTTTTTTCCAACTTTGCGTATCAGGGGCTGGAGCTTGATTTTGAAACGATTTACGGGGTTAATAAAACGGCGATGGAGATGCTCATGCCGGATATAACCGTGTTCATCGACACCGAGCCCGCCGAAACGCTTGAAAGAATCGGCAAGTCAAGGGTGGGGAACGAGCTGTTCGATAAAAAGGGAGCTGCGGTGCGGGAGAGTTTTTACAAGGCGTTTGATTTCCTTGGTGAAAAAGGCTTGGTTAAAAACTTGTTGATTGTAAAAGGAAATCAAACGGCAGAAGCGATTACAAGCGAGATTATAGAGTATATAGAAAGGAACGGCTTGTAAACCGTTCCTTTTTTATTTAATGAGTAATTAAATCCCGCTTTCTGTATCCGATAAATCCGGTTGTTACGAGAAGCGCAGCTATTGCCGTCATTATTATCAGCGGTGTGAAGCTGGCGGCCGGTGCAGGGAAGAGGTCGAAGCTTGTAACCCTTATTTCGGGTATGAAGTTAAACGGCGACAAGTTAGCGACCCACGCGGGCAGTAAATCGGGAATATTCCCAATCAGCATCATGAAGCAGATAAATCCGTAGTACCCCCAAATTACGCCGCTCACTTTAGGGAACACACCTACAATGAATACCGCCAGCCCGACCACAAGCCACATCGCGGGAAGATACGAAAGGTATGCAATGAGCATTTTACCAAACACAAACGGGTTTGTTTCGTTGGAAGCAGCCATGCCGTATAAGCCGGCTGCCGTACAAAGCTGCACGATTATACTCATTATAAATGTGATTATAACGTAACCTGCGAGATACCTCGGGCGGGAAACCGAGCGGGAAAGCACACCCTCCGCCCGCCCGTCTGCCTCTTCGTTTTTCGGCTTCATCGCGAACATGAGCAGCGGAACGAGCGCAATCAGCGTCATCATGACGGTAACAAAACCGCCGAAGCCGTCCACAATCATATCGGCTTTATCACTTTCGGAAAGAGTATCGAGCAGCTCGGGCGTCAGCCCGACAAGCGTCAGATACGCGGGGCTGTCGCCGACAAAGCGGTCAATCTCGCCGATAATCGAGCCGTACGAAACGCCAAGCATAAACATACAAATAATCCAGACAATCATTGAGTTTTTAAGCAGCCGCAGCGACAGCCCGAAAGGCGACAGCAGCGACTTTTTCGCTTCCCGTCTGCCTATGCGGGCGGGAATAAAACCCTGCCCCAGGTCGCGCATGGAACTAAGCTTATACGCAAGAGCGGTGAACGCGACTGCGATAGCAAGCAGCCCCCACAAAGGCATAAGCTCATTTTCCGCATAAACCATCGAGCGCTGCGCAAGTCCGAGCGGGCTGATAAGCGATATAACCTCGTTTCCGACATCGCCGGCGGCACGCAGCATATAAGAGCCGCCGAGCGCAAGGAACGACAGCCCGAACGCTCCGCTTGAGCTCGCCGAGAGCTGACAGAAGACTGCAGTTATTGCCGCAAAAACGAGCCCGCTCGCTCCGAGCACTGCGCCATAAAGCATACTGCCTGCGAAATCCATGCTCTCAATGCCTGTTAAGGCGAGCCCGAGCCCCGTCAGAAGCGCGAGAATCACATTAATAATCAACGCTGTCAGCATCGCGGCATTAATATTCGCAAGCCGCCCGACGGGAAGCGAGCGGATTACCTCGGCACGCCAGCGTTCCTCATCTGCGCGGGTATGCCGGATGATTATGAATATGTTCATAACCGCCACCGCAATCATCACCCAAAGCAGCATCATTCCCGCATAAATCGTGCCCGTTGTATACTCGCCGTCAATATCGTAAACCGGCCCCATCATTGAAACCATAATAGGATTATCGTATATAAGCGAGATGTTTTCCCGTGTTTCGTTGTCTGGGAACATCGTTTCGAGCCCGGGGGCAAGCGCAACCGTAAAGAGCACAAGCACTATAATCCATATTGCCGCAATAATACGCTCACGGCGCAGCATGAACCTTACTAACTTTCCCGAATAATCAAAGTTTCCGCGCATTTTAATCAAATCCTCCTTTCGGTGTAATCATACAATAAAGCTGCGTTTTCCCCGTTATTATTGATTTTTGTTTCAATGCCTACACCTCCTGTTCGCTGACTTTATAATACCGCATGAACAGCTCTTCCATAGAATCGGGGAGCCTGCCGTCGGCGCAGGCGGCGCTTTCTTTAAGCTCGTCAAGCGTGCCGGTTTTAATCACGTTTCCTTTCATAATGACGCCGACGCGGTCGCAGAGCCGCTCGACTTCAGACAGGATATGACTTGAAAGCAGCACGCTTTTGCCGCTGTTTTTGAGATTCAGCACTTCCTCGACGAAGAACTCGCCCATCAGCGGGTCAAGCCCCGAGGTCGGCTCGTCGAGAATGTATAAGTCCGCATCAGAGGCGAAAGCCGCGATTAACGCCACTTTCTGGCGGTTACCTTTCGAGTAGGTTCGGCATTTTTTAGTCGGGTCGAGCTCAAATTTTTCAATCAATCTTTCACGTTTAGCCTTGTCGCTCTTTTGCCGCAGACTGACGAACAGGTCGATTACCTCGCCGCCTGTCAGGTTCGGCCAAAGATTAACGTCGCCGGGAACATAGGCAATCCGCTTATGAATCTCAACGGCGTCTTTCCAAGCGTCCATTCCGAATATGCGTGCGGTTCCCGATGTCGCCTGAAGAATCCCCAGCAGCACACGGATAGTCGTGGTTTTTCCCGCGCCGTTCGGACCGATGTAGCCGAAGACCTCGCCCTCCTTAACCTGCAGGTTTACATTGTTAAGCGCTGTGAATTTCCCGAATTTCTTGGTTAAATTATTAATTTCAAGCATGAACATGGTTTTCCTCCTATCGGTAAAATATTTTTTTGAAAATATCGAAGTATTCCTGCATCTCGGACAGATAACGCTCATATTCAAGTTTGAAGTCTGCTATTTCCTTTTCGCCCGGAACGAGCGAGTTCGCATAGCCCATGAGCGACCACCATATGATGTTGATTGCTTTTTCGGGGTTGATACCGTCTTTGAACACAGAATAGTCGATATTTTTAAAGGCGTTCGCGGCGACTTTGGCTTGAATATCCTTAAAAGTATCCGCAAACTTACTGTTTGGATTTTCCTTTTCATGTACATAAGCAGCGGCTGCAAAGTCGAACAGAAGCGGGTATTTGCGTGATAAATCCATTTTAAGCAGGGTCATTTGCCAAATCCGGCTAAGAATATCGGTCTGCTCATAGTTTATTAAATCAAAATAATTAGTAGTCATGAGGTCAACCGAATCTAAAATAATGAACTCGTACAGCTTCTCCTTGCTGCCGAAATAATGAAACAGCAAACCCTTTGATATTCCCGCCTCTTTCACGATTTCGTCTGTTGAAGCGTTTTTGAAACCCTTGCTGAACTCGCGCATTGCGGCGTTTATGATTCTGTCGCGCTTTTCGGGCTCCATCGCCATTATTTTATGAGATTCTATCTCGTCTAACATATAATCACCTCCCGTATATTCCCTCCTCAGAGGGGCGCCGAACGTGTTGCAGGCAGGGCACTTCGGCGGTAAATCCATTGACTGACTAAGTCGGTCAATACCATTGTATCATGATTGACTGAATAAGTCAATAGGTTTTGAAAAATATTTTATAATCATTTAACTTTAAAAAATGCTTCAGCACTTTTCAATACGCATCATTTGCCGCGCAGACGCTGCGCGACTTTACTTGATTGTATAGCCGATAATGCGCCATTGGTGCAAAAGCAAGCAAAGCTTGCTTTTGAAAAACGTGGAGCGTTTTCATGTTAATCGACCATATAAAAACAGCGGGCTTTTTAATAAGCCCGCTGTATGTTTGATTTATGCCGCCGACAAATACCTTGTCAGCTTCTCGATAATAGATAAAAAGTATGTCTTCTCATTCCGCAGCTTAAATACTGCCGGTGATTCGGGGAGTTCGCTCATTAGCTTGCACATTTCGCTGTTGTAGGCTTGCAGGCAAATCGAAATCACCGTTATGTCGTCGGGGGACAGGTCGGTCTTGTCACGTAGTTTGCCGCCTGTTTCGGGGATTTTGTCGACAATGCTGCTGCCTCCCGTACCGCTGTTTTTGACGAAGAAAACGCAGGCCTTGATGATAATTTTTATGTCCTTCTCGTTTAAAAAGTAGCCGCTGTCTTCGATTTCACGGTAATACGGCACGCTGTTTTCCTCCGGCACTTGAACCGGCGGTGAGTAGCCGTCATATCCTAAATCTTTTTTCTTCTTTTTAAAAAAACCAAACATTTTTGCACCTCTTTTTTAAGTCTTGCTGACATTAAAAAGGATTTAATTTCAGCGTTCGCCTACGATAATTGCTATTTCGGCTCGATTCCGAATTTTTTAAGTTCCTGTGCCGTTCTCGCCAGCGGCAGACCCATTACATTATAAAAATCGCCTCTGATGCCTTTTACAAGCAGCGCGCCTTTTTCTTGTATGCCGTAGGCGCCCGCCTTGTCGAAAGGCTCTCCGGTTTTTATATATGCCCTGATTTCATCGCCGGTAAGCTTGTAAAACTCAACTGATGTCCGCCCGAAAAACGAGCGTACTTTATTACCATTAACTATACAAACCGCCGTAATAACCGTATGCCGCGCGCCTGACAAAGTGCTGAGCATACGAAAGGCATCGGCTTCATCTTCCGGTTTGTTCATGATTTCGTTATTTATGAAAACAATGGTGTCAGCCGCTAAGACTACATCGTTCGGATACTTTGCCGCGACCTCCAGGGCTTTGCTTTTTGCGGTGAGTATTGCCGCTGTTTCAGGCTTTGCCTTGGGGACGATTTCCTCGCTTTCGGCGGGAGCTGTCTTAAATTCATAACCGGCGCCTTTAAGCAGCTCGCGTCTGCGCGGCGACGCGCTCGCCAGTACCAACATATTTATTGAATCCTTCTTTCAAGAGCGATATTTAAAACGACGTTTTCCAACGATTCTTTTTGCATTTATTACAAATTCATAAACTCCCGCCTGTAGTTTAAAATGCTTTGCTTTATTATTCCGCGCGCCTTTTCTGCGTTCATGACCTCGTCTACGGCTGTCGTCTTGCCCTCAAGCTGCTTATAAACCTCGAAAAAGTGTCGCATTTCCGCAAAAATATGGGCTGGCAGGTCGGTTATATCGGTGTATGAATTATAGGTCGGGTCGTTGAAAGGAATCGCGATGATTTTTTCATCCCTGCTGTAGTTGTCGTTCATATTTATGACGCCAATTGGATAGCAGTTAACCAAAACCATCGGCTGAATCGGCTCGTTGCAAAGAATCAGCACGTCCAGCGGGTCGTCGTCGTCGGCGAGAGTGCGCGGAATGAAGCCGTAGCTCGCCGGATAATGCGTAGATGTATAAAGCACGCGGTCAAGAATCAACAATCCGCTCTCTTTATCAAGCTCGTATTTTGTCTTCTCGCCTTTAGAAATTTCAACAATTGCAAGGAAATTTTCAGGAGCTATACGTTTATCATCAATGTCATGCCAGGCATTTATCAATTTTTTACTAAGTCCTTTCTTCACAAACGGGAAATAAAACGCTTCGTTTTCCCCGATTCAGTACCATCCATTATCAAGCTTATTTTCACTAAGTCCTTTCTTTACAAACGGGAAATGAAACGCTTCGTTTTCCCCGATTCAATAAAACTCATTATCGAACTCTGTTTTCACGCCATTTTGGGTTTCTTTTATGAGTATAGCACAAGATTTGGTATTTGTCAACTACTTATAAAGCGCAAAATCCAACATCTGCTGCGAAAATCCCGCGCTTCCCAGCGCGCTCCCGGCTTCTTTGGGATACTGCTTGATAATCAGACGCTTTAAATGCGGGAAAATAAAGCCTTTCTTAAAGTCTTCCGCAAACGCCATAATAACTTTTACAGTATGCTCGGGCTCGAAAATCCGCAGAATCTGCCCTTGTTTTTCAAGCAGCGCGACAGGAACACCCGCCTTTAACGCCACAGCCGTACCCGAAACACAGATGAAGCTGCGCTCCGGTAAGTGCGGCAGGCACTTACCCCAGGGCATCAGAGGGTCGGCGGCGTTTATGCAGATTATGTCAGAGCGCGGATTCGCGAGCGCGTGAATAACTCTTGTGAAATCCCCGTCACGTATAAACTGCGCTCCCGACAACCCCTCGACAAAGTACCCGCGCCGTGCCTTGCCCGTGTATTCCCAGACGCGAAGTTTTTCAAGGACTAAGCCCCACGATAAGCCAACTTGCTGCGCCGTTTCACGGCAAAGCACAACCACCTTTTCAAAAGCGCGGTGAATGAGCTCCTCTGTTGATTTTTCTGAAACAGGACGCACAAGGTCAAACCGTCCGGAATTAAGCGCATTAACTGTAGCTTTCACGCGCTGCTTGACAGGCGCGGTGAGTAATTTTTCTCTGTCCTGCAGCTGCCTAACAGGTATAAACGAATCCGCCCGGAGAAAACCCTTCTCAATGAGCGACAGCGCGGGCTCGAGCAGCGGGCGCTGATTCAACGCGCCTGATAAGCTCGACAAGAAAACAGCACCGCGCTTTTTGATTTGTCCGTAGATAATTTCCTCATCGCCGCTAAGCTCTGCAAGCGGTTCAAAATCCCAGTCTATCTCTTCATAAAGATGAAAAGCGAGTTCATTATTATTTATACTCCAAAAGTATTTCCCCTCAGACAGCAGCTTGTCGAGAAGCCCGCCGTTATAGGTTTTTACACGGGCGGGGAGCAGCACGCTCTCCCATAACGAAACCGGAAATGCGCGGCAGGAAAGAACGCTGAGCGCGTGGTCGAGCTGCTCCGCAGACACTGCATTTATGCGCAGAGAATTTGCAAGCAGCGCGGCGTAATTCTGCGACGGCGCGGTTTTAATCTCGCGGCGCCGGAACGCAATCGTTTCACGCCTTGCCTTTTCATACAAATCTTTATGATAGTATAAACCATTATCTTCAATTACATCTAATTCGGATAATATCTTCTCCGCTGTTTCCAGCGGGATAAAATAGCGCGCGGAAATGCTTTCGACGTCCATCGCCCCCTTGTAACGCAGGCAGCGGCGGATTATTCTTGAAAGTGCCGGTGAGCTGTCTGCCGCGATACCTCCCTCGGCGGATAATCCGTTTTTATATTCATCGTCATGCTCAGCGGCAATCCATAATCCCGGCTCGATATAAGCGATTCTGCCGGCTTTAGCGAGATTTTCGAACCATTGTATAGGCAAATCAATTTCGCCCGACTCCAAATCGCCCTCAATCATGAGCAGCGAGTGCAGCTGGTTTTCATCCTCGGGCAGTTTCCTCCGCCCGGTGTTCGCAAGGAATTCAGAGGCGGGCTTGATTTTCTCAGCTTCTTTGAGTGCCTCTTCAACCGATTGATTGATTTTCTTTGTCGAGGGGTGATACTCGTACAGCAAATTTGCTTCCATCTGCCTACGTAGCCCCAGCGACATCGGCGAGGGCTCGCCGCTTATCATTTCGCGGACATTAATTTCACCGCTTTTAATTTTTTGCAGAACATCAACAAGCCCGTCAAGGTTCCAGTAATCCTCAAGACACTCGCGCATTGTTTCACGAATGAGCGGGTGGTTTTTATTTTCGATAATCATGTCGAGCGTTTCCGCGCCGCGGAGCCGCTGAACCCAGAGCGGCTGGCGCTTGCCCTTACGAACGCCCATAATAAGCGCGCGGGCGGCGTTATGCCTGAACGCGATGTTGAACAGTGTAGAGGTCGGCAGTAATGCCTCTAAGATTTCACGCGCATTTTCGGGTGCAACAGACTGCAGGAGCTTTTCGGGTATTTCATATTTCCCGCGTACATATAATAAAACCCCGTCGTCGTCGTCGAATATAGTCACGGCCGCACCGGTCAGTTCCTGCAGCTTCTGCTGCAGTAGAAGACCGAGCGGGAAATTTACCTGTCTGCCGAAAAAGCAGTGAAGCATCAGCTGATTATCGCCGGATTCATCACAGAAGTGTTCTGCAATTATTGTTTTATCATCGGGTAAAACTCCGGTCGCTTCTTTTTGTCGCCTGAGGTAGTGCCCTGTGTCAGCCGCCGAGTTCGCGTCCATGCCCAAGCTGCGTAAAACTTTTACAACAGCATCGTAATCCTCGGCGTCAGACAGCTTCTTCATCTGTTCGCCGAAAAACAACGATGTGTTGTAATTTCTTGAGAGCCATAAGTTGCGCCAGAAAGGCGGCTGCGCGCCCTCGCTTGTGGACTGCTTGACAAAGACCGTATCCTTGTCCATGCGCAGGATTTTCCATGCGAATGAGCCGAGCAGAAATTTATCTCCGACCCGCGCTTCAAAAACAAATTCCTCGTCAAGCTCGCCGAGCTTGACGCCCGACTCGCTCTTAACGCTGAACATACCCGTGTCGGGAATCGTCCCGCCTGCCTGAACAGCGAGCATACGGCTGTACGCGTCGCCCTCGACCAGCCCGTTGATTCTGTCGTAAAGCACGCGCGGGCGTACAGGCAAGTCCATGTTGTGCTCATAGTCGCCTGCAAGCATTTCAAGAACAGACTTAACGTCAGCCCTTGTGACCTCGCGAAACGGATAGGCGCGTGGCAGAAGCTCCATAACATCGTCAATTGTATAGCCTTTATCGACCGCCATTGAAACCAAATGCTGCGAAAGCACATCGAAGCAGAGCCGGGGCGGCTTCAAGGGCTCCACGCCGAAGTGACTTGCGGCATAAGCGGTCAGCCCGCACTCTAAGCCGTCCGCGGCGGTTTTCGGGAAGATATGCATAACGCTCAGTCTTCCGGGATTATGCCCGGCACGCCCGAGCCGCTGCAAAACGCTTGATACACTTTTAGGCGAGCCGATTTGCAAAACCTTATCGATTTCACCCACATCAATGCCGAGCTCCATGGAGGAAGTTGCACAGAGCAGGCGCAAATCACCGCTGCGGAGCCGTATTTCCGCTTTATGGCGCTGCTCCTTTGAAACGCAGCCGTGGTGTGTAAGCGCGAAGCTGCCGTCAAAGCCGTAGCTCTCAGTGGCAACCTTGTTCACATAAAACGCCAGCTTCTCCGCAAACATGCGCCCGTCAGTGAACGCAATCACGCTCCTTGAACCCTCGCACTGCGCGAAAACCATACGTGCGATTTCCGTCCAAATCGTGCCGTGAGGCAGCAGTCCGAAATCCTCCTTGGGGCCCGTCACGATTATATCGAAATCTTTCTGCATCTTAGGAGCTATAATTTCGACTTTCTCGCCGCCGGAAAGATAGTCGGCAGCGAGCCGAAGCGGATTCACGGTCGCAGAGAGCCCGATTCGCTGCAAAGGCTTCCCGCAAAGCTTATCCAGCCGTGCAAGCGACAGCATAAAATGCGCGCCGCGCTTGGAGTTCATCATCGCGTGGAGCTCGTCCGCGATTACGGCTTTTGCGGTTTTAAGTACCTCGCGCCCCGACTTGGAAGTGAGAAGCAGAAATAAAGATTCAGGCGTCGTAATAAGAATATGCGGCGGCTTGCGCAGCATTTTCTGCCGCTCGGCTGAGGCGGTGTCGCCGGTCCGCACAAAGGTAGTAATCGGACTTAAACCACCCTCGGAAATACCGTTCAGCGGGCGGTATAGGTTCTCGCGGATATCTGCGGCGAGCGCCTTAAGCGGCGAAATATAAATCACGTAAAGCTCGTCACGGAGCTCGTTTTTCTTTGAAAGCTCCATCAGTCTGTCGATGAAAACAAGAAAAGCCGACAAGGTTTTACCCGTGCCGGTGGGCGCGCTGACGAGCGCGTTTTTGCCCCCGGCGATTGCCGCCCATGCTTCTTTCTGAACAGCAGTGGGCTCGCCGAGGGTAGATTTAAACCAGTTTTCTGTATTTTTACTAAATAAATTCATCAATTTTTAAACAGCGAGGGATTCTTTTCAAGCTCTAACTTAAGCTCGCTGACCACCACAGTAATACCGTCGTAATCAAAATTGTCGGCAAAAATCTTTATTTTGGAGATGTCGCTGTTTATTTCAATGCCGAAATCGTGCTCGGACAAGCGAGCGACGGTCTCAGTAAGCAGTTCATAATTATAATTTTGCACCGCCTCAGTAAGAACAGCCATACACTCTCCTAAAACCGCGCGCGTTCCCGTCTTTTTATTTGCAGGCAATCCGCTTTGAAAAAGTAAGGCAAGCCGATTCTCGAGCTCTTTTAATTGTTCTGCAAACTCAGGGAATGTTTTATTGCATGCATTGATGTCGCCTGCCTTTCCGGCTTTCTCGAGAGTCTGTGCCGCAGCCGAAAGGGAAGAGGCGCCAACAGAGGAAAGCGAGCTCTTCATGCCATGCACGTGAACCGTGAATTCGGGCAGATTATTCTCATTAAGGCTTTTATGGAGAACATCAATGACAGCCGGTATTTTGCCGAGCAGAAGTTTTAGTGAGTTTATATAAATCTCTTCATTGAAAGCGACAGAGGAGAGCCCCTCTTTCACGTTTAGTCCGGGAAAGCCCATGGCGGCTGTAACAATATGCCCGAAACCTTTTATATTACCGGACTCATAATTGTTTTCGTGTACAGGCTTTGATATGTTCTTTTTTGAGGGAAGCCATTTTTGCAAAATATAATTCATCTCGGTAACAACAATAGGCTTCGCTAAAAAGTCGTTCATCCCCGCTTTCAGGAGCAGCTCCTTAGTTTCGGGAACAACATCGGCAGTAAGCGCGATAATCGGAACGGCGGTATTGGTTTCGCGTATGCGCATTGTGGTTTTTGCACCGTCGGGTTCGGGCATCATGTGGTCCATAAAGATAAGGTCGTAGTCGTTTTTACCGGTATACAGGAGCGCTTCTGTCCCGGAGAGAGCAATGTCGCAATCAATGCCGTAAAGTGACAGAACAAGCCCCTTTGCGACATGGAGGTTAATCTCATTATCATCAACGATAAGAATCCTTTTATCGCTGAGGGAATGCAGGTCTGATTTCATAATTACCGGATTCAGGTTATTGCTGTCGCCTGCTATTCTTGGTATTGTCACTGTAAACACGCTCCCCGCACCGTCTTTTATATTAAAATTAATCTGCCCGTTCATGAGGGATATAATGCTTTTTGTGATTGAAAACCCTAAATCGTTATCGTCGGGTTCTTTTCCCATGCCGTGTATTTCAAAGCTTATATTATCCTTGCCCGCTATAACACTGAATGTTACCGAGCCTTTGCCGGTAAAACTAACAGTGCCGGCGATAATATTAATCAAGCACTGCTTTAGCCGGGCGGCATCGCCGTAGAGGCACTGCGGGAGCTTGTCCGGTACGTTGAAGATATAGTCAAGCTTCTTTTGCCCTGCAATAAACCGCGCATATGCGCTGACATTATCCACGAGCTGAATAAAGTTATAATCGTGCAGGAAAAGCGGGATTTTACCCGCTTGAAGCCGCGTCAAATCAAGAATATTATTAGTTGTTTTAAGCAGCGTATCCGCCGACAGTTTAATATCGCTTACATGCTTAACGTGAATCCCGGCGAGATTGTTGTCTGCGAGCATAATCTGCGCTATACCGAGGATTGAGTTCATGGGTGTGTATATTTCATGCGCGACTCTGCCGAAGAAAGCGGATTGCATCTCGGAAGCGGCTCCGGCGTTTTCTTTCCCGAAGCGCTCTTCCGCGGAGCGTAAGCAATGCTCGTGCTGTTGCTTTAGCTCCTGCAGTTCCTTTTCATGAAATATGCGCAGCAGTTCTTTTTCACTTTTAATACTTTTTCTTGCGGCAAGGGAAACTGCAATAATGAGCAGAGTTAACCCCGCTAAACCGGCAAGCAAAAACAGACGCGCAATCACAGAATATTGATTATATTGTCCGGGCAGAGAGTTTATCGGCACATCAACAAAACTAAAAAATAATTCGCCGTCTTCATAAAAAGGCAGAATACCTATATAAGAATTACACGTTTTATAATAAGTGAAGCCGTCAGGATTTCGTATAAACTCAGAAATACTTTCTGCGGTTTGAATTGAAATATCGTCAAGCAAAACAGAAACAAGGCTCTTTCCGATATTAATATATACGTTAGAAGCAATAACTGTGCCGTTTTCGGAAAGTAGCATATCGAGAGAATACTTGCTGTATGCAATGCCGCTTCGTGCGAACTCGGAGTAAAGCCTTGTTATTTGGACGGCGGTCTTTTCGGACTCGTGCTTTGCCAGTGCATTAATGACAACCCCGAAAATTGAAATAACAAGAATAAACGGCAGAACTGCCGCTATTATAATTCTTGCTGCGGAACCTTTTTTCATATCAGTTCTCCGATGGTTTTATTAATTAAGCACGGCGCAGGTAGTGATATTTTCAAATTTATTAATATGCCTTTCAAAAACATCGACGAGATGCGGGTCGAAGTGTTTCCCCCTGTCCCCGGTTATAATCGAAGCGGATTCATGATGGGAATATGCAGATTTATACGGGCGCTGCGAGGTCAGCGCGTCATAAACGTCCGCAAGCGCCACAATACGTGCGGAAAGCGGTATTTCCTTACCCTTGAGCCCTTGCGGATAACCCTCGCCGCTCCACTTTTCATGATGGCTGTATGTAATGTCACGTGCTGTTTTAAGGAAGTTGTCGGAGCGAATAATCCGCTCGCTCTCCTCGTCCGATATGTTTTGAATCTTATAGCTCTTTACGCCGTCAATCGTGTGAGAAAGCAGGTTTTTGCCCTCTTCCGTATGCTTTTTTATAATCTCGAACTCCTCGGGGGTGAGCTTCCCGGGCTTAAGAAGAATATCATCGGGAATTGCGATTTTCCCAAGGTCGTGGAGCTTTGCGGATTTTATTATATCCTCAGCTTCCTCGGCGGTCAAAATATAATCGTCTGACGGATTGCGGAGTAAATCATCCACAATAATTTTAACGAACTCTGTAGTGCGCTCGATATGCGCGCCGGTGTCGCAGTCGCGCAGCTCCGTTACCCGCGCAAGCAGATTGAGCGTTACGTCCTCCCTCGCGTTAAGGAGGTTCAGCGCCTCGTTAAGCAGGCGGGTTTTGTCGTTAACTAACTTTTCGAGATGTTTTCTGTGCTGCACAAGCTCAAGCTGCAAACTTATGCGCGTAAGCAAAGCCTGTGCGCGTATGGGCTTCGCTATATAATCCGCGGCGCCCGACTGAAGCGCCGCAGCTTCACCGCTCTCGTCCGTGGAACCGGTAAGGAAAATCACGGGTATGTCTTTCAGTCTTTCGTCTTTTAACAGAAGCTCAAACATTTCAAACCCGGTCATTTCAGGCATGATGCAGTCAAGCAGAATCAAGTCCACAAAATTATTCTCGAGATATTTTAAAGCCGCTTTAACCGAGGTGAGCGGAATGACCTTATAATCGGCTTTAAGCGTCGATAAAACGATATTAAGAATAATCGGGTCGTCGTCAACGGCAAGAATAACGGGTTTCTTGGAAAAAATCATATAGTACCTCTAATAATATATTTTCTTGTCTTTATCATTGTAGCATATAATTTTTTATTTTTCAATAAAAATTAGATTAAAAATCTGTTAATAATTGACTATGCGGGAAAAATATGGTATACTTTATTGTATTGCTTGGCGTTTCGCGCTTGGAGGGACATTTATGAACTATAGAATTAATCCGAAAAATAATGATAAAATCTCGCTTTTAGCCTTTGGGTGCATGCGTTTTCCCAAGGATTTTTCCGCCTGCGAGCAGATGGTGGTGAAAGCGGTTGAAAAAGGTGTGAATTACTTTGATACCGCATATGTTTATTCGGGCAGTGAGGTTATGCTCGGCAGAATTCTCGAAAAGAATAACCTGCGCGACAAAATATTTATAGCGGATAAGCTGCCTGCGTTTCTTGTGAAGAAAGCACCGGACTTTGACAAATATCTGAAAATCCAGCTTGAACGCCTTAAGACCAATTACATCGACTACTATCTTATGCACATGCTGACAAGCCCGAAGAGCTGGGAGCGGCTCGTCGGACTCGGAATCATTGAATGGCTTGAGGAGAAAAAGAAAGCGGGCGTGCTGAAGAACGTCGGCTTCTCATACCACGGCGGCGCGGATGATTTTAAAACGCTTATTGACGCTTATGACTGGGATTTTACAATGATTCAGTATAACTACTTTGACGTGCATAACCAGGCGGGAAAAGGCGGCTTACTGTATGCGGCGGAGAAAAACATACCTGTGATGATTATGGAGCCGCTCAGAGGCGGGCGTCTTGTAAGCAAGCTGCCTGCGCAGGCGGCGGAACTGCTGTCGGGCTTAACGCCGAAGCATACGCCGGCAGAATGGGCGTTCCGGTGGATTTACAGCCATAACGAGGTGCTTACGGTGCTTTCCGGCATGAACAGTCTTGAAGTTCTGGAAAACAATATAGAAACCGCTTCCGGCGGGGACTCATACGAGCTTACCAAAGAGCAGGAAGACGCTTTCGTGAAAGCGAGGGAATTTATATCGGAAACGATGAAAATCCCCTGTACGGGCTGTAATTATTGTATGCCGTGCAAAAATAAAGTTGATATTGCTCTGTGCTTTACTTTCTGCAACGACATCGCTTTAGACGGAAAGTTTGCAGCCCGTCTAAACTACGCTATGCGCGCATGGGGGCGCAGGGCCTCGCTTTGCACGGGCTGCGGGGATTGCGAACAGCGCTGCCCGCAGGGAATTGAAATAAGGGAGAACCTTAAAATCGTAAAAAAGAAGATGGAGGGCGGATTATTCCGGCCGTTCGGGGCGTTAATCAGAAAGCTCATAAAATCAAGTTAATAAACTTGAAATAACCGATATAAAATCGGGGGAAACGAAGCATTTCATTTCCCGTCCGTTAGGAGAGGACTTAATGAAATATGAACATAAAAGTTAACGACAAACTTGAAATGAAAAAGACCCACCCCTGCGGCTCAAAGCGCATGATTGTACTTCGGGCGGGCGCGGATTTTAAGCTTAAATGTGAGGGCTGCGGGCATGAGTTTATGACCCCTCGTTCTAAAATAGAAAAGTTTATAAAAGAAATTAAAACTTAACATCAACAACCGTTTGAAGCGGGGAAAACGCAGTTTTAAAGCGAACTTATGCGGGAAGGACTTATATAAAACATGATTGATAAATTAGAGATGACCAAAAAGCGTTATGACGAAATTAACGATAAGCTCTCTGACACCGATGTAATCAGCAACCAGGAGCTCTATCGCTCGCTTATGCGCGAGCACAAGGGGCTGACGCCCGTTGTTGAAAAATACGGCGAGTATACAGGCGCTAAGAAAGAGTTTGAGGAGGCGCGGCAGATGCTCGACGAGGGCGGGCTGGATGCGGAGCTCAAGGAGATGGCGCGGCTTCAGTACGAGGACAGTAAGGAGAGAATCGCTGTATGCGAGGAGGAACTCAAAATCCTGCTTCTCCCGCGCGACCCCGACGACGACCGCAACGTAATCATCGAAATCCGCGGCGGCGCGGGTGGGGAGGAGGCGGCTCTTTTCGCGAACTCGCTGTACAGAATGTACACAATGTATGCCGGACTCAAGAATTGGCATGTTGAAGTCATAAACTCGAATCCGACCGAGCTCGGCGGCTTCAAGGAAATAAGCTTTTCCGTTGAGGGCGAGGGCGCATACGCAAAACTCAAATACGAAAGCGGCGTTCACCGCGTTCAGCGCGTACCCGAAACCGAGTCGCAGGGGCGGGTTCATACCTCGACGATTACAGTGGCGGTGCTCCCCGAGGTTGAGGAAGTCGACGTTGAAATAAATCCCGCCGACCTGACTTTCCAGACGTTCAGGGCGGGCGGTGCGGGAGGTCAGCATGTAAACAAGACCGAGTCCGCCATCCGCGTAATCCACGGGCCGTCGGGGATTGTGGTGGAGTGCCAGGACGAGCGCAGTCAGCATAAGAACAAGGATAAAGCGCTGAAGCTGCTTTACAGCAAGCTTTACGAGTCCGCGATTGCCGAGCAGACGGGAAAAATCGCCGAGCAGCGCAGGATTCAAGTCGGCACGGGCGACCGCTCCGAGCGAATTCGCACTTACAATTATCCTCAGGGGCGCGTCACCGACCATCGTATTAATCTTACGCTTTACAGACTCACAAACGTGCTGAACGGCGACTGCGACGAGGTTTTCGACGCACTGCGAATTGCCGACCAGGCGGCGAAGCTTGCAAATGTGCAGGAGTGAGGAAAGTATGAATATCCAGCCTATTACCTACGAAAATCGTGAAAAGGCAACAGAAATTCTGAAACAGGAATGGGGCTTGCCGATTGTCAGCCGGGAAACGGCGCACGACGGCACAAGGCTGCCCGGATTCATCGCGCTTTCCGGTGAAAAAATCATCGGGCTCATTACTTATAATATCGACGCACGCGGGTGCGAGATTACATCGCTTAACAGCTTTGAGGAGAACAAAGGCGTTGGAAGCGCGCTGATTGACGAGGTTTTGAAAGCCGCGAAAGCAAATAACTGCACACGGCTTTGGCTTGTCACCACAAACGACATCACCCACGCGATAAGATTTTATCAGCGGCGCGGTTTTGACTGGATTGCAACGCATATCAATTCCGCGGAGGGCATGAGAAAGCTGAAGCCGACGATTCCGCTGCTCGGCGAGGACGGAATACCGATTAAACATGAGATTGAGTTTGAGATTAGGCTTTAAAACAGCGCTTCGGCAAAAAGCTGCAGGCAGGTGCGGAAGCCGCGCCTGAAGGCGGCACGGTCGTCTTTTAGTTCAATGCTGACGCGAATTTCTTTGTAAGAATCGAATAGTTCTCTTTCTTCAGAGTTTAACTTTTCTAAAAGTTTATTTTCGGCTTGGTTTAAGTGTAGGCGTTCAAGGTCACCGCTTTCTTCAAGGCGGTAATAGATTTCATCAAGTATGTTTTTCATTAAGATTATCCTTTCGTAATAACATGAAATATAATTCCTGTTATATTTTATTATACATGGAAATATATTTCATGTCAAGTGTTTTAAGAAAATATTTTTGGAGATAATATATGAGTTACAGATTAAAAGAACTTCGCGAATCAAAGGGCGTTACTCAACTGACTTTGGCGAAACTAATAAATGTCAGCGTAAGGCATTACGGGAATTATGAATCGGGAAGAATTGACATTCCTACCGGTAAGTCCATTATTCTTGCCGATTATTATGATATTTCACTTGATTATCTTGTTGGGCGGACGGACTCATAATTATAAAATGATTTATAAAGAAGCTTTGGTGAACAAATAATGAATACGATTATAAAAACCATAGGGCGGGGAGCTCCTGATATGTCGGTGTACGATAAAGCCGTGAAATTATTAATTGACGGCTGCGTTGTCGCAATCCCGACCGAAACTGTTTATGGCTTGGCCGCAAACGCCTTTAATCCCGCCGCGATTGAAAGAATCTTCGCCGCCAAGGGCCGCCCTCGTGACAATCCGTTGATTGTCCATGTAGCGGATTTGGAGATGGCGCGCGGTTTGGGTTTGGAAATTCCCGAGCTTGCGGAAAGGCTGGCGGAAAATTTCTGGACTGCAGGAAGCCCTCTGCAAGGTCCGCTGACGATGGTGTTCAAAAGAAAAACAGCCCGGGCGCTTCGCGCCGCCCCTCCGCAGAGGGGAATTATTCCCGATGAGGTAAGCTGCGGTTTGGATACCGTGGCTGTGCGCGTTCCGAATCATCCGGCGATGCTTGAAATTATACGGCAGTGCGGTTTCCCGCTCGCCGCGCCCTCAGCGAACGTTTCCGGAAGTCCGAGCCCCACAAAGGCAGAACACGTCTACGCCGACTTGAGCGGTAAAATCCCGCTGATAATCGACGGCGGGGACTGCGACTGCGGCTTGGAAAGCACAGTGGTTATGTTCGATGAAAATAAAATCAAGATTTTACGTCCGGGTGCAGTAACGGCGGAAATGCTTTCGGAGTTTGGCGAAGTTGAGGTTGAGGACGGAGGAAGTATACACAGCCCGGGAACAAGGTATAAGCATTACGCGCCGCGCGCTGAAGTAATTGCTGTCGAGGGTGATGCAGAGGGATTTGGCGAGTTTGTAATCACAAACCCCGAGGCAAAGACGCTTTTTGCGAAGCTGCGCGAATTCGATGAGCTGGGTGCTGAGCAGATTTTCATACAGCTTCCCGAGCCAGCCGGAATAGGTCTGGCGTTGTATAACCGAATCATCAGGGCGGCTGAATTTAAAATTGTAAAGGCAGAAGTTTGAAAATAAACATAACTAAATTGGGAAAACGTTGCTTTCATTGTTCGTTTGTGAAGAAAGGGCTTAATTCAAATAATAATGATAAATCTGACGGAATTAAACATAATAGGATTAACGGGAATGTCCGGAGCGGGGAAGAGTCTTGCGGCGAGGGTTTTTGAGGAAAACGGCTTTTACGTAATTGACTGCGACAAGGAGGCAAGGCGCGTGATTGCAAGCGGCAAATGTGCAGAAGCCGTGAGGGACGCGTTCCCCGAAGCCTATAACAATAATGGATTTGATAGGGTTTTGATGGCGCGGCTTGTTTTTTCAAACAAGATAAAATTAAGACAGTACGAAAAAATCATTTTCCCCTTTATTGTTTATGAAATTGTAAATTTGATTCAACGTAAAGCCGCTGATAATCGTAATATTCTGCTTGACGCACCGGCTTTGTATCAAAGCGGCGCAGATGATTTTTGCAATAAAATTATCGCTGTTGCTGCGGATAAAATGGTGTGTATAAAACGCATTACAGAACGTGATAAAATAAGCGCAGAAAACGCGCTTATGCGCCTTGATTCACAGCCCGGCGCAGAATTTTATAAAAAAAAAGCAAATTATTTTATTGAAAACAATAATGATATGAACAGTTTTATAAAAAGTATAGAAAAAGTAATAGAGGGTATTAAAAGTTTGAAACAAAATACAACTGAAACGGGGAAAACGCTGTTTTCATACACCTTTGGTGAAGAAAGGACTTAATGAAAATATGAGAAAAAACAAAAGAAAATCCCCGCTTTTTGCAGTTATAATTACATTTTTGATTATTGCAATTCTTTTCTTTTCCGGCAAAATAGTTTATGATTATTTTCACCATCAGTGGCTGCTACGCACGCACCCTCTTGAATTCACTCCATACGTTGAGAAATATGCAGATGAATACGGGCTTGATAAGTTTTTAGTTTACGCAGTGATTAAGACCGAGAGCAGCTTTGAACCCCGCGCGGTTTCGAGTGTGGGAGCGCGGGGACTCATGCAAATCATGGAGGAAACATTCGACTGGATAAGCACTTACAGGCTCCGCGAAAGCGACATGAGTTTCGATGATATGTTTGCACCTGATGATAATATCCGTTACGGCTGCTTTTTAATCGCCTATCATCTGGAAAATTTCGGTGACCCCGACTGTGCGCTGGCGGCTTATTTTGCGGGAGACCAGACGGTAATAAGATGGCTTTCTAATCCGAATTTCTCAGCTGACGGACAAACTTTGTCAGACATTCCCGACCCGGATACGCAGCATTACATCAATAAAGTGAATTCCGCTTACGAAACTTACATAAAACTATATTCATAAAGAAGAAAAGTTTGAGAATAAACACAATTGAATCGGGGAAAACGTTGTTTTCATTCCACTTTTGTAAGGAAAGGACTTAAGGAGAATAAATATGACTAATCAAGAGAAAAACAAAAAATCAAAGGCGCTCAAAGAAAAACTGTTCATTCAAAGAAAAAACACTGCTAAAATATTTACGGAAGCCGAGCAGAAAAAAGCCGATAAATTCTGTGAGGGTTACAAGAGCTTCCTCGACCTCGCGAAGACCGAGAGGGAGGCGGCCCGGCAGGCTGTAATTGAACTCGAGGAAGCGGGGTTTGAAGCTTATGAAGCCGGTAAAAAATATAAAGCAGGCGACAGGATTTATACTAATAACCGCGGGAAAAGCGTCATTGCTGCCATTATCGGAAAAGAAAAGCTCGACATAGGCGTGAATCTGCTTGCCTCGCATATAGATTCCCCGCGATTGGATTTAAAGCAGCGCCCGCTCTATGAGGACGGAGAACTTGCGTACTTCAAAACTCACTACTACGGCGGAATCAAAAAGTACCAGTGGACGGCAGTTCCGCTGGCTTTGCACGGAGTGATAGTTAAAAGCGACCTGTCGGAAGTCAAAATCAATATCGGCGAAGACGACAATGACCCTGTTTTCGCGGTCACGGACCTGCTTCCGCACTTGTCG
>WRCY01000031.1 GCA_009783695.1 Oscillospiraceae bacterium
CGACCACGTAAGCCACTAAAATCCGCGCAGGGCTTAGTTTTGTCAGGTCTATCAGAAGCTGCCCGATGAGGCAAAGCCCGCCGCCTATTATAAACGCCCAAAAATAATTCATGCTTTCATTAAGTCCTTTCTGCACTTTTGGTGAATTAAAAAGTTTCGTTTTCCCCGGTTTAATATCGGTTATTATATAATCCGTTAAGTCCTTTCTGCACTTTTGGTGAATTAAAAGTTTCGTTTTCCCCGGTTTAATATCGGTTATTATATAATCCGTTAAGTCCTTTCTGCACTTTCGGTGAATTAAAAAGTTTCGTTTTCCCCGGTTTAATACCGGTTATTATATAATCTGTTAAATCCTTTCTGCACTTTTGGTGAATTAAAAAGTTTCGTTTTCCCCGGTTTAATATCGGTTATTATATAATTCATTAAGCCCTTTCTGCTTTTATCCTCCTGAAATATGCACGGCATGAGCGACTGCCGGTATGCTCTCGCCTTGTTGAATCATCGTCGGGCTCATAAGCGCACCGGTTGCGACAAACAGCACGTTTTTGTACGTTCCCTCCACGATTCTTTTTAAAATTACACTGCACAAAACGCTCGCGCTGCAACCGCAGCCGGACGCACCTGCATGAGTGTCCTGTTCCTTATTCTTGAAAAGCATCATGCCGCAGTCAGCGTGTACATTGGCTATGTCAATGTTGTCGCGCTTGAATAAATCAATCAGCAAGCCGCTCCCGACCATTCCGAGGTCGCCGGTGAGAATCATGTCGAAGTCGGCGATGTTTTGTTTTGTGTTCATTAAATGTGCATTAATAGTTTCATAAGCCGCGCCTGCCATCGCACCGCCCATATTATTTGCGTCCTTGACCCCCATATCTGTCACTTTCCCAAATGTCACCGCTTTAACATAAGGCGGGTCTTTTTGCGGAGCAATAACCGCACAGCCAGCCGCAGTCGCCGTCCACTGTGCTGTCGGTGTCCTCTGTCCGCCGTAGTTTACAGGTGTGCGGAACTGCCGCTCCGCAGAACAGAAGTGCGAGCTTGTCATCGCAACCGTGTTTTTCGCGACACCTGATTCCACGAAAACCGATGCGAGCGCAAGCCCCTCCGCCATTGTTGAGCAGGCACCGAAAAGCCCGATGAAAGGTATATCGAAATCCCGAATCCCATAGGACGAGCAGGTACACTGGTTAAGCAAATCGCCGGCGAAAATGAAACTGACGTCTGTTTCGGCGAGCTTGCCTTTCTCGAGCGCAGCGCGGAATGCGCTCTTTTGCAGGATTATCTCCGCTTTCTCCCAGCTGTTGTCCTCGCCGAAATGCGCCGCCTCGCCGATATAATCGAAGTAATCCGCGAGCGGCCCCTCACCCTCCATAGGTCCGGCGGCAGACGCCCATGACAGGATTGAAGGCGCATTGTTAAGTTCAATCGTACCCTTGCCTAAATAATTGCCCATAAAATCTCCTTGATTGCATTAAAATTAAATATTAACTGTCAACTGTCAATTGTCACATAACCGTCCCCGCTATATAATAAATCAAACCGTACAGTACAGACGCCGCAATTCCGTAAACTATGACGGGGCCTGCAATTATAAACATCTTTGCGCCGACGCCGAGTATAAAACCCTCGCTTTTAAATTCAAGCGCGGGCGCGACGACGGCGTTTGCGAAGCCGGTAATAGGCACAATCGTGCCCGCTCCCGCATGGCGGGCAAGCTTGTCATAAACCTTGAAGCCCGTCAGTATTGCCGCGAGCCCGATGAGCGTGATTGAAGTCAATGCGGCGGCGGTTTCCTTACCCGCGCCGTAGTTCATGTATAAATGCAGGAAAGCCTCGCCGATTACGCAGATGAGCCCGCCGAACATGAACGCTTTCGGCAGGGTTTTATACAGTTTTGTGCGCGGTGAAGCCGCATCTAACATTTCGCCGTATTCTCTGTTTGTGATTTTCATATAATTCTGTACTCCTTTTTCATATATTCTGCCGAAAATGAGTTAATATTCCGAAGAAAAATAGGCAGAATATGAAAAATTTACAATTATGTTATAATAACCCCACCCGTTACCGAAAATAAATTTTTGAACGGGTACCCGGGAACATTGAAACATAACTGCGGTTATGTTATAATAAAAATACCAATGCAAGCGTTTACGCTTGCCGCCCGCGAGCGGGCGGGTTTCGGCAAAGCCGAAATGGTGATTTTATTTCAACAATAATTCGGCGCGTTCGCGCCGTCGGCGGCTTTGCCGCCGCAATCGTTGCAAGCGATTGCAATTATGTTATAATAACCCCACCCGTTACCGAAAATAAATTTTCGAACGGGTACCCGGGAACATTGAAACATAACTGCGGTTATGTTATAATAAAAATACGCGGCATGGTATTTATGTACAGAATTATAACGCTTATGCGATATAATAAATAATGAGGAAAGGAGTTCAATTATTATGACTAAAACACAAATCAGGAGGATTCCATTGACGTAATCCTCCAATGAAAAGGAGAAGCTTTATGTCAGAAAGCGAAAGAAACTGGGATGTACTACTCATCGGCGGGGCTTCAGGCACTGGAAAAACAAGTGTCAGCCTCCCGCTTGCCCGTCATTACGGGATTGACCTCGTAAGAGTAGATGATTTTCAAGTGCTGTTGGACGTAATGACGACGCCCGAAACTCATCCGGCTATACATTATTGGAGAACCCACCCGAATTGGTGGGAGGAACCTGTGGAAAACACGGTAGGGCAACTCATTGATGTCGGGCGAATGTTAATCCCCGGTCTTACCGCAGTTGTAAAAGAGGGTCATCTCGAGGATAATGTGCCTATGATTCTGGAAGGGGATTTTATTCTGCCGGAATTTGCGGCATCTTTCGAGGATTCGAGGGTGAAATCCGTATTCATACACGAGCCGGACAGGGAGCAGATATTACAGAATTTCCTGAGCCGCGAGGGAGAATTACAACAGCACCGGGCCGATGTAAGCTATGCCTACGGAAGCTGGCTTGCCGAGCAATGTTTGAAGCATAGTATTTTAATGGTGGAAGCCCGTCCGTGGGATAATGTTACGGAAAGGATTATAAAATATTTGTAATAGCTATTATAATGAGGAGTGTGCCAATTTATAATTGGCACTACCCTCCCGCATAAGAAAGAGGAGTGCTATTGGAAATTATAAATAATATGAGGTTTATATGACTGATATTTTTTCAAAAATTACAACCGAGTTAATCAACAGGGGTATGCGTGTAATAGGAATCAACGGTGTAGATTGTGCCGGTAAAACTACATTTGCATTAAATTATTCGGCATACTTAACATCTGTCGGCATAAAAAACGTGATTATTCATATTGATGATTATCACAACACACGGGAAGTGCGCGACAGCGGAGATTATTACGACACCGCACTCAATTATCAGCTGCTTATAGACGAAGTGCTCGAACCGCTCCGGAAAAGCGGCAGCATAGACAAGAAAATAATATGCCTTGATGTTGATACGGATCAATTCGAGAATGTACGGCAATATAAGATTGATGAAGATACTGTTGTATTGCTTGAAGGTTTTTTGCTGTTCAGACCGCCGATGCTGGATTATCTCGACGGCAAGGTTTATCTCCATATTGACTTCGACGAAACACTAAGACGTACCGCTGTTCGTGATGTTCCGAAGCATGGCGAATGGTTTATCGGTTTAACAAAGGATTTGTTTATTCCTACACAAAAGCGATATATAAAAGAATTTGAACCGCATAAGAATTGTGATATTTTTATTGATAACAGCGATTATAATAAACCTATTTTAAAATTGAAAAGAGAAAACATATGACTACAGATGAAAAATTAGCCCGCTCATTAACATCAGAAACAACAGAGCTGATACCGTTTTTGCCGTATTTGCTTCAAGACTTGTGGGAGCTCGGCATGAGTCCGCGTGATATAATAAAGCTCATTAAAAAGCATACGGCTATCCCGGAGGGCAGCTCCGTTCTTGAGCTCGCCTGCGGCAAGGGCGCGGCGGCTGTTAATATCGCTAAAGAATTCGGCACGAAAGTGTACGGCTATGATTTGATTCTCGAGTTCATAGAGTATGCAGGGCAAAAGGCGGCAGAGTGGGGCGTTGAAGCGTTATGCCGCTTTAAAACCGGCGATGCAAATGGGGTTGTGAACGCGGAAAATAACCACGGCTGCGTGATTTTCGGAGCGGCGGGTGATATACTGGGCAATCCGCAGGAAACCATGCAGAAGCTGAGCGGGACAATAAAATCCGGTGGTTTTATCATCATGGACGCGACATATTTACCCGATGATATGAACAACGGCGACATCGGGTGGTCGTATGAATATCTGCATCGCGGGGACTGGCTGCGTATATTCGGGGAGAACAATCTTAGTCTTGTCGAGGAAATGACGGAAGTGGAGGAGTATGATTTCGGGCTTGAAATGAACTCCATAATAAAGCGCGCCAACGAGCTGAGTGAAAAATATCCCGACATGCGCGAAATGTTCGAGGGATATATCCGAAGCCAGCAAAGCGAGGTCGAGGATTTGGAAAACACGCTCGTAGCGGGCGTTTGGCTCTTGCAGAAGAATTGAGGAATAATAAATGAGCATAAAAACAATCAACTCTTTTAATAACAGCAATAATAAAAGGAGCGCTGCTTAAAAGCAAACCATATGTTGACCAAAATGCTTTTTAAAAGCAAATAATGCACGAAAAATTGCAAAAATAAAGGAAAAATTTGTGAAAATATGAAAAAGTTTACAATTTGTTAACACATTTTCGTTAATAATATACTATAATTAAAGTGTGAAAATGTCTTTTTGCGACCTTTTATAGAAAGGAGGGCGGAAATAATGACGATTGGAAACTTAAACGCTGTCGGCGTTCATGCCGGAAGCAATTACTTTGCACCACTTGACGAAGTGAGGCAGGTGGGCTCTATCAGCTTGGCGCAGCGCGATACGCAGAATTATCTTCAAGCCGATTACGCCGAAACCATCCGGCCTGTCGTTGCTTATGAGCCGGCGGGAGAGAAGCCGGATTTCGCGGCGATTAACCTGATGAAAAACAGCTTCCCGGAGCCGGTACCTATGCATACGTTCACTCTCGAAGACTTCAAGACAGGCGCATCGTCAACCGGAGAACCGCAGATGACGCTGGCGCAGTTCCAGGCGCAGCAGACGGAGCGTGCACATACGGAAAACCAGGCGCAGACTCAGCAGATTCATGAAGCGGTAGAAGAACTCGAGCGTCCATCTAACTCACCGTTCGCGGCAAGCGCGCAGAATTCACTGAACCCGCATGGGCTGAGCGAAACGCAGAGCGCACTCGGAACCCACACTGTTACACAGACGCAGGAAACGCGTGTTGAAGAACGCGTAGCCGAAAGTGCAACAGTGCAGACCTCGCAAGAAAGAGCAGAAGAAGCGGCAAACACAAGGCTTACTCCCGCCCAAGAGCGCGGAGTGGAGGAGTATTCAAGGATGCAGGACTACAGCGACCCTACAAGCGTGAGCTTGGCGGCTTCGCAGCTTGCGGCTTGATTTAATTCTGCTTTGTAACTAAATAACCATAAATCCCGCAGAAAACTGCGGGATTTTTCATATTTTGCCGAATTATAAGGAATAACCTTGACTAAATGCTATTTTTATGGTACCATTCACTCATGTGGGGCTGTATAAAGGAAGGGACTATAAAAAAATGAAAACGAACCAGGGAATAAAAACTATACTGGCGGCTGTCGCTATTCAGATTACACTTGGTGTAGCCTATATATGGAGCGTATTCCAAAATGGTATAGCGCGCACTATTTTCAGCGGCGACGACAGAGGCGCGAGCCTTGCATTTTCGTTGTTGCTTTTAATGATGACTGTAGGCAGCATTATCGGCGGTAAGCTTGCGGCAAGGTACAGCACCCGCATAGTCGTGTTCATCGGCGGGCTGATACTGGCGCTCGGGTTCTTCCTTTCGTCCCTTGTAACTGCCGATTATCCATGGATGTTATGGATTACGTACGGTGTTATCGGCGGGCTCGGCATGGGGTTTACTTACTCGACCACTATTGCCTGCGCTCAGAAATGGTACCCGCATAAAAGAGGCTTGGTAACGGGAGTAATCGTCGCATCGCTCGGCTTCGGCGGCGTCGTGCTTACCCCAATTGTTGAAAGGCTAATCGCAGTTTTCGGCGGTGTGGGCGAGGGCGAACAGGGTACATTCCGCGTTTTAGGTATAATATTCACGGTCGTGATTTCAATATGTTCTTTCTTCCTGCACAGCCCGCACGGTGAGGATAAGGCAAAGCTTGCGGCTGCAACCGCTGCAGTTACAAAAAAGCAGTACAGCCCCTCAGAAATGCTGAAAACACCGCAGTTTTACATGATTGTGTTTGCGTATCTGCTTGCCTGCATGGGCGGCGTAATGATGATTAATTTCGCAAGGCCGATTGCAGAGGTGCGAATCGCGGAAGCGGAGTTGAACGACGTTGTAATCCTCGGTATGGGGCTCGCAGCTTTCGGGGTTATGGCGGTTACGATGTTCAATTCGCTCGGACGGCTCACCTGGGGCATGATTTCGGACAAGCTCGGGCGTAATAAGGTTATTTTCATTCTGCTTTCGGGGAATGTTGTTCTTCCGCTTTTAGTAAATACTGTGGGCGGATTATGGGTGTATATTTTAATCGCGTTAATCGGGCTTTTTTACGGCGGAATTTTCAGCAACTTCCCCGCACTCACCGCCGACCTGTTCGGCGTTAAGCACGTCGCCGCGAACTACGGTTTTGTGCTGCTCGGTTTCGGCGTAGGCTCGAACATAGCCTCGCAAATTGCGGGATACTTCGCGCGAGCTGCAAGAGGAGAGGACGGCTACATCGTGGTCAGCGAGATGTTCCCCGCATTTATAATCGCTTCCTGCTGCTCGGCGGCGGCAATAGTGCTGATGGTTATTTTAAAGAAACTCGGCAGTGATAAAAAGGAGAAAAAACTCAAGTGAAACACGACAAAGTCTTAAAAATATGCTTATCGGGGCTGCTTATTGCGATTGGCTTTATTATCCCGATGTTCTCGCCGCTTAAAATCTTAATAGAGCCGGCTTCGTACACGCTGGCGAGCCATGTCGCGATATTCGTCGCCATGTTTATCTCGCCGTATATGGCGATTGCCGTATGTATCGGAACGACGCTGGGTTTCTTTTTCAGCGGTATTTTCCCTATTATCGTAACGCTCAGGGCGGCTTCCCATATTGTTTTTGTCATAGCCGGCTCGCTTTTTCTGCACGAGCTTTCAAAAAACAAGCTGACTGAGAAAAAGCTGTGGATTTTCTCCCTTTGCATAGGGCTGATTCACGCCGCGGTTGAAGTGGCTGTGGTGAGTGCGTTTTATATTACTCTGAACGTAGGCGATGCGTATTACGAGAAAGGCTGGCTGGTATCGGTTTTGCTGCTCGTAGGGCTCGGAACGGTGATTCACAGCATGATTGACTTTAAGCTCGCACATATAATAATACTGCCACTTAAAAAAATAAAAGGGTTCGGGGAGCTGTTCGGGAAGGTTTAAGACCTTCCCGTTTTTTGCAGCTGCCGCATTACGCCTGCTGCCGCAAAAATTATTGCCAGTCCGAACATCGTAAAAATCAGAATCGCATCAATATTACCGTTTACGGTATTTATGTTCCAGACAGAGAAATCGAAATCGAACCCGAATGTGTACGGCAAACCCAGTATCATATCCGTTAAGCCTCTCATGAAGTAGAGGGTTGCGCTTGATAAAGCCATACAACCCGCGGTTTTAAAGAATCTGTTGATTTTTGTATAGCGTATAATCAGCGTGTAACCCCACGGCAGAAGCAGCCAGAACGCCGCAATCGGAACCGCGGTTGTGAGGAACCAACCGCCTTTTACGTAAAGGTCGATAACAAACAGCATTAAAAACAGCAAAACTGTATCTATACCCATACTGAGCGCGGCTTTATGCTTGAAGAGCGGCGAGGGCAGATTAAATCCACGCAGAACAAACGGCGTGAATAAAACACTTAACCCGAAAACTACTGAAATCACAGTGACCCAAAACCAGTTTCCGCCCGTGTAAACCGCACAAACGCCCAGCAGGATAATCAGCGTGCCCGTGAAAGCGCCGAGCGTAATGAGCCCTCGCTTCTTTTCGATATAGACGGGCAGAAGCGTAAGCGAGGCGGCAACCATTACAGACGACAGCACTATGAAGAACCAGGTGAGCGCGCCGCTCACTGCAAGGTTCACGATGAAGCAGGTAATAATCGGAACCACATAAAGAAAGATTAATGTTATTTTTATTTTCTTTATGAGCGAGAGATACCGGTTTGCGAGCCGCTCCTGCTGACGGGTCTGCATATCCTCGCTCGCTGTCAGCAGTTCGCGCTCACTGACGTTAAGTACGCGGCTGATTTCCATTATGAGCGTTATATCGGGATACGATAAGCCCCGCTCCCACTTAGACACCGCCGATTCTGTCACGTATAGGATGTCGGCGAATTCTTTCTGCGTTAAATTCGATTCCGCTCTTTTTGCTTTAATATAAGCTCCGAATGATTTCTTGTTTTCCATTTATGAGTTCTCCTTTTTCTGTTGATGTTTTCACTATACAAAAAGAGCGGAGCGTTGTCAATAGAAAACATGAAATTCAGTGCACGACCGGTAGGCTTGTCGGCTTAGAATCTGAGTTTGGCGGTTTCTTCCTCCGTCAGCGCCGGAATCAGAATTCTGTTGAGCGCCTTTGAAATTACCTTAGAAAAATGACGGATTACGTTATCAATGTCGCGCGGGACGACCATAGACTCAAAGTTTTCGCCGACTTCAGGGCAAATTGAAGAAAGGTCGATGACAGTCGGTACGCCGACGGCAACTACAGGTACGCCCAGCGTCTTCTTTGAAATTTCAAGCCGCGCGTTTCCGACGCCGCTCCCGGGCGCAATGCCTGTATCTGTGACCTGAATCGTTCGGCACAGCCGCTCTGTTTCTGAGCAGGCAAGGCTGTCAATTGCCACAACCATATCGGGTTTAATGCCGCCTGCGATGAAACCGAGCTGCCGGCTGCTTTCCATGCCCGTCTGCGCAAGCACGCCTGTTTCAATCACGTAAACAGACCTCATTCCGAGGTCGCTGAACTCCTCGCTCCCGCTTAGGTGCGCGGTGGCGACTACCTGCGCCGCAGTGCGGACGCCGAGACTATCGGGCGTGATGTTTGCGTTGCCGAGCCCCGCGATTAAGATTTTCCCCGTTTCCGGAATAAAATTCGTGAGCGTCTGAAAGAGCGCGTCCGCTTCGGTTTTTTCGTCGTTTATCTGATAATCGCAGTGCAAAGTTATATATCTGCCCGCCGGTTTATTCAGCGGGTTGTTCTCGCCGAGCTGCGTTTCAACAAGCAGGAGCCCGTTAATTTCGCTTTCCTTATGGTTTATGCCGTCGCAAGCAAGCTCTAAGGCTAAGTCGGTTCTGTTCATAATGATATTGTTTTCTACAGCATTTAAAATATCCCCCTTTTATTGACTTTTCTCTTTAAATATAGTACAATGTAATTATGAAACTGTTTAATAATTCTCAAAAAAGCACGGACGAAACCGCCGCCCTGCGAGCTGAACTTGCCGAGGCGAGGGAGCAAATTGAAAACGCTAACCGCGTCAACCGCAGCATGAGCGAATTCTTCGCTTCCGTAAGCCATGAAATCCGCACGTCCATGAACGCCGTTGCGGGCATGTCGGAGCTGTTGTCGGAGGATGCGGCGACAGCTGCGCAGTTTGAAAAAATCGAAATCATTAAAACCTATTCAAACATTATGCTGGGCATTACAAATGACCTGCTTGATTATTCGAGGATTGAACAAGGCAGCTTTGACCTCCATGCCGAGCATTATTACTTTCCCGCTCTGCTTGAAAACATAACGGGTGCAGCGCGCCTTGCGGCGCGGGTAAAAGCGCTCGAATTCATTACGGAAATCCCCGGGGGAATACCGCCGTACCTTTTTGGTGATGCGGAGAAACTCGGGCGTGCAATATCAAATCTGCTGTCAAACGCGGTTAAATTCACCGAGAAAGGAAGCGTCACGCTTTCTATAGCTGTGAACAGTTCGCCGGAAAACGGCGGGCAAAGCACGTTGGAGTTCTCTGTCCGCGATACCGGAACGGGCATAAAACCCGAGGACTGCTCGCGGCTTTTCGATGTGTTAGGGCAGGCTGAGCAGCGCAGAAACAAAGGCATGACGGGATTGGGGCTCGGGCTTACAATCACCGACAGCATTATCCGCAAGATGGATGGGAAGCTGACCGTTGAGAGCATTTACGGCTTCGGCTCGACGTTCAGGGCAGAAGTGCCTTTAGTAACAGGCGATGAGGCGCAGGCGGAGCTCGGCGCAGATGAGCGCGGATATGTCAGCGCGCCCGGCGCGAAAGTCTTGATTGTAGATGACATAGACGTGAATCTCAGCGTCGGAGTCAGCTTTTTCAAGCTGCATGATATAACGCCCGACATAGCTACAAACGCAAAGGACGCAATAAAAAGGGTTTGCGAAAAGGATTACGACATAGTTTTCATGGACCATATGATGCCCCATACTGACGGCGGGAAAGCCTCGGAAATTATCCGCAGCTTCGGCGGGCGGTATGCCAAAAGCGATAAACCCGGCAGTCTGAGAATCATCGCGCTCACAGCCAGCGTTTCGCCCGAAACAAAGACGCTCATGCTGGACAAGGGGATGGATGATTTTCTGCCGAAGCCGGTCACAAGGCAGGCGCTGGGCCGTATGCTGATGAAGTGGCTGCCCGCTGATAAATACGAAATAAAATCAAAAACAGCCCCTGAAGCTTTTCCCGAAGATGAGCCGCTGTTCCGGGCTCTTGCCGGGAGAATAGAGGAGTTAAATACAGAGCTTGGCTTTAGGCGTTCGGGCGGAACGGCGGAGGCGTTTAAAAATTCGCTGCGGCTGCTCTGCCGGCGTATACCGAAAAGCCTTGATAAACTGGAGAGCTTCCTCAGCGACGGACGGATGAATGATTTTAAAGTGGAAGCGCACGGAATGAAAGGCGCGCTCGCCATAAACGGCATGGAGGTAAGCTCAATGCTCGCTTACGAGCTCGAACTCGCGGCGGAAGCGGGAAACGCAGAAACCTGCAAAAAAAATCTTCCCGCCTTTACATATGAATTAAACGTACTTAAAAACATACTTGATGAAATATTTCATGAGGAGGTTGAATCGGAAGAGAATAAAAGGCAGGGCGACAACGCCGCTCTTAAACAAATTATTGATGCTTTAATTATAAATGTTGAACGGTTCGACAGGGCTGCGGCTCTTGAGGAAATAAAAAACGCGCGGAGGTATACCTTCGGCGGCGGCAGCGACAGATTCTTTAAGGACTTAAAAGCGGATTTGGAAGACTACGATTATGATGCGGCTATGGAAAAGCTGCAGGAATTCAATATGGGTGAAGATTAATCGAGTGCGAAATAAAATATAATTAAATCTGAAAACAACGTTTTCATGCTGATTTAATAAAGAAAGGACTTGATGAAAACATGAACAAAAAAGGGATAAGAAAGCCGAGGGTTTTAGCGGTTGACGACGTTTCGGTGGTGCTTAATGCCATTAATGCCGCACTTGAAGCGCATTACGAGGTCTTTTGTCTTACAAAGGCAGAGCAGGTCACAAGGTTTCTGCGGAGCGCCGAAGCAGCCCCGGAGCTGTTCATTCTGGACATTGAAATGCCCGGCATGAACGGTTTCGAGCTTATTGACGCGATAAGAGAATTCGAGGCGCATAAGGATACGCCGATAATAGTGCTGACAGGAAACGCAACAGTACGCAACTTTCATGTCGCAATCAAGCGGGGTGTTACGGACTTTATCGCAAAACCCGTAGACCCTAAGGTTTTGCTTGAAAAGGTAAATGCTCAAATCAAAAGGAAATAACTATGGCCCGCATAAAAAAAGGTTTCGGCATAAGCCGTAAAATATCAGTTTTCCTCGCCGTGCTGCTTCTTGCATACTCGCTCGTGAGGGGTGTTTTTAGTTTTGCTCTTTATATGTCCGACAATATAAAAATGCATTCCGGCAACGCGCTGACAATTGCAAAGTCCGTCTGCATTAAAAGTGAGGATATAATTCATTTTACAGAAACCGGCAAGGGTAACGAAAACTGGAGTGAAATAAAAACCCGGCTTGGCGACCTTTCAGACAGCACGGAAGCGATTGCTGTTTTTATAATCGGAACCCCTGTTAATAACAGCGGGGAATACCCGCTTCTCGCTCTCGGTAACGCGGAAATAAGCGCAGGCACATTAATAAAAAGCACAGCGCTCGCACCTGAGGCGGAGATTGCGTTCCGGGAGGGGCGCGCTGTCAGTTCGCGTATTTATAAGACTTATGATGAACGTGTAATTACGGGTTTCGTGCCTGTTTTCGGCAGCGGCGGAGATGTAATCGCAGTTATTGGAGCGGAGGTTGCGGCCCGGAATCTTTATTCAGATGCTTTGCATTTCGCAATAAGAGAAGCTGTTGTGTCCTTTGTTCTTGTGCTTATTCTTTCAGTTGTCGGATATCTTGCGGCGGGGCGGATTTTCGGGCGCAGAATGAGAATTATTTCAGAGACTGCCGAGAGAATTGCTTCAGGTAATTTTGACATTACTATTTCTGAGAATTCAAGCAAGCTCCCCGATAACGATGAGGCGGGCTTAATAGCACGCAATCTGCAGGTAATCGGAAACATCATAAACACAATCGCCGCGGGAATCTCCGGGCACGGGAACCGCGATGAAAACGGCTCCCGGCAGCTCACCGGAATCTTCACCACCATAGAGCAGGCAATCAACAAATTTATGTCGATTATCGAGAATATAGACTCCTTTGTTTATGTCAGCGATATAAATACTTACGAGCTGCTGTTCGCGAACCGCAGACTGCTTGAGTTTGCGGGACTTTCAAACGCTTCCGAAATAGAGGGCAGGAAGTGCTGGGAAGTAATTCATAAAGGGACGGGTCCGTGCGAGTTTTGTCCCGTTAACAGATTGATGGCGGACGATAACCGCACGGCTTACGAGCGCGAGCATTACGACGAGTCGGAGAGGAAGTGGTTTTTGTCAAAGGGTTCGCTCATCAGGTGGGCAGATGGCAGAACCGCGCACTTTGAAATAACCACGGACGTTACCAAGCTTAAAGCTTATGAAGAGAAAATGAAGCATCTGTCGGCTATAATTTCAACGTCCGACGCCGGCATTATCGTTAACGACAGGCGCGCAGCAATACAGGAGTGGAACATTGGCGCCACGAAAATTCTCGGCTATGAACGCGGCGAGGTAATCGGCAGAAGCCCAAAGGATTTAAACCCGCCCGAGAACCACAGCTTCATCGAAAATATAATAACGCGGATTCTTGACGGCGAGCATATCCGGCATCCCGAGGAAATGCGCATACATAAGGACGGCAGAAAAGTTTTCTGCTCTGTCATGTACACACCGATAATGGATAGCAAAGGTTTAGTAAGCGGATATGTTTCTGTATTGCACGACGTTTCCGAGCGTGTAAAAAGAGACAGGGAGCTCATGAAGCAAAAAAGAATACAGGAAGACGCGATGCACGAGGCGGTTTTGAACGCGGAGGAAACCTCGCGCCTTAAATCCATGTTCCTCGCTAACATGAGCCATGAAATCCGCACGCCGATGAACGGCATAATCGGGCTTACCGAGCTTGCGCTTGACGGCGGCGGGCTGTCGGAAAAGACCGTGGATTATCTCACTAAAATAAAATCCAGCGCAATCGGGCTGCTCGATATAATCAACGATATTCTTGATATTTCTAAAATCGAGTCGGGTAAGACCGAGCTCGAAAACGTCGCGTTCACGCTCGGCGATGTATTCCGCAGCTGCGAGGTTATATCGGAACTGAAAGAAAAAGGCAAAAACGTGCAGCTCGTATTCGACAGCGGAGAGCTCACCGGCGAAAAAATTATAGGCGACCCGACAAAGCTGCGGCAAATCCTCATGAATCTGCTGTCTAACGCAATTAAATTCACTAATATAGGCTCGGTGGAGCTTTCTGCGAAACTCACCGGGAAAAACGATGAAAACCTCACCGTAACATTCGCGGTAAAAGACACAGGCATCGGCATGAATGAAAAAGAAGTAGAAAGAGCGCTCGAGCCTTTCAGGCAGGCGGACGTAAGTACTACGCGCAGGTACGGCGGCACGGGACTCGGGCTGTCCATCACGAGTTCCCTGCTTGAAATGATGGGCGGCGGGCTGACGATTGAAAGCAAGCCCGGCGCAGGCAGCACGTTCAGTTTTACGCTGACGTTCAAAGCGGCAAGCAAAACCGCGCCCGTAACGGTAAATTTCGGCGAGGACTTCGATAAAGAAAACGCAAACAAAAAGCCTATCTTTGCCGCTGAGGCCCTTGTATGCGAGGATAATCCAATCAACCGCCAGGTTATTGAAGAGCATTTGATGAGAATCGGGATTAACCCCGTTATTGCCGAAAACGGTAAAATCGGCGTAAACATGGCGAAGACGCGTATGCGCACGGGCAAGCCGTTTGATATTATTCTTATGGATATTCACATGCCTGTCATGGACGGGCTTGAGGCTATGCAGAAGCTCATCGAAGCGGGTAACGAAACGCCTGTCATTGCGATGACTGCGAATGCCATGCGCGAGGACAGGGAGCTCGTCATTCAAAAAGGAATGTCCGAATATATATGCAAGCCGTTCACTGCGCGGGATTTATGGAACTGTCTGCTCAAATTCCTGCGGCCGGTAAGGTTTGAGGAGATTGTATCCGATACTATAACAGGCGACAGGAACGAGGTTATAGACGGCGTTTCAGGACTCGAAAAGGCGGCGGGAGACCCCGGGCTTTACAAAAAAATTAAAATCGACTTTTATTATAAAAACCTTGAAACGATACAAGCAATTGAAGAAGCTCTCAGCATAAGCGACTATAAAACCGCGCACAGAATTGCACACACGCTCAAAGGCGTCGCCGTCCTCATAGGTGCGAACCGCCTCGGGGAAGCTGCAGGTGCCGCTGAAAAGCTTTATGCAGAGGACAGGGAAGATGAAAAAGTTCTGAACACATTGCGGGATAGGCTTGACGCTGTGCTCAATATGTTGTCCGGACAGGCGAAAGAGGCACGGGAAGCGGATTCTGCTTCAGTCGAAACAAACCTCGTGAAAGCGCTCGACATTATTAACCGCCTGGAACCGCTCTTAAAAGAGGGAAGCTCGGAGGCTACAGACTTCGAGGAGGAGATAAAAGGCGCGTTTTCCGGCGAGCTTTGCGGTGAGCTTTTACTGTACTTATTGGATTATGAGTTTGACGCGGCGCTGAGGGAGCTTATGAAAATTAAGCGGCAATTAGAGGGAGAATAGGCTTTTAATAAAACTAAACCGGGAAAGTGTTGTTTTTATTCCGCTTATATGAAGAAAGGACTTAATGGAAATAAGTACGAGAATGAATAAAACTAAATCGGGGAAAACGTTGTTTTTATGATTCTTTAGTGAGGAAAGGACTTAATGGAAATAAGTACGAGAATGAATAAAACTAAATCGGGGAAAACGTTGTTTTTATGATTCTTTAGTGAAGAAAGGACTTAATGAAAATATGAGTAAAGAGAAAAAGTTTAAAATTTTAATTGCTGACGACGAGAAGGCGAATCTTGACGTTTTAATTCATATTCTAAAGGATTCGTACATAGTTTATCCGGCAAAGTCAGGGGAGGCGGCTCTGAAAAAAGCGGCGGAAGTTCAGCCCGACCTGATTCTGCTTGATATAATTATGCCCGATATGAACGGCTTCGATGTTTTGCAAAGGCTCAAGGACGACGACTTGACGCAGCATATACCGGTGATTTTTATCACCGCGCTCAGCAACAGCGAGGACGAAAAACGCGGGCTGCGTCTGGGTGCAGTGGATTATATAGTAAAGCCTTTCAACAGCGAAATCGTGAAAGTGCGCATAAATACGCAGGTTCAGCTGATTAAACACCTGCGCACTATCGAGGAGCTCGGCATGTTTGACGAAGTGACCGGCATGCCCAACAGGAAGAGCTTCGACAATCAGCTCAACGTAGAGTGGGGGCGGGCGGTAAGGGAAAAAACCCCCGTGAGCCTGATTATGATTGAATTTGAAGAGCTTGAGGGAAACCTTTTGCTTGAGGTAGCGAATACAATAAACACAAGGCTCAAGCGCATAACGGACTTCAAGGCGCGCTATGGCGACACGATTTTTGCGATGATACTTTCAAATACTAATAAAGAGGGAGCAGTCGTCGTCGCTGAGAATATTGTTAGGAGCGTGAAAAGGCTGGAGCAGCAGTACTATGTTAAAATCGAGCTCAGCATCGGGGTTTCAGTAGCGGAACCCACAAACGACGACCCCATTTCATACTTCGTGCTGCAGGCGGACAGGAATCTTTTCAAAGCAAAAACAGAGGGAAAAGCGATATTCTATTAATTAATACTAACATCCAATTAAAACATTAACTGCTTTTTCGATTGCATAGCCGATTATCGCACCTACGGCGCGTCAGCAAACGAGTTTGCTGTGAAAAATGCGGAGCATTTTTCAAGTTAATCGGCTATATAAGGCAATAAAAAGAAGAACCCTTTAGGGTTCTTCTTTTTAGTTTGGTTTTAATCGCCGCTGACGGAATCCTTATATTCCTTGCAGAAATTCATTAAAACGAGCGCCATAAGCAATGATCCCGCCACCCGCACTATCCCGAGCGCGCCTATCGTGTCATAACCGAGGGAAATAATGATTTTCAAAAGCTCGAGCCCCGACGCCGCAAATATAATCAAAGGCAGATTCACATTTATATTTTCCGAATACTTTCCGGTTGTGATTATTGATTTTAAGCTGTCTGCGAGCTTGATGACGCCTGCGCTTACCGCAACGCCCGCAACAGATACGAGAATAGCTGCAATCATTCCCGGCACACCAACCACACCCTCGCTCGTATTGACAAAGTTCAGAATAATGAACGAAATCCATGCGGCAATATTAGCAATCGAGCCATATTTGATGAAGTTGAAGCCGGGAGCCATTTTACGCGGCTCGGAAGTCCCCGCAAACGTGCCCGCGTTCAAAATAAACCCTACGCCGAATAATACAACGGGCATAAGCATCACAATATGGAATACGGTGAGAATACCACCTGCGTCGCCGCGGGTTGAAGCGTCTATTCTTATAAAAATCAGAATCAACGAAAACAGCGTATAAAGCGCCGCACCTGCCATAAACATCATGTTCTTGCCGCATTTCACCGCCATTTGGAGGTAATCGGTGTTAGCGTCGCCCGTAAACTTCTTCATCCTCGAGTCTGTGCCGGGCTTAGCCGCGGCTTTCCTGGCGGGAGCGGGTTCCGCTTTTTTAACGGGTTCTTCTTTTACCGGTTCTTCTTCCCGGATGGGTTCGGCTTTCTTTGCTTCTTCAGCCTTTTTAACTTCCTCAGCTTTTCTTGCTTCCTCGGCTTTTCTTGCTTCTTCGGCTTTTCTTGCTTCTTCGGCTTTTCTTGCTTCTTCAGCCTTTTTAGCTTCTTCGGCCTTTCTTGCTTCTTCGGCTTTTCTTGCTTCTTCAGCCTTTTTAGCTTCTTCGGCTTTTCTTGCTTCTTCGGCTTTTCTTGCTTCCTCGACTTTTTTTGCTTCCTCAGCTTTTCTTGCTTCCTCAGCCGCATTATCCTCCGCGGCGGCGGATTCCAGCTCAGCCAGAGCAAGTTCTAAATCGGACGCTTCGTCGGAAACAGGCGCAGGTTTAGATTCTATTATGAAATCGGATATGTCTTCCTTAGTGTCACGTCTTCGGACAGGCGCGGGAGCAGAATCCACCATGAACGCCGACATGTCGTCTTCTTCCGCTTCGGGTGCGGATTCGACCATGAAAGCAGACATATCGTCATCGTCTTCCTCCGGCTCGGACGCGGAGTCTATTATGAAAGCAGACATATCCTCGTCGTCTTCCGGTTCGGCGATGTTTACCTCCACGGGGGGGCGTCCGCTTGCCGCGGCGGGCTGCACGGCAGGCGCAGGCGCTGCAGGTGCACTGCCGACAGCAGGGGCGTCGCCGTTGCCGGACGAGTAAGTACGTGTGTCAACTATATCCTCCGAACCGCAGTTGTAACAAGTGGAGCCTGCCTTAAACTGAATACGCCCGCAACCTTTACAAAGTTTCATTTACACTTTTCTCCTTTGAATCATATATAGGAACGCAGAATAGGTTAGCTTAAAGGTCTTCCAGCTTTTTAACAAAGGGCAGAGCCGCTATGGCAGCAGAGAATAACAGCACGAAAATAACGCCGATTTTTATACCGCCGTAGTCAGATGAATTAACGGCAATGCTTATAATAGTGAGCAGGAAAATGAATCCGCCGCCTCCGGCAAAAGCAAACTTGCCGTTTTTCTTCAGCGGTTCAATTCTATTCTCTAAGAAGCAAAGCGCTATTACTGCAATAAAGAGAATAAATATAATTATACCGAGCACATGAGCTTCGCTCACTGAAAAACCCATTGACGTGGCTTTCGCTCTGAACGCATTAACCGTTGCTCTGGCAGTTATACCCCAGAAGCTTTCTTTCATTCCGTACCAGGGCAGCAGGCTGGACAATATGCCGAGGACAGCTGCTATGGCAATATAAAGTCTATGTACCGAAATCCCCGCTTTCCCCGCAATATCCTTTGAGATTTTTATGGCATTGTTCACATTAAAATTTTCGGGAAGCTTAATAGCCGAGCCGCCGCCGGTGTTAACGGGCGTTCCGCAGGCGGTGCAAGCCATTCCGCCGGCCGGAATGGCCGCGTTGCACTTAGGGCATAGGGTTGGCGCGGGCGCCTGGGGAACAGCCGCCTGAGGCTGTGTATTTGTTTGACAGACGCAGGTTGCGCCCTCCGGTACTTGTTGTCCGCAGTTAGAACAGAACATTGATGAGTCCTCCTAAGTATTATTAATTGCATATATAACCATTGTACTATATTAAGCGCAAAAAGTAAAGAGTATTTTTAAAAATTTGTTGAATTCCACAGAAAAAGTTAAAAATATTTTAAAAAGTACTTGACATGACGTAGTAATTGTGTTATATTATACTTATCAAGTACTACGTCACACATAATAAAGGAGGTGGTTTAATGATAAGCAGCGAGGTAATCCGCGGTTATATCGACCTGATGATACTCTGCGTACTTCGCGGGGGCGAGTCTTACGGGTATGAAATCGGTAAATCAATCCGCGAAATCACCGGAGGCGAATACATCATAAAGGAAACCACGCTCTATTCCGCGTTTGCGAGAATGGAGAGGGCGGGGCTCATTGAATCCTATCCCGGCAGCGTAACCCACGGGAAACCCCGTACCTATTACAAAATTACCGGGCGCGGACTGGAGTTCCGCGAGGAAAAGCGCGAGGAATGGGATTTTACGAAAAAAATTATCAGTAAATTTTTGGAAGAAAACGAAGTTTGAAAATAAAACAATTGAATCGGGGAAGAAGTATATTTTCGGGATTAATTATTGATATAAGGGAGGAAATAAAAAATGGAAACGATTAAGGCATATCTTGAAACAATGTTTTCGGCGCTGCCGAAGACGGAAGAGGTATTAAAGCTTAAAAACGAGCTGCTCATCAGCATGGAGGAGAAGTACAACGAACTTAAAGCCGCGGGCAAATCCGAGAACGAAGCCGTGGGCACGGTAATCTCCGAGTTCGGCAACATCGACGAACTGACGGACGAAATGGGGCTTCCCGCCGGGGAGATAAAAAATGAAGACGAGATATATTTAACCCGTGACGAAACAATGCACTACTTAGCGGTCTTTAAGAAAAGCGGCTTCTGGATAGGTATAGGCGTGTGGCTTATTATGCTTGGCGTTGCGCTGATGATTTTAATCGGCGGCTTCGGCAATGAAGCTCCCGCCGCAGACAATTTAGGCGATGCTATAGGCCTTGTAGGTGACGTTATAAGCGACGCCGCAAACTCACTGCTGGGAAGAGGCGAAGCGGAGGAAAATGATTTCAGGGGCGCGGTGGGAGTCTTTGTTTTGCTTATGGCGATTGCGGGGGCGGTACCGTTGTTCATTATCTACGGCATGAAGCTGGAGCCTTATGAGATTCTTGAGTCAAAAGAAGTTCGGCTTGACAGCACAACACGTGCCGAGGTTGAGCTGCTTGACGCAAGATTCAACCAGAACTTTATCGGGCTTATCGCCGGCGGTATAGCGTTGATTTTGTTCGCTGTAGGGATGTTTATTCTATTCGGAGTAATCGTGTCGGACGAACTGCAATATGTGCTCTTATCGCTTATGCTGTTTTTAATCGGACTTGCGGTGTTCATGTTCATAAATGCGGGAATGATAAAAGCCTCTTATGAGTGCCTGCTTAATAAAGGCGACTATGCGCTTAAACATAAATTCCTTACCGGCAATATGGGTAAAATGTCAAAGATTATCGGCACGGCGGCTGCGTTTTTCTGGCCTCTTGTAGTAGCGGGGTATCTGCTTTGGAGCTTTTTGCATGACGCATGGCATATAAGCTGGGTGACTTTCCCGGTTGCGGGGCTGGTTTTCGGGGCGTTTGCGGGGGCGGTCGGCGCATACTACAGTCTTAGCGAAGAAAAAAAATAGATTGCATTGCAATGCACGCAACTCCTATGCTATCATGTATCATGGGAGGAATAGAAAAGATGAAAAGTCTGAAAACAACCTCAGAAAAAAACGATACCTCTAAGGAGACAGCAGAAACTGTTCAAAAAGCACGTAAGTCAAGTATGTCCGCAGCTGCGTTCTTCGCCGAAAACCGGGAGTTAATTCTCGCTTTCGGCGAATACTTTTTGGAGAAGCTTTCGGATAAGGAGCTGCTCGACGCGCTTGCCGAAAAGGATTTGGAGAAGCTGGCGCGTATATTTAAGCTGATGTTCGACAAAAACTTTACCGGCGAAGAAAAAACTGAAAAAGAGCAGAATAAAATCCTTGATGAAATCCTCGGAATTTTTAAAACAGAATAACACACTTAAAAAACATTCAAAACATATAGCCGATTAACTTGAAGAATACCTTGCATTTTTCATAGCAAACTCGTTTGCTGTCGCGCCGTAGACGCGCAATCGGCTATGCAATTGAATTAAGCCGCTTCGCGGCTTACGCGGCATTTGCCGCGTCTTCAAAAATGATGAAGCATTTTTGAAGTTAATTATTTATAAAAAGAAGGGGAGGTTAATTGAAAAAGAATATAAAAAAATCGCTGTCTGAGAAACAGCAGGAATGTTTACAGTTTCTCAAAGACGATAAGCTGCAGCGAATCAATATCCTTGAGGGAAGCGTACGTTCGGGAAAAACGTATGTTTCCCTGCTTTTATGGGGGTTTTGGGTTGTAACGAAGGAGCCCGGCTGCACTTTCCTGATGGCGGGCAAGACGCTGATGACCCTGAAGCGTAATGTTCTTGAGCTACTGGCGGACATTTTCGAGGGGAACTTCACCTACTCGCTCGCTAAAAAAGAGGCAAAGCTTTTCGGGCGGCGGATTTACTTAGAGGGCGTCAGCGATGTACGCAGCGAGGGGAAAATACGCGGGCTCACGCTCGACGGCGCATACTGCGACGAGTTGTCGCTTTTTGAGGAAGATTTCTTTAAAATGCTGCTGTCGCGGCTCTCGAAGCACGGTGCAAAGCTCTTTGCAACCACTAACCCCGACCATCCGAACCACTGGCTGAAACGCGAGTATTTGGATAACGCCGAACTCGACCTTTTAGACGTAAAATTTACGCTCGATGATAATATTTATCTATGCAAAAAGTATGTTGAGAGCCTAAAAAAAGAATACACGGGAATGTATTACGACAGGTTTATTTTAGGGCTTTGGGTGGCGGCGGAGGGCAGGATTTACGGCGAATTCGATAAATCTGCAATGGTTTTGCGCGAAGCGGAAATGCAGCGGCGCATCGCCGCAAGCCCGCTGCTTTTTACAGTCGTGGGCGTGGATTACGGCGGCAACCGGAGCGCGAGCGTGTTCAGTCTTGTCGGCTTTGACAAAGGCTTCAGGAACGTCTATCTGCTCCGCGAGCACTACGACAGCGCGAATAAATCTGCCGAAAGCTTAATTGCTGATTTTAAGCAAAAAATCGCAGAATGGCGGGAAGAATTCACGCCGCTTAAAGCCGTTTTCTGCGACAGCGCGGAGCAGCTGCTCATCAAGAGTTTTCGCTACGCTGTGACTGTTGAAGTTAAAAACGCGCTTAAACGCCCTGTGAATCAGAGGATTGCAATGCTGTGCAGGCTTATTTCGGCGGGGCGGTTCTTCGTAAATTCAAGCTGTACAAAGTTTATCAACGCGGTGGAAAACGCAGTCTGGGACGGAAAGCAGGGTAAGGACACAAGGCTCGACGACGGCAGCGTCAACATTGATTCGCTGGACGCGCTGGAGTACGCGATTGAAAGGTATGAAAGAGAACTTTTTAAATTTTAACCGGCGAACCGCCGGTGCCAATACTGCCGCTCTGCGGCGGGAACATGAAAGGGTTATTTATGAATATCAGGAATATGTTTAAAAGAAATATAAGCTCCGGGCAGGGAAAATCTGTAAATACATCATTGACGGAAACAGCGCGCTGGAAATCAATTTACGCGGGCGGCGGCGACTGGCGCTACGCACGCAGAGGCGGCGTTTCGGGAGGGAGCGGTACAAGGCGCATAAACTCCCTCGGCACGGCAAAAGCCCTCTGCGCCGAGCTTTCTGCGCTCTGCTTTTCGGAGCAGGCGGACTTTGGCTTCGCTTCAAAGGAAGCCGGCGATTTTGCGAAAAACGTCCTCGGCGACAACGGCTTCTGGCGGTGTTTTCCGCTGTTCCTGGAGAAAATGTTTGCGCTGGGCGCAGGGGTAATCAAAGTTTATCATGAGGGCGGAAACGTAAAGCTGAACTATATAGGCGGCGACAGATTTATCCCCACGCAGTACGATGAAAAAGGCGTTTACGGCGGTATAATCATCTCCTGCTTAGAGCGCGGCGGTCGGCGTTTTGAACTGCACGAGAAACATGAAAAATGCGGCAATGATTACATTATTTCCAACACGCTTTTCGATGAGGAAAAAGATAAGGAAATTGAACTCAGTGAAGTATTTTCAAACCTGCAAAAGGAAACGCGGGTAAAAAACTTAAAAAAACCCCTGTTTGTCTACTTCCGTCCTGCTTCTGTAAACAACATCAGCGACAGTCCGCTCGGGCTTTCTGTGCTGGCGAACGCCGCCGATATTCTGAAAAGCCTTGATGTTGTTTTCGACAGCCTGGAGCGCGAGTTTGTACTCGGCAAAAAACGCATAATAGTGCCGACATCAGCGATTAAAGGAGAGTACGGCGACGACGGAAAGCTGCATAAATTTTTCGATACGAGCGACGAGGTTTACCAGGCGTTTTCCGCCAATGACCGCGAGGAATTAAAAATCACGGATACATCAAGCGAGCTGCGGGTTCGCGAGCATATAGACGCGCTCGAGGAGCTGCTTGATTTGCTTTGCATGCAGACGGGATTGTCCGCGGGAACGCTGTCTTATAAAGGCGGTATGCGAACCGCGACTGAGGTTTTAAGTCAGGGAACGCGGACTTACCGAACGAAAACCGCACACCAGCAGCTAATCCGCGAGGGGCTTTCCGACCTGCTCGGGAATATAATTCTGCTTGGCAAGCTTACCGGCGCGCTGCCTTTCATGCTAAGCGAGGCCGAGAGCACGGTAAACGTAGTTTTCGCAGACAGCGTCATGCAGGATAACAGCGCGAGAATAGACAATACGCTCAAACTTTTCAAGGCGGGGATTATTGATAAAAACCGCGCGCTTATGGAGGTTTACGGGCTGGCGGCAGAAGAAACCGAAACCGTGAAAGGAGGTGACGGACAGTGAACAATGAACAATTTACAGCCGACAATGAAATGGAATTCACGGAAGCAGAATCTTGTGAATATCAAACGGAAATTGATGAGTTGAGAAGCCGCATTGACCTGCTTACAAAGGACAACGCGGAGCTTATTACGGACAACCTTGCGCTTCGTGCCAAGACCGAAGCGCTGCTTGAGGCGCGGGCGGCGCTGCCGGAATTTTCGGTGCCGACGGAACAGGCGCTCGACAAATATGCAAATATACGCGAGGCTTTTAAAAATACAAGCAGCTTCTTTAAGAGGAAATAAATTTAAAATCAGAAAGGAATTATTAAAAATAGCAAACGTAACAGGAATAACATTATCTTCTACAAACCTTAGGCTTCATATTGGAGATACATTTCAATTAAACGCGACTGTATTACCAATCAATGCAACAAATAAAAATGTAACATGGATTACAAGCAACTCAAACGTGGCAATGGTTACTACAAATGGCTTGGTAGACGCCGGAAGAGCGGGAACCGCTACAATTACCGTACGTTCCGTAGCAGATACATCAAAAATTGCAACATGCGCTGTAACAGTGGTTGCCGGAACATCAGATGTACCTAATCCGATTAATGCAGATGGCTTTGGCGGTTGGTATAACAGCCCATCTTCCAAAACCACCGGAACAAATAACCGCGTTCCGAGATTCGTACATATAAACCCCGGTCCATGTCTTGCGTATTCAATTATGATGGGGTGTCACTATTTATATCACTCGTCAGTTAATCCAACCACATTTTTCAATAATCGCTTTACAAATGGATATATAGACAGCGGTGGATTTGCACAATGGGAGGGTTTTGTTGACATTCATAATCATAATCTTGCAACTATTCGGAGCCAATTGCATTCGGGTAAACCGGTTGTTGTTTCGGGGAATAACAACAATTATGACCACTTTGCCTTAATTGTTGCTTTTAGAAATAACGGTACTGCAAATAGTGATTTTATAGTTATTGACCCATTAAGAACTCCACAAACAGGATACCCTCAATTTCCGACGACCTTTGCAGCGTTTAAATCGAGCTTCCAAAATGACACAGTTCAGTTTAAAGGACAGAAAGGTTATAATAATACTTTCCCGATGTTTATTTTTAAATAACCTTACTGAATAGTGGTAAACTGCGATATATAAAAATATCGCAGTTTGCATCGCACCGGGATTATACTGTTTATACTATTCATTCATTTTAAAAGTTGCCGCTTCAAGCTGCTTTTGGTCTATTTCAATCGTTCGCGTCCACCCGCCGTTCACTTTTTCAATAATATATATCACATCAACGAATGCTTCCCACATCTCTGATACAGATGATTTAAACACGAGCTTATCGGGTTCTTCAGAAATAAGATATATCGGGAAAGTGTTAAAATACCCGTCCATGGTAAAGTGAATATATTGACCGTCAATAAATTCAATATGCCTTATGTCAAAAATCAACTCAAAATCAATATCATAATCACGCATTATTTCATATAAGCGCAGACGGCTCATATAGCCATTTTCGGGCTCGTTTACATATCCGTCAATTTTTATCAGATAGGTGATTTCCTCCGAAAGGTTGCGCGGAGGGATATGTGCTTGACTAAATTTCGCAAGTGTATAAACCCCCTCAGCTCTGCTATAAAGTATCTCGTTATACAGAATATCCGGCTCATTGATATCAAGCCAAAATATAGCACCCTCTACTTGATAATTTGAACAAAAGAATATGACTGTATCGCCGTAACGGTAATACTTGTATGCGAAACGCAGATTGTGAGAATAGGTTTCCTCAGAATCATCTAAAAAGAAGTAGTCTTTTAGTTGCAAATACTCGTCATCCCAGTTCATCCATGCTTGCCCCTCCCACGTCCCGAACATATATTCGCGGAAAACATCGGGCTCGCAGATTTCCCAGTCGCTGATGTCTACCCACACATTGCCGTCTTCATCAATATAATACCCCAGAAGCTCCAGCGGTTTTAAGTTCGGGTATTCCTCGGGTTCGGGCTCCGGTTGAGCAGGCGGTTCAATTTCATCAGGCAG